>NZ_JBIBHN010000021.1:0-144761 GCF_042957035.1 Streptomyces sp. NPDC008137 | reverse complement strand
GCCACCATGCACAACCTCGCCCTAGCCGGGTGAAACAGCACGTCAGGCGTTGCTCAGCCATGCCCGCCACCAAGCCTTCTGCAACACCCTTTAGTGCAGGGTCCAGGTGTACTTGTCTCCGCCCACCCAGCGGACCACGTCCGGGTCGTCCATGTCGTGGACCGTGATGCCGAACGCGGCCGCCGCCGCCAGTACGTCGGTGGCGGCCTTGGCCTCCCCGACCACCTGGCCGTCGATCTCCACGATCCGGAACGGCGGTGTGCCCGGCTGCACCCCGAGCACCATGATCCGCGGGTGGGATATGTACGGGCTCGCGCTTTCGGTCATGCATCGAGGGTAGAGCGCAACCGGCGACAGCGCGGGGTTCAAGCCCACGTTGTGCGGTCCGCCGGGGGCTGGGGAACCCTTGAGGTGGAGGTGGCGATGGATCCCGTCGAGGCACTGGACCGGATCGCCTTCCTGCTGGAGCGGTCCCTGGCACCGACGTACCGGGTGCGCGCCTTCCGTACGGCGGCCCGGGTGCTGAAGGAACTGGGCGACGACGAGGTGCGCCGGCGGGCGGCGGACGGTTCGCTGGAGTCGCTGAAGGGCGTCGGGCCGAAGACCGCGCAGGTGGTGCGGGAGGCGCTGGCCGGGCAGGAGCCCGGCTATCTGCGCACGCTGGAGGACGAGGCCGAGGAGCGGCCCCCCGTGCGGGGCGGCGAGCGGCTGCGGGAGCTGCTGCGCGGGGACTGCCATCTGCATTCCGACTGGTCGGACGGCGGCAGCCCGATCGAGGAGATGGGCCGGGCCGCGGCGGCGCTGGGCCACGAGTGGGCGGCGCTGACCGACCACTCGCCGCGGCTGACGGTGGCGCGTGGCCTCACGGCCGAGCGGCTGCGGGAGCAGTTGGACGTGGTGGCGGAGCTGAACGGGACCTGGGCGCCGTTCCGGCTGCTGACCGGCATCGAGTGCGACATCCTCGAGGACGGCTCGCTCGACCAGGAGCCGGAGCTGCTGGACCGGCTCGATGTCGTGGTGGTGTCGGTGCACTCCAAGCTGCGGATGGACGCCCGGTCGATGACCCGGCGGATGGTGGCCGCCGTACACGATCCGCACTCCGACGTGCTCGGGCACTGCACGGGGCGGCTGGTGACCGGGCGGGGACGGCCCGAGTCGGAGTTCGACGCGGACGAGGTGTTCGCGGCGTGCGCGGAGACCGGCACGGCCCTGGAGATCAACAGCAGGCCGGAGCGGCTCGACCCGCCACGGCGGCTGCTGCGCCGGGCCGTGGCCGCGGGGCTGCTGTTCTCCGTCGACACCGACGCGCACGCGCCGGGGCAGCTGGACTGGCAGATCAACGGGTGCGCGCGGGCGGAGGAGTGCGGGGTTCCGCCGGAGCGTGTGGTGACGACGTGGTCCCTCGACGAGCTGCTGGCCTGGACCCGTGAGCGGCGGGTGCCGTCCGGCGTGGCGGGCGGCTGAGGTGGTACCCGGGCGAGCCGGAGAGGACCGGCGAGGAAGGGACCGCACCCATGGACAGCGCCGAACGGGCGGCCGTGTTCGATGTCGACGGCACTCTGGTCGACACCAACCATCTGCACGTCGTGACGTGGTGGGAGGCGTTGCGACAGTCGGGCCACCAGGTGCCGATGCACGCCGTTCACCGGGCCGTGGGCCTGCCCTCCACCGACCTCGTCGCCCACCTGCTGGGAGACAGCCGCGACACGGACCAGGACGCCGGCATCAGCGCCGCCCACAAGGCGCTGTACGGGCAGTACGTCGACCGGCTGCCCGCGCTGCCCGGGGCAGGTCCGCTGCTGCGCCGGCTGCACCGGGAGGGCTGGGCGGTGGTGCTGGCCACCTCGGCGGGCGGCGCCGAGCTGAGCGCGCTGCGCCGGGCCATCGACGCGGACGACGCCATCACCGCGACGGCGAGCGCCGACGACGTCGACGAGGGCAAGCCGGCGCCCGAGCCGGTGGAGCACGCGCTGGAGCTGGCCGGGGTGCCGGCGGAGCGGGCGGTCTTCGTCGGCGACACCGTGTGGGACATGCTCGCGGGCAGCCGCGCCGGGGTGCGGTGTGTGGGTCTGCTGTGCGGCGGCATCCCGCGCACCGACCTGGAGAAGTCCGGCGCGGAGGCGGTCTACGCCGACCCCGCGCACCTGCTGTCCTCCCTCCGCGGCAGCCCGCTGGCATGAGGCTGGCATGAGGCAGGCATGAGGAGGCGTGACGGAGGCTCGTCGGCCGATCAGGGACGGGGAAGGATCCGCACGCTGGGGCAGGGGGCCCGCGATACCCGGCCGGTGGACTCCGTGCGGCGGGAGACACGGGCCGCCTGGGACGCCCTGCGAGCCGCCTGGAAGGGGCCCGGGCGGGAACGCGATCTGGTCGTCCAGTCACTCAAGGCCGCCGCGGCGGCGGTGCTCGCCTGGGTAGTGGGCGGCGTCTGGATGGGAGACCCGCTGGCGCTGATGGCGCCATGGGTGGCACTGGTGCTGGTGCAGGCCACCGTCTACAGCTCGCTGGTGCAGGGCGCGCGGCAGTTCGGGGCGATCTGCGTCGGCACCGTGCTGGCCTCGGCCGCGCAGGCGCTCACCGGCGACACGACGGGCGCGCTCGCCCTGTCCGTCCCGGTGCTGATGCTGCTCGCGAACTGGTCCCGCTTCGGCGACCAGGGCATCTACGCGGCGACCACCGCGCTGTTCACCCTCACCGCGGGCTCGGTGAGCATGTCGAGCGTCGGGCACCGGGTGGGACAGGCGGCGCTGGGCGCCGTCATCGGCGTCGCGGTCAACGCGCTGGTCCTGCCGCCGGTCCATCTGCGGGACGTACGGGAGAACCTGGCGGCCCTCGCCCGGGAGGCGGGCGACGTCCTGCGCACCGTCGCCGCCGATCTGCGCGAGGGCGAGTGGGACGCGGGGACCGCGGTCGGCTGGCTCGGCTCGTCGTCCCGGCTGGACCACCGGCTGGAGGCGCTTCGCTCGGCGCGCCGGTGGAGCCAGGAGAGCCTGCGCCTGACCTACGGCCCGCTGCGTGCCCTGCACCGCGTGCCCCACGGAGGTGCCCTGCCGCCGGTGGACGAGGACGAGCGGTTCGGCCGGGTCACCGGGCACGTGACCGCTCTGACCCGGGCCCTGGCGGTGTCCGTGGACGACGCCCGGACACCCGCCCCGCCCGAGGGCCCGGCCCTCGACGCGTACGCGCGTCTGCTGGACCTGATCGGGGAGGCCTGCCGCACCGAGGCGGACAGTCTGCTCGACGGCAGCGTGCGGCCCCGCCCGGACAAGGAGACCGAGGAGGCCATGCGGGAGCTGCACCAGGAGCTGCAGGAGACCCTGCGCCGGTACGCCGGGGAGGGGGCCGCGCACACGGCGGTGCTGGGCACGCTGCTGCTCCAGGCGGAGAACCTGTGGGCCGAGACCGTTCCGGACGACCGGGTGCGGTGACTTCCGTGCCCCCCGGGTACTCGGTCAGCGCCGGCGGAACCATGCGGCCGAGAGGAGCGGAAGGTGAGCAGCGGAACGGGCAAGAGGGTTGTTGTCACGGGCGCCACCGGCAATGTGGGCACCAGCCTGGTGCGCCTTCTCTCCGAGGATCCGGAGGTCGCCTCCGTGCTGGGACTGGCCCGGCGGATCCCCGAGTGGTCTCCGCCGAAGACGGACTGGTCCGCGGTCGATCTGGCCTTCGCGGAGTCCGACCTCGTGGAGCGGTTCACGGGTGCCGACGCGGTCATCCATCTGGCCTGGGCGTTCCAGCCGACGCACGACCCCGCGAAGACCTGGCGCACCAATGTGCTCGGCAGCATGCGGGTGTTCGATGCGGTGGCCGCCGCGGGGGTGCCGGCGCTGGTGCACGCCTCGTCGGTCGGCGCGTACTCCCCGGGTCCCAAGGACCGGACGGTGGACGAGTCATGGCCGACGCACGGCTGGCCGGACGCCGCGTACTGCCGGGAGAAGGCCTACCTGGAGCGTGCGCTGGACACGTTCGAGCGCGATCATCCCGGGACGCGGGTGGTGCGGATGCGGCCCGCCTTCCTCTTCCGGCGGGAGTCCGCGAGTGAGCAGCGCCGTATCTTCGGCGGGCGCTTTCTGCCGGGCCCGGCGGCCCGTCCGGAGCTGCTGCCCTTCCTGCCCGACATCGCGGGCCTGCGGTTGCAGGCGCTGCACACGGACGACGCGGCGCACGCGTACCGGCTGGCGGTGCACTCCGAAGCCCGGGGCGCGTTCAACCTGGCGGCCGAGCCGACGGTCGACGCGGAGCTCCTGGGCAGGATGTTCGGCGCACGCCCGGTGCGGCTGCCGCGCACCGCGGCCCGTTCGGCGATCGCCGCCGCCTGGGGCCTGCGCCTGCTGCCCGCCTCACCGCACCTGTTCGACGCGGTGCTGCGGCTGCCCCTGATGGACTGCGCCCACGCGCGCGGGGAGCTCGGCTGGCGGCCGGAGCACACGGCGCCGGAGGTGCTGGAGCAGTTCCTGCAGGGGCTCCAGCAGGGTGCGGGCGCGCCGACGGAACCGATGCGGGGACACAAGGTGGGCTGACCTCGGGCCACCCCGGCCCCCCTTCCCGCGCTCAACCTGCCCCACGGTCAACGTGCGCTCAACCGATGGCCGCAGCCGGCCCCCACAGGCGGCTGCGGCCATCGGCGCTCAGGGGCGCTCAGGGGCGCTCAGGGGCGCTCAGTCGGCGGGCTCGTCCGGCACCGGATGTTCGGGGTGCACCGTTCCCGGCTGCGGCTCCTCCCCCTGCCTGCCCGTCCCCGCCTCGTCCGTGCCGGGGACGTCGCCGGCGGGCTCGTCGGCGCGGTCCTCGCCGTCCTTCTCGTCCTCGCCGGTGCCCGTGAAGCGCGGGGCGACCTCCCACGGGTCCTCGCCTGTGTCGGCCTGCTGGTCCGGCATGTCCCGCGGGACGGGCTCACCGTTCTCGCCGGGTCCTTCGAGGCGGTGGTCGGTCACGACATACTCCCTTCGTGGTTCGGGCGCCACGCGAGTACCTCCGCCGTGACCTGCGAAACCTCAGCCGTCGAGCTCGTCCAGGGCCGCGACGAGTTCCGGGGCGACCGTCTCCCGCACCCAGCGCACCTGGTCCTCGCCGGCCTCGCGCGGAACCGTCTCGGTGAGCATGATCAGGTACAGATAGGCGCGGTACAGGGCGAGACGGAGACGGGCCGGGGTGTCGAAGTCGGCCCGGCCTCCGGACTCCCGGTAGCCCGACAGGAACGCCTCGTCCTCCTTGATGTCCCCCAGCAGCGCCAGGGAGACGAAGTCGGCGAGGGGGTCGCCCCAGAACATGCGCTCCCCGTCGATGAGCCCGCCGACGCGGGCCGCTCCCTCGGAACGGTCGACGAGGATGTTGCCCCGCCACAGGTCGAAGTGGACCAGGCACGCGACGGTCACCTCGTCGAGGGCGCCGTACGCGGAGCGGGCGGTACGGGCCACCGCGGCGGCCGGGCGGGGCAGCCAGGCCTCGTAGCGCCGGGCGTCGTCGAGGACGGCGTCGAACATGACTGTGAACGCGCTCCGCCAGTCGGGGGCGAGCGGGCCGAGGGCACCGGAGGGATAGCCGAAGCCGGGGCCCGTCACCTGGTGCAGACGAGCGGTCCGGCGTCCCAGCTCGGTGCGCAGTGCGGTCTGCTCCGCCGCGGTGAGGGAGTCGTCCCAGGGGTCGCCGGGGCAGGCCGTCATCAGCAGGAAGTCGTCGTCCATGGACACCAGCCGCGGCGCGGGGACGCCGGCGCGGGCGGCCGAACGGTAGAACTCGGCCTCCGACACGAGCAGTCGGCGCTCGTGCCGGAGGCCGGGGACCGTGGCGGCGGGCGGGATCTTCACCACATAGCGGGTGCCGTCGGTGAGGCGGAGTTCCTCGACGGTGTTGTACGTGCCGCCGGTCAGCGGGCGGAGGCGGGCGAGGCGCCCGGGGTCCAGGCCCGCCGCCTCCAGGATGTGCCGGGCCCGTTCCCAGGAGTCCACCACCGTGTGCCCACCCCTCCCCCGCGGTTTCGGTCAGCCGGCCGCGTACACGTCCTCGACGTAGCGCCCGTCCGCCACCAGCCCGTCGAGCCACTGCTCGGCGGCCGTCTCATCGGCGCCGTCGACCGCCGGTGCGTACTTGCGGTACAGGGTACGGAACGCCTCCCGCACGCCGGGCGCCATCCGCGAACCGTCGCCGCAGACGTACACCCGCGCTCCGGCGTCCAGCAGGGCCCAGACCTCCTCGGCCTCGGCGGCGATGCGGTGCTGTACGAACCGCACCTCGCCCTCGGGCGTCTCGCTGAAGGCGGGGCGCAGCGATACGGCCCCGGCCGAATCCGCGGCGCCCAGTTCGTCGGCGTGCATGAAGTCGGCGTCGGGGGCGTCGCAGCCGAAGTAGCAGACGGCGGGGGCGAGTTCGGCGCCCGCCGCGAGGGCTGCCGTGCGGTCGGCGATGGCGCCGCGGAACGGGGCGAGGCCGGTGCCGGCCGCGACCATGACGACGGGTGCGGATCCGCCGGTGGCGTCGATGCGGAAGGCCTCCCGGCACGGCTGCACGCGCGCGTAGATCGTGTCGCCCGGCTCGACCGTGTTGAGGTGGCCGGATCCGGTACCCCGGTAGACGCCCTTGCCGGAGCGGGCGGGTGCCCGCAGCAGCGACACCATCAGGTCCACCTGGCCGGGGTCGACGGCGGGCGAGGAGGAGATGGAGTAGTGCCGGGGGCGCAGCGGGGTGAGGAGGTCGAGGAGTTGCGGCCAGTCCAGGGCGCCCCGCAGGGCCGGGTGGTCCTCGAGGATCTCCACCAGGGTGCGCGGGTCGTCGGTGAGGGCGGCCAGGGCCGCGCGCTCCGGCGGGCAGGGGTTGGCGGCGGCGAGCGCGGCGAGCTGCCCGGCGCTCGGGCGCTCCTGCAGCTCCACGTGGTGGGTGAGGAGCTGTCGTACCGTCACGGGCCGGTCGACGGCGATGCCGTCGCGGCGGGGGCGGGTGGCGCGGATGTCCAGGACGGTGTCGAGGTCGAGGCCGAGCGCGGTGGCGGTGCGGGTGACGAGTTCCGGGTCGTTGGCGGGCAGCACGGTGAGGTGGTCGGCCGTGCGGTAGGTGACGCCTTCGGGGAGGGCGACGCGGAGGAACCGCTTGCGGCGTGCGTAGCCGGGCGCGGTGAGGTCGTAGGCCTCGGTGACCTTCATGGGGACGAGTTCGTGCCGTTCGGCGAGGGCGTCCAGCGGGCCGCCGGTCAGGGTGCGGACCTCGTAGGCGGCCGTGGGCTCGGGGTCCGGGGTCGTGGCGTCCGGGTCGCCGTACTGCCGCAGGAGGGCGGTGCGCAGGGCCGCCGTGAACTCCCGGACGGTGCCGGTGAGGTCGCCGGAGGCGTCGGCGGCGGCGCGGTCGAGGAGCCGGGTGGCGCCGGACTCCGCGAGCCGCTCGTCGATCCGGGTGGGGACGTGCTGGTAGGTAGCCGCCCAGTTGCGGTCGCCGACGCCGAGCACCGCGTACGTCACGCCGGACAGGTCGTGGTCCTCTTCGAGGCGGGCGGCGAAGGCGGTGGCGTCGTCGGTGGGGCGGCCGTTGTAGGAGGCGGCGGTGATGACGACGGGCCGGTCGGTGGGCAGGCCGCCGGCGTAGGCGTCCAGGGCTGCCACCTGGGTCTCGCAGCCGACGGTGGCGGCCTCGTCGGCGAGCTGGGCGGCGAAGTCGCGGCAGGTGCCGTAGTTGCTGCCGTGCAGAAAGAGGGCGGCGGTGCCGGGGCGGACGCGCGCGGGCAGGTCCTGCGGCTCCGCCGCTCCGGTGTCCTGGAGGGGGGTGGCGCCGGGCAGCGGCGTGTGGACGCGGTCGGCGGAGGTGCGCGGGGTGAGCGCGAGGGTGAAGCCCTCGGGCTTGAGGGTGAGGGTCTCCTTGATGTCGAGCCGGTAGTCGGCGTGGTCGCCCAGCCGGTAGCGGTGGACGAGCATGGCCAGCAGCATGGTCGCCTCGTGCAGCGCGAACTGGCGTCCGATGCAGGCGCGCTCACCGGTGCCGAACGGCTTGAAGGCGTGCACCGGGCGCTCCGCCTCCGCCTCGGCGGTGAAGCGGGAGGGGTCGAACAGCTCGGGGTTGTCGCCCCAGACGGGCTGCCGGTGCAGCATCGGCGTGAGCACCAGGGCGGAGTCCCCGGCGCGCATCGGGATCCGGCCGCCGAGCAGTGTGTCCTCGCGGGCCTGCCGGGCGAACACGGCGGCCGTGGGCCAGAGCCGGAGCGCCTCGTTGAGGACCTGGCGGGTGTAGGTCAGCCGGCCGACCTCGTCGTACGTCGGCTCGACGTCCGCCGCGTCGCCCCACATCTCGTCGACCTCGCGCTGCACCATCTGGAGTGCGGTGGGGTGCTTGGCGAGGTAGTACAGCGCGAAGGACATGGCGCCGGAGGTGGTCTCGTGACCGGCGATCAGGAAGGTGATGACCTGGTTGCGGATGTTGGCCGTGTCGAGGGTGGTGCCGTCGGCCGGGTGCTCGGCGGTGAGCATCAGGCCGAGGAGGTCGTCGGCCTGGCTCTGGTCGGTGCCGGTGCGGGCGGCGATGACCTCGTCGACGACCTGGGCGAGGTAGGCGGAGTCGTCGCGGAAGGCCGCGTCCTGCGCCGAGTAGTCCTGGCCCGGGACGCGGGCGAGGCGGGTCATGCTCCATTCCAGGCAGCGGACCATCGACTCGACGAAGGGGTGCGGCTCGGCCCGCTCGAAGGAGCCGAAGTCGAATCCGAAGCCGGCCAGCCCGATGGTGTCGAGTGTCATGCGGGTCATGTCGCCGGGCACGTCGACGGGCTTGCCGACGGCGGCGTCGCGGTCCCAGGAGTCGATGAGCCGCTGGGCGACCCGCAGCATCACGGGGTGGTACGTCCGCATCGAGCCCAGCGCGAAGGCGGGCATGAGGATGTCGTGGGCCTTGGCCCAGTTGGGCTCGTCGTTGTAGGCGGTGAACAGGCCGTCGGCGGCGAATTCGCGGACGTTCTCCAGTCCGGGCCCGATGTGCTTGGCGAACCGCTGCTCGTCCGCGAGTTCGGCGACCAGGTCCAGGTCGCCCACGAACAGGGTGTCCCGCCCGTACAGCCGCCGGACGAACGCGGGCCCGTGCTCGCGCATCAGGTCCATGGCCTGCTGGATGGGCGCGCCCCCGGGTCCGGAGGCGGAGATGTCGGCGACGGGGATGTCGGCCAAGGGGGCTGCGGGGCGGGAGGTCTGTCCGGTGGGGGGCATGACGCGGCAACTGCCTTTCGCGGTACGGAAGTACTGCGATCCAGCGTGATCCACGGGGCCGGGCGGACGACGCGGCGGCCCTACATGATTGTGTAGTGCGCGCAGACGCGTCGCTCTTGCGCGGGAGCGACCCGGCGTGGCAGGAGATGCTCGTGGACCTGGCCCGGCAGGAGGCCGTGATCTGGCGCAACCGCGCCCTGCTCCTCTTCGACCGGGTCGCGATGCCGGTCGCGGTGTGCGATGTGTACGGCGCGGTCCTGCTCGCGAACCCGGCGATGGCCGCGGAGTGCGGTACGACACCGGGGCGGCTGCGCGGGTGTGACGTGCTGGACCTGTTCAGCCCCCGGGAGGCGACGCAGGTGGAGCGGATCGCCGAGGCGCTGCGGCTGCGGCACCGCTCGCGGTACCAGGTGTCCGTGCGCTGGCGGGCGCCCGGTGGGGCGGAGCGGTACGGGGAGCTGACCGCGGACCCGGTGAGCGACACGGTGGAGGAGACGCCCGCGCTGCTGGTGATGCTGCGGGTGGACGGCGAGCACGAGGACGGCGAGCACGAGGCCCGAAGCGCCCCGCCCGCCGAACGCGTCACCCCTGCGGAGGCCCGCATCCTGGCCCTGCTGGCGGCGGGCGCCACCACGGCCCGGGCCGCCCGCGAGACCGGCCTCACCACCGACGGCGTGACGTACCACCTCCGCCGCCTGTCCTCGCGCTGGCAGGCGGCCAACCGCACGGAACTGGTGGCCCGCGCCTACGCCCTGGGGGTACTGGCCCCAGGGGTGTGGCCGCCGGAGGTCTCGGCGGCGGAGCCGGAGTGAGGCGGCCTCCCGGAAATCCACTCGCCCCGTTCGCCGCGGCTGTCTAACCTGACCTGGCCCGCGAAACCTAGGACCCCTAGGTATGGCCGAAGAGAACGCCGAAGAGAACCAGGAGCCCTCCCATGAAGCCGCTCACCGAGCAGGACATCCGCACCTCGTTCATCAACTGCTCGAAAGGAGAGGCCAAGCGCTTGGCCGTCCCCCGGGATCTCGGGGAACGCCCCTGGGACGATCTCGACTTCCTCGGATGGCGGGATCCGGGAGCGCCCGATCGGAGCTATCTCGTGACCGAGCGGGACGGGCGGCTCGTCGGGGTGACGATGCGGTTCCAGCCCGCGCAGCGGGGGTCCCTGCAGCGCAGCATGTGTTCGCTGTGCCTGACGACGCACCCGAGGGGCGGGGTCTCGCTGATGACCGCACGGAAGGCCGGGGCGGCCGGGCGTGAGGGGAACTCCGTCGGGGTGTACATATGCACCGATCTCGCCTGTTCCCTCTACGTACGCGGGAAGAAGGTGCCGGAGAGCGGCTCCCGCCTTGAGGAGAGCCTCACCCTGGCGGAGCAGATCGACCGGACCACGGAGGGGCTGGCCGCCTTTCTCGACAAGGTGTCCGCCTGAGCGTCCACGGTCGCCCCCGTTTTCCCGCGGCGCTAACGTCCTTCATGGATGCGTTCGATGCGCCAGGCGAAGGGGAACGGCCCGAGGATGCGAGAGGTACGTGAGTGGACGGCGCACGCCACTCGGATCATGCACAAGCGCCGGGATCCCGTGGTCGTCCAGACGTTCCGGTCCGCGACCGCGGCGACGATCGCGTACGTCATCGCGCTCCGGCTGAGCCCCGAGCCGACGGCCGCACCTCTCACCGCTCCCCTGACCGCGCTGCTGGTCGTCCAGGTGACGCTGTACGCCACGCTCACCAACGGCTTCCGCCGGGTGAACGCCGTGGTCACGGGAGTCCTCGTCGCCATCGCGTTCAGCCTGCTGGTGGGCCTGACCTGGTGGAGCCTGGCGCTGCTCCTGCTGGCCGCGCTGGTCGTGGGGCGGCTGGTCCGGGTGGAGGAGTACGTCCCCGAGGTGGCGATCAGCGCGATGCTGGTCCTCGGGGTCACCACCGTCGGGAACACCGCCTGGGCCCGGGTGGTGGAGACGCTGATCGGCGCGAGCGTCGGGCTCGCGTGCAATCTGCTGCTGGCTCCGCCGGTGTGGGTGGAGGAGGCGGGCGAGTCGATCGAGGGGCTGGCGCGCCGGCTGCGGCAGCTGATGCTGCGCATGGGCGAGGAGGCCGCCGGCGGTACGCCCGTGGACCGCGCGGCGGAGCAACTGCACGAGGCCCGGCGCCTGGACCACGACATCGTCGAGGTGGATGCCGCCCTGCGGCAGGCCGAGGACAGCCTGCGGCTCAACCCGCGTGTGCAGGACAGCGTGCTGCACCGGGTGGTGATGCGCACCGGCCTGGACACGCTGGAGATCTGCACGGTCGTCCTGCGCGTGCTCGCGCGCTCCCTCACCGATCTCGCGAAGGCGCGCGAGCCCAAGCCGCTGTTCGAGCCCGAGACGGGCGCCGCCCTGGAACAGCTGCTGTCCGAGGTCGCCGACGCCGTGGTGAGCTTCGCGGTGCTGGTCACCACCCACCTCAGCACGAGTGCCGAGTCGGCCGAGGAACGTCTCGCCGCGGAACTGCACACCGCGGCGGGCACCCGCGACAAGCTGGGCCTGCTGCTGCGCGAGGAGGCCGAGCGCGACCCCGGCCACTGGCAGCTTCCGGGCGCCGTCCTGACGGAGGTCAACCGCATCCTCGACGAACTCGACACCGAGCACCGCACCCGGCGCCTGTTCGAGGAACTGGACCGCGTGTCACGCGAGCAGCGCGCGCGGATGCCCCGGCTGACGCGTCTGCGCGAGCGGCTGGGCGTCACGGAACAGCTGTGGCGCAACCGCGCCGGGTTCGACGGGCGTTCCCGCTGACAGTCGGCACTTCGCGTTGCGTATCGCGCAACGCGCGGTGCCGTTGTTGCACCCGGTGGGTGATCCACGCGAAGGTGGCTGTCGCGACGGGGACGAGTGACGACCTGAGGGGCGACATGGGCAGTGGTGGCTGGAGCAGGCGCCGGTTCGTCGGCGCGCTGGCAGGAGGATCCGCCGCGGCGGCGCTCCCGGCCTGCGACAAGGCGCCCGCGCCGTCGGACTCGACAACCCCCTCGGCCCCCGCGCCGAGTCCGTCCGCAGAGGCCCGGCGGCCATCTGGGCCCCGCCCCCTGTACCTCGGCACGTACACCTCCGTCGAGGGCGGCGGCAAGGGCATCGGCCTGGCCGCCTACGACGCGGCGACGGGCCGCATCACCGGCAGCGGCACGATCACCGGCGTCGGCGACCCGTCGTATCTCGCGATCCACCCGGACCGCCGCACGCTGTACGCGGTGGACGAATCCGAGGACGGCGCCGTGACCGCCGTCCGGCTGGCCGACCGGAAGGTGCTGGGCAGCCGGAGCACCGGGGGCGCGGCCCCCTGCCATCTGTCGGTGCATCCGGGCGGGCGCTGGCTGCTCAGTGCGAACTACGGCTCGGGCAGCGTGGCCGTGCACCCGATCGACTCCTCGGGAGCCCTCGGCGAGCGCACCGACCTCGTCCGGCATTCCAGTCCGCCGCCCGGTCCGGGCCAGGACGGCCCGCACGCCCACCAGGTCTTCACCAGCCCCGACGGGCGGCATGTGCTCGCCGTGGACCTCGGCAACGACACCGTCTACACGTACCGGCTCGACGAGAAGGGCGGCACGCTCACCGAGGTGTCGCGGGCGCGGGCCCGGTCGGGCGCGGGACCGCGTCACCTCACCTTCCACCCCGGCGGCCGGTACGCCTACCTTGCCGACGAGGTCGACAACACGGTGGCGGTCTGCTCCTACGACCCCGCGTCGGGACGCGTGCGCGTCGGCGAGCCGCAGTCCACGGGCACGGGGGCGGGCACGAGCTACCCCGCGCAGATCCTGGTGACCGCGAACGGCCGCTTCGCCTACCTCGCCAACCGCGGCGCCAACAGCCTCACGCGCTATGCGATCGAGGCGGACGGTGCCCGGCTCAGGCTGCTGGACACCGTGCCGGTGGAGGGGGACTTCCCCCGCCAGATCGCCTTCTCGCCGGAGGGCACGCTGCTGTTCGCGGCGAACCAGAAGTCCGGCACCGTCACCGTCTTCCACGTGGACGAGAAGAGCGGTGCGCTGCGGCGCGCCGGAGAACCGTTTCCCTCACCCGTCGCCGTCTGTGCGCTGCCGCTGTAGCGCCCGCGGGCAGGACGCGGCGCTCGCCTGTGTGAGCAGGACGTGCATGCGCTCGGTGAGCTGCGCGACGTCGTCGGCGGGCGCGTGGAACGCCAGGCGTACGTCGCCGTGGGCACGGGCCCGTTCGATGCGCAGCGTCAGTCCGTGCCGGTCCACGGCGAGCGGCTGGACGCGGACCGCGCCGTGCAGGCTGTCGTGCTCGACGAGCCGGGTGAGCCGTTCGACCGCGTCGGCGTGGCAGTCGGCGAGGTGCGTCAGCAGCCGGGCCTCGGCCGTGGTGAGCGGGTCGGGCACGGCGGCGGCGAAGTCGTCGAGGTCCACGACCACGGCACCGGACGGCTGCCGCAGTACGACACGGGTGGGTGTGAAGGCCAGCTGCCCCTCCTCGACGGCGAACCAGCCCGCGAGCCACAGCCGCGCGCGGATCCGGCCCCGCACGGGCACGGGCGCGACATCGGCGAACTCCAGCACCGCGGACGGCTCGCCGCGGGGCGCGCAGATCGCGGCCGCGAGCAGGGCGCTGTCCTCCGGCACGGTCACGAGTACCCTGCCGTCCTCGGTCAGCGTGTGCGCGCCGACCAGCTCCTCCCGCGTGCCCTCCGCGGTCACCGAGCAAGACCACGCGGCGGCGAGCACCGAGCGTGCCCGCTCCGCCGCGGCAGGGGCCGCCGTCCAGCTTTGGCTGTCGTCACCCATCCCGAACCTCCTTAGGTAAGCCTTGCCTAACTTACCGAAGATCGGGGTGTGAGCCAACCACGTCACGTGATCTTTACGAGGCCTTTCAGGGAGTGAGCACACCCAGCAGGGCACGAGCGCACAGCTCCCGCACCTGCTCCCGACCCAACTCCGCGTCGCGCAGCCACTCCAGGCAGACGGCCGTGGTGAACGCCAGCCACCCGCGCACGGCGAGCCGCACCTCCGGCCGCTCCTCGAAGGCCGGGCCGAACTCGGGGTCAGCGGCGAGCGCGGCGAGGATCTGCCGCTCCTGCGCGGCCAGGGCCCGCTGGTAGACCCGCCGCACCGCCTGGTCCCCGGCCGCGTCGGCACGATGGAAGGCGCGATAGCCGTGCGCGTGGGCCCGGACGTACTCCAGGAACGTGTCGAGACCGGCCGCGAGTTGCTCGCGCACCGGGACGCCCGGAACCGCAGCCGTCATGCGCAGCATCCGCCCGCTCTCGCGCTCCACGACCGCCGCGAAGAAGTCGCGCTTGGTCGGGAAGTAGTGGTACAGCAGGCCCCGCGACACCCCGGCGATCTCGGCGACCCGCTCGATCCACACGTCGTCGTACGGGCTCTCCGAGAACAGCCGCGCCCCGACCGACAGGAGCTGCTCCCGGCGCTCCTCGGTGCTGAGCCGGCGGCGGGTGCGCCCGCCCTGGTTCGCGGCCATGCCCGCACTTTACTTGACGCCGGTTCAACAGCGGGACCAGACTGAACCGCGCTATTGAACCCACGTACAACACGCACACCATGTGCGAACCGGCTGCCGGATCAAGGGAGATCGCGTCATGACGGAGGCGCCGATAGGGACCGCGGGGCCCAAGGGGTTCCGGAGTGCCGAGCTGGGCTGGCCCGAGCTGGACCGCATTCCGCATCCGCCGCGCAGGGTCCCGCTGCTCGGTGATGTGGTGGGCGTGAACCGGCGTACTCCCCTGCAGGACTCGCTGCGGTACGCCCGGCAGCTGGGGCCGGTCTTCCGGCGGAAGGCCTTCGGCAAGGAGTTCGTGTTCGTGTGGGGCGCCCGGCACGCGGCCGATCTCGCGGACGAGTCGCGGTTCGCCAAGCACGTGGGGCTCGGTATCGCCAATCTGCGGCCGGTCGCCGGGGACGGCCTGTTCACGGCGTACAACCACGAGCCGAACTGGCAGTTGGCGCATGACGTGCTCGCCCCGGGATTCAGCCGCGAGGCCATGGCCGGCTACCACCCGATGATGCTGGACGTCGCGCGGCGGCTCACGGAGCACTGGGACCGGGCGGCGGCGACGGGCCGGACGGTGGACGTGCCCGGCGACATGACGAAGCTGACGCTGGAGACGATCGCCCGGACCGGCTTCGGGCACGACTTCGGGTCGTTCGAGCGCTCCCGGCCGCACCCCTTCGTGACCGCGATGGTCGGGACGCTGACATATGCGCAGCGGCTCAACACCGTGCCCTTCCCGCTGGCCCCGCTGCTGCTGCGGAGCGCGAGCCGCCGCAACGCGGCCGACATCGCCCACCTCGACAGCACCGTCGACGAGCTGGTCCGGGCCCGGCGCGCCAACGGCGGCGGCGAGGGCGACCTGCTGGACAGAATGCTGGAGACGGCCCACCCGGAGACCGGGGAGCGGCTCTCGCCGGAGAACGTCCGCCGTCAGGTGATCACCTTCCTCGTCGCGGGCCACGAGACCACCTCGGGCGCTCTCTCCTTCGCCCTGCACTACCTCTCCCGGCACCCCGAGGCCTCGGCGCGGGCCCGCGCCGAGGTGGACCGGGTGTGGGGCGACACGACGGAGCCGGCCTATGAGCAGGTCGCCAGACTGCGCTACGTCCGCCGGGTGCTGGACGAGTCGCTGCGGCTGTGGCCCACGGCGCCCGCCTTCGCCCGGGAGGCACGCGAGGACACCATGCTGGCCGGGGAGCACCCCATGCGGCGCGGGGCGTGGGCGCTGGTGCTGACGCCGATGCTGCACCGTGACCCCGAGGTGTGGGGCGCGGACGCCGAACGATTCGATCCGGACCGCTTCGACGCGCAGGCCGTGCGGTCCCGCGCCCCGCACACCTTCAAGCCGTTCGGGACCGGGGCGCGGGCGTGCATCGGGCGCCAGTTCGCGCTGCACGAGGCGACGTTGGTCCTCGGTCTGCTGCTGCGTCGCTACGAGCTGCGCTCCGACCCGGATTACCGGCTGCGCGTCACGGAGCGGCTGACGCTGATGCCGGAGGGTCTGCGGCTGCATCCGGAGCGCCGGACCCCGGCGCGGGAGCCCGCCTCAGACCTGCGCCGTCCAGTGCCCGGGGCGGGTGACTGACTCCGGCAGCCGGGTCCCGGCACTCCCCCGGGCCGCGTTCAGCTGCGGCTGGGTGAGGAAGAACGCGCCGGTCAGGTCGGCGTCCGTGAGATCCGCGTCGCGCAGGTCGGCGCCGATCAGGTCGGCGCCCCGCAGGTCCGCGCCGGTGAGGTCGGCGGCGATGAGGTAGGCGCCGCGAAGGTTGGCGCCGCGCAGATCAGCGCCCTTGAGTCGGGCGCCCATGAGGTCCGCGCCCCGGCGGTTCTTCTTCTTGCCACCCTGGGTGCCGGCTCTGGCCAGCTCGCTCGTCCGCAGCAGCAGGACGTTGATCTCCTGGCGGTGCGCCGCCACGTCCAGCGCGGCGAGTTCCCCGGGACTCCCGTCGGTCAGCTCCTCGGTCTTCTCCAGCGCCTCGCGCAACTCGGCGTGGACCGGGCGGGCCGCGGGCAGGGCGAGCGCCTCGGTCAGGTACCACAGCAGCTCGTGCAACTGCCGGACGACCGGAAACACGTCGAACATGCGGCGGGCGTGCTCCGCGGGCCCGGACCTCCAGTCCCGCCCGCCGAAGGTGATCTGCGAGACCTGCTGTCCGGCGCCGAAACAGTCGTAGACGGTGCAGCCGGTGAATCCTTTCTGCCGCAGTCCGGCGTGGATACCGCAGCGGTGGTCGTCCTGGAGGTTGCGGCAGGGCGTACCGGCGTCCTTGTCGACCGCGAAGTCGGCCGACCGCGCGAAGGGCAGGGCGACACAGCACAGCCCGAAGCACCGTTCGCAGTCGCCGCGCAGTTCCGCTCGCGCGGCTTGGTGATCTCGCATGACGTTCAGCGTACAAAACGAAGAACGCCGGTCAGCCCGTGCGTCCGGGCACCTCCAGACGTTCCAGACGCTCCGGGTCGGCCAAGATGTACATGCCGGTGATCCGGCCGTCGGCGATCGTGACCCCCATGACCGACTGCACGCGTCCCTCGGGCGCGTGGACGACGCCGACCGAGCCGTTGACCAGCACCAGCCGCGCGGACGTCGCGTACCGGGCGAACATGAGCGCCTGCTCCGCCACCGTCTTCGCGCCCTGGACCAACTTGGACGCGGCCGCGCCCCGCACCAGGGCACCCGAGTCGGCCCGCAGCACCACATCCGGGTGCAGCAGCGCGAGCAGCGCCTCGAAATCGCCGCCGCGCGAGGCGGCCAGAAAGGCGTCGAGCACCTCCTTCTGCCGTCCGAGGTCCGGCTCGGCCGACGGGGTGGCACCGCGCACCCGGCGCCGGGCACGGCTCGCCAGCTGCCGGGTCGCGGCCGGGCTGCGCTCCACCACCGGCGCGATGTCGTCGAACGGCACGGCGAACATGTCGTGCAGCACGAAGGCGAGCCGTTCGGCGGGCTCCAGGTTCTCCAGGACAACCAGCAGGGCCAGGCCCACCGAGTCGGCCTGGAGCACCTCCTCAGCCGGGTCGACGTGTGACAGGGGCCTGAGCACCGGGTCCGGGACGAAGACGTCGCCCATCGGCTCCTCACGGCGCGCGGTGCGCGAGCGCAGGAGGTCGAGGCAGATGCGGCCGGTCACCGTGGTGAGCCAGCCGCCGAGGTTCTGGATGTCGTCCGGTTCGGTGCGGCTCAGCCGCAGCCATGCCTCCTGGACGGCGTCCTCCGCCTCGGTCAGCGAACCCAGCATGCGGTACGCGACGGCTCTGAGGTGCCCGCGGTGCTCCTCGAACCGGTCCGCCAGTTCCGCGCTGCCTGTCATGCTCTCCCCCGTCATCTGCTGAACAGTTCGAACGCCACCGCCGGCCTGCCCCCGAAGCGCTCGCCCGTGGCCTCGGCGTGCTGGGTCAGGAAGCCGCGGACGTAGGTTTCCGGGTCCTGGTCGGTCAGCACCTCGATGTAGGTGCGGTGTTCGAGCAGCGAGGCCACCGCGCGCTCCAGACCGGACGTCGCGTCGACGGCGTGGGTGGGTGTGCTGGAACCGGCGACGGCGACCCAGCGCACTCCGTCCCACGGCTCCAGGCCCTGCTCGACGAGTTCCGGGAAGATCCACCGGTTGCCGGCGTCGCCTGCCGCGTCGAGCGTGGCACGGCCGACGGCGACGTGGTCCGGGGTGTTCCAGGCGACGCCGCCCCAGGTGTCCCGGTGGTTGAGGGTGATGACCAGCTCGGGCCGGTGCCGGCGGATCGCGGCGGCGATGTCGCGGCGCAGGGCGGTGCCGTACTCGATGACGCCGTCCTCGTGGTCGAGGAACTCCACGGCCGAGACACCGACCACCGCCGCGCTCGCCCGCTGCTCGCGCTCCCGCAGCGGGCCGCACTTCTCCGGCTCCAGCGTGTCGATGCCCGCCTCGCCCCGGGTCGCCAGCACATAGGCGACCTCGCGGCCCCCGTCGGTCCAGGCCGCGATCGCCGCCGAGCAGCCGTACTCGAGGTCGTCCGGGTGGGCCACGACCGCGAGGGCACGCCGCCAGTCTTCGGGCATGGGCTGGAGTTGAGTGGTCGTCATGTCGGCAGACTAGTCCGGGCCGCCGGTCTCAGGCCTCGTCACGCGCCATGGCCAGCAGCCGGTCGAGGACGCGGGTGCCGCCGGTGCGCACGCCGTCGTGCTCGAACTCGTCCGTGATCCAGGTGCGCAGGCCGCGGATCGCGCGGGCGGTCCGCAGGGAGTGGGCCGTGTCGACGTACATGTCGTCGTGGTAGACGGCCGCGACGACCGGCACCTTGTTGGCGGCCAGCCGGGCCGCGTCGTACAGGGGTGTCCAGTCGGTGCGGGCGGCGAGCAGGTCCGCGGTCTCGCGCAGGGGGCGCAGGGCCGGGTCGCAGTCGAACATCCAGGGGTGGATCGACTCGCCGGTGAACAGCAGCGGCTCGTCACCCGCGAGCGCCTTGGCGGCGTCGAACTGCGGGAACTCGGCGCGGACCCGCTCGGCCGACCAGGCGGTGGGCCGGCCGTCCTGGCCGTAGATCGACTCGTGGACGAGGGCGTACAGCGGGTGGCGGGCATAGGACAGCATGCCCTGCGTCTGCTCCTGGAAGGCGTCGGACAGGGTGAAGCCCTGCGGCGTGCGGACGAAGGCGTCCTCCAGGAGGTAGTGGAGGCGGTGGGTTCCGTCGCCGGTGCCGAGGAGGATGCCGAGGGACTGGAACGCCTCGACGGTGAGCCGGTAGCCGTTGGGCAGGACCACGTCGTGGGTCAGCAGGTGGTCGGCGATCCGGCGGGCGCGTTCGGCGTCCTGCGGGTAGCGGGCGTAATGGGCGGCCACCTTGCGTTCGACGCGCGGGAAGGCGGCCCGGTAGACGTCGTCGGCGTGGGCGTCCAGGGCGGGCAGCCCGCCGGTGATCACGGCGGTGGCCAGGCCCTCGGGGGCGAGGGAGAGGTAGCTGGTCGCGCAGAAGCCGCCGAAGCTCTGGCCGAGGACGGTCCAGGGCGCGCCGCCCGTGACCAGCGGGCGGATGGCCTCGCAGTCGCGGACGATCGAGTCGGCGCGGAAGCGGGTGAGGTAGTCGGCCTGCTCGGCGGGGCCGCCGCGCAGCGGGAGCGTCTGCCGGTTGGCGGGCGTGGAGTGGCCGGTGCCGCGCTGGTCGAGGAGCAGGACGCGGAACTCCTTCAGGGCCCTGCCCAGCCAGCCGGGCCTGCCGACGGAGCGGTCCGCGCCGAAGCCGGGGCCGCCCTGCAGATAGAGCAGCCAGGGCAGGTCCTGGTGGGCCTTGTCGCTCGCCACGACCTCGCGGGCGTACAGCTCGATCGTGTCGCCCCCGGGGTGGTCGTGGTCGAGGGGGACGGTGAAGCGGCGGTCGGTGAGGACGACTCCGGGCTGGCGGTAGCTGACGGTCAACAGGGCTCCCGGGACGGACGGACTTTCGGACCGCGTCCCAGTTCATCACAGGGAACGTCCTCGGGTGGGCCCTTCGGATCATGAAACCCTGCTGAACGGCCGTTCAGGCCCCGGGGCCGGCGACAGGCCTCAGCGGGCGGACAGACTGGAGCGGCGGACCACCAGTTCCGGCTGGAGGACGACCCGGCGGTGCTCGTGAGGCCGCGCCGCGCCTTCCTCCTCCGTCTCCTCCAGGAGCAGATCGGCCGCCATGGCGCCCATGGTGACGGCGGGCTGCCGTACGGAGGTGAGCGGAACGGCGGCGGCGGCCGCGAACTCGATGTCGTCGTAGCCGACGATGGCGAGGTCGTCGGGGACACCCACGCCCGCCGCGTACATGGCCTGCAGGACGCCGAGGGCGAGCAGGTCGTTGGCGCAGAACACGGCGGTCGGCCGGTCGGCGAGACCGAGCAGCCGGGCTCCGGCGTCGCGGCCCGCGGCGACGTCCAGCCGTTCGGTGGGCAGCTCGCGCAGCGCCTCGGGCCCGAGTCCGGCCTCGGCGAGCGCTTCCAGGGCGCCCGTGCGCCGGTCGCGGACCTGGTTGAGGCCGGGCGGGCCGCTGACATAAGCGATCGAGCGGTGCCCGGCGTCGACGAGATGGCGTACCGCCAGGGCGCCGCCGGCGACGTCGTCGACGGAGACCGAGCACTCCGTGGTGCCCTCGGCGACCCGGTCGACCAGGACGAACGGGATGCCGTGCCGGCGGAACGCCTCGATGTTGCGCCCCGTGGCGTCGGCGGGGGTGAGCAGCACACCGCGCACACGCTGCTCGGCGAAGAGCGACAGATAGTCGGCCTCCTCCCCCGGGTTCTGGGCGCTGTTGCAGACCATCACGCCGAGTCCGGCCTGACGGGCGGCGCGCTCGGCGCCGCGTGCCACGTCGACGAAGAAGGGGTTGCCCATGTCGAGGACGAGCAGCCCCATGATCCGGCTGCGGCCCGCGCGCAGCTGGCGCGCGGACTCGCTGCGGACGTAGCCGAGCCGGTCTATCGCGGACTGCACGCGGGCCCGGGTCTCGGTCGCGACCGTGTCCGGGCGGTTGATCACGTTCGACACCGTGCCGACGGAGACTCCGGCGGCACGGGCGACGTCCTTGATACCCACCGACTGGGACATCGGACAGGGACCTCCAAGCAGGGGGAAAGAGGGGGCGGCGGCCGGAGCGGCTTCACATTACCGGCATGCCGCCCCGGCGACCGGGTCCGGTCAGGCGGGCAGCCGGAAGTCGGCGACGTGCAGCGCCGAGGGCGTCGTACCGCTGGATTTCTCCTGGTACATGAAGGACAGCACGCCGTCCTGAGCGACCCGGGTCTCGTCGATGACGACCTCGCCGAAGGCGTTGAGCCCACTGCCGTCGAACAGGATCTTCCAGTCGGTGTACCCGGAGGCCGCGGAGGCGCCGGCGATCCGGCCGAAAGGGAAGACCGCGTAGGCGTTGTCGTACTTGTCCAGGATCAGCTTGGTGCGCTGGCTGGAGTTCAGCGGGACGGGGATCTCGGTCTTCTGCCAGGTGCCGGAGGCGTTCCTGCGGACGTGGAATGCCCGGCCGCCCGCGGTCCGGTTCGCGACGTAGTTCGTGGTGCACTGGCCGAAGCGGCCGGGGACGTAGGAGATGATCGCGTGCGGCCGGCCCGCGGAGTCGGTGAACTGGCTCTCCTGGTTCATCAGGGAGTGGTCCGCATTGAGCGGGTCGACGACCAGGCCGGTGTCGTTCACGGACACCTTGTCGGAGCCGCCCGTCACACCCACGACGGTTCCGGCGTTGTTGCGCCAGGTGCGCCCCCGGTCGTCGGAGTAGACGTAGCCGGTGTCGTGGTTGCTGATGCCTCCGCCGTTGCACATCACGGCGCCGTTCTGCTCACGCCAGGTGAAGAAGGAGTGCAGCCGCCCGTTCCGGTCGTAGTCGATGCCGTGCAGGTACATGTTCCGGGCGGTCGAGGAGCCGTGCTCGCTGGTGTAGGTGCCCGTCGAGCTGGACCACTCGCCCAGGTTGGTCCACTTGGTGCCGTCGTACTCGGCCAGCGCGTTGCGGCCGTTGCCGGAGACGGCGACGCGGTAGCTCAGCTGGAGCCGGCCCTCGGGCGTGGAGACGAACTGCGGGTAGGTGAACTGCGACGTCAGTGCCAGGCCGTCCAGGGTCGACTGCGGCGACCCGAAACGGGCGGCGGTCCAGCTCAGCCCGCCCGGGTTGTCCATGAGCCCGGCGACGGACTTGACGTAGGTGAAGCCGTCGCTGTGGGAGTCCATGTTGAGATGCAGCCGGCCGTCGACCCTGGACACGCCCATGGAGATGACGTTGTGGGAGTCGTCGTACCGCAGGGTGTGCCCGACCTTCACGGTGGACCAGGTGCCCGAACCGAGAGCGCGGCGGCCGACGACGGCATTGCGGTCGGCGGTGTACCAGACGGCGTACTGGTAGCCCTTGTAGGTCAGCAGGCCGTTCTTCTGGAACGCGTTGTTGTTGACCAGTCCGTCGTACGACACGAAGAAGACGGCCTGGCCGTCGAGCGTGGTGGTGCCGGTCCGGGTCACGGAGGGGCCCGGGTCGGCGGCCCGGGCGGTGCCGGAGGCGAGTGCGGGGCTCACCACGGCTCCGGCGAGGGCGGCGGCCAGCAGCGTACGTCTGTGCATCTCGTGGACTCCATCGTCATGCGAGGTGGAACACTTCCGTGAGGGGTTTCATGGCCTCGTCGGGCCGGGCGCCGTCCAGCGACTCGAAGAACGGCGCCATCTCCGCCTGCCAGCGGGCGTTGACGTCGGTGGCTTCCATTCCGGCCAGGGAGGCCGCGAAGTCCTCGGTCTCCAGATAGCCGACCAGCAGTCCGTCCTCGCGCAGGAACAGCGAGTAGTTGCGCCAGCCGGTGTCGATGAGCGCCTGGCGCATCTCGGGCCACACGGTGGCGTGCCGCTCGCGGTACTCGTCGAGGCGGTCCGCCCTGACCTTCAGCAGGAAGCACACGCGCTGCATCAACAGATCTCCAGGTGTCAGAAGTTGAACTGGTCGATGTTCTCGGCGTTGAAGACGGTCGGCTTGCCGAGGCTGATGACGCCGTCCTTGCCGATGGTGTACTCGCCCATGGAGCCGGCCTTGAAGGTCTCGCCCTCCTTGCCGGTGATCTGCCCGGAGGACAGCGCGACGGCGGTACGGGCCGCCAGCTCGCCGAGCTTGGCCGGGTCCCACAGCTCGAACGCCTCGACGGTGCCGTTCTTGACGTACTTGCGCATGTCGTTGGGGGTGCCGAGGCCGGTCAGCTTGACCTTGCCCTTGTACTTGGAGCCCGACAGGTACTGGGCGGCGGCCTTGATGCCGACGGTGGTCGGGGAGATGATCCCCTTCAGGTTCGGGTACTCCTGGAGCAGGCCCTGGGTCTGCTGGAAGGACTGCTGGGCGTCGTCGTTCCCGTACGCGGTCTTCACCAGCTTCATGTTCTTGTACTCGGGCTTCTTCAGCTCGTCCTTCATGAAGTCGATCCAGGTGTTCTGGTTCGTCGCGGTCTGCGCGGCGGACAGGATCGCGATCTCGCCCTTGTAGTCGAGCTGCTTGGCGAGCAGCTGCACCTCGGTGCGGCCCAGGTCCTCGGCGGAGGCCTGCGAGACGAAGGCGTTGCGGCAGCCGGCCGTGGTGTCGGAGTCGTAGGTGACGACCTTGATGCCGTTCTTCATGGCCTGCTTGAGCGCGGTGCACAGGGCGCCCGGGTCCTGCGCGGAGACGGCCATCGCGTCGACCTGCTGCTGGGTGAGCGTGTTGACGTAGCTGACCTGCCCGGCGGTGTCGGTGGCGCTGGACGGACCGACCTCCTTGTAGTTGGAGCCCAGCTCCTTCAGGGCCTTCTCGCCGCCCTTGTCGGCGGAGGTGAAGTACGGGTTGTTGACCTGCTTGGGCAGGAACCCGACGGTGAGGCCCTTCTTGGTGGCGGCGTTCGGGTCGGCCTTGCCGGCGGTGGCGGCAGACGCCCCTTCGTTCGCCACGTCCTTCTTGGTGGTGCCACCGCCGCAGGCCGTGAGGGCCAGGGCGAGGGAGGTGGCGGTGGCGAACACCGCGCAGGTGCGGCGGAGGGTTGACTTACGCATGACGGTTTCCTTTGAACGAGGTTGAGGGAAGCGCCTTCAGGGGCGCGGGGAACCGCGCGACCAGCCACAGACGGTCGGTCAGCCGGACGATTGGGCACGCACAACGGCGATCTGCCGAGCAACCCGAGGCCCAAGAACAGAAAGCACGAGCAACACACCGGTCACGACGATCTGCGACTGGGCGGACACGTCCTGGAGGCTCATCACGTTCTGCAGCGCCCCGAGCAGGAACACTCCCGCGATCGCCCCACCCAACGTGCCCTTGCCACCGTCGAAGTCGATCCCGCCGAGCAACACCGCTGCCACGACCGACAGTTCGAGCCCCGTCGCGTTGTCGTAGCGCGCGCTGGCGTAGTGCAAGGCCCAGAACACGCCGGTCAGGGAGGCCATCAACCCGGTCAGCGTGAACAGGAGCAGCTTCTGCCGCTTCACCCGGATCCCGGCGAACCGCGCCACCTCCTCACTCGCCCCGATCGCGAACAGCGACCGCCCGAACGGCGTGGCGTGCAGCGCGACCACGGCGATGGCGAGCAGGACGAGGAACGGCAGGAAGGCGTACGGGATGAACGTGTCACCGAGGCGCCCGGCCGCGAAGTCCAGATACTGCGTGGGGAAATCGGTCACGGCGTCGGACCCGAGCACGATCTGCGCGATGCCCCGGTACGCGGCGAGCGTGCCGATCGTGACGGCCAGCGAGGGCAGTCCCAGCCGCGTCACCAGCAGCCCGTTGACCAGCCCGCACACCACACCCAGCAACAGACAGATCGGGATGATCGTCTCGATGGCCATGCCCTGGTTCCACAGGGCGCCCATCACGGCACCCGACAGGCCCGCCGTGGAGGCGACCGACAGGTCGATCTCCCCGGACACCACAAGCAGCGTCATCGGCAGGGCGATCAGCGCGATCGGAAGCGTGTTGCCGATCAGGAACGACAGGTTGAGGGCGTTCCCGAACCCGTCCACGAATCCGAAGGAGAAGAGCAGGACCACGACGAGCAGGGCGCCCACAACCGTGTCCCAGCGAATCGCTCGGCTCAGGGAGATGTCAGCCATGGCGGGCGTTCCTCTTCTTCAGGGCGGAGGCCACGCGCAGCGCGACGACCCGGTCGACCGCGATCGCGAGGATGAGCAGGATGCCGTTGATGGCGAGCACCCAGACCGAGCTGACCCCGAGGGCGGGCAGCACACTGTTGATGGAGGTCAGCAGCAGCGCGCCGAGGGCCGCGCCGTAGACGCTGCCGGAGCCGCCGGTGAAGACGACACCGCCGACCACGACCGCGCTGACGACGGTCAGTTCGTAGCCGTTGCCGGTACCGGAGTCGACGTTGCCGAACCGGGCGAGGTACATCGCGCCGGCGAGTCCCGCGAGGGCGCCGCAGAAGGTGTATGCGGCGAGGATCCGCTTGCGGACGGGGATGCCGGCGAGCCGGGCGGCCTCGGGGTTGGAGCCGAGCGCGTAGAGCTCGCGGCCGCTGCCGTAGTGCTTGAGGTAGTACGCCGTCGCCACGAGCACCGCCAGGGCGATCAGCGCCAGGTACGGCACCGCCCAGATGCCGCCGGAGCCGAAGTCGACGAACCCGCCGGGCAGGTCGGCCGCGGTGATCTGGCGGGAGCCGACCCAGATGGAGTCGATGCCGCGGATGATGTAGAGCGTACCGAGGGTGACGACGAGCGCGGGCACCTGGCCGAGGCTGACGAGCAGTCCGTTGAGCAGTCCGAAGCCGATGCCGAGCAGGACGGCCAGCGCGATCGCCACGACCGGGTCGCCCCCGCCCTGGAGATACGTTCCGGCGGCGAAGGCGCTGATGCCGAGCGTGGATCCGACGGACAGGTCGACGTTCCTCGTGATGACCACCAGGGACTGGCCCGTGGCGACCAGCACCAGGATCGTCGCGTTCAGCAGCAGGTCCTTGATGCCCTGCTCGGACAGGAACTCGCTGTTGCCGGCCTGGGTGACGGCGATCATCACCAGGAACACGACCAGGATGGCGAGTTCACGCATCCTGAAGACCCGGTCGGCCAGCCGTGTGCCGCTCGACCTGGGCACGTCGGCCACGGGGGCCTCTCGGGGAGTGACGACCGTCATGCGGCGGCCCTCCCGGTGGCTGCGGCCATCACGGTTTCCTCGGTGGCGTCGGAGCGCGGGATCTCGGCGGTGAGACGGCCCTCGTGCATCACCAGCACGCGGTCGGCCATGCCGAGGATCTCGGGCAGGTCGGAGGAGATCATCAGGACGGCCACACCGTCGGCGGCCAGCTGGGACAGCAGCCGGTGCACCTCGGCCTTGGTGCCGACGTCGATGCCCCGGGTCGGTTCGTCGACGATCAGCACCCTGGGGCCGGTGGCCAGCCACTTGGCGAGCACGACCTTCTGCTGGTTGCCGCCGGACAGGGTGTTGACGGTGTCGGCGATCCGGGCGTACTTCACCTGGAGCTTGACGGCCCAGTCGAGGGAGCGGCTGCGCTCGGCGCCCCGGTCCATCAGCCCCGCCTTGACGGTCGTACGCAGCCCGGTGAGGCCGATGTTGCGCTCGATGGACATGTCCATCACCAGGCCCTGGGCGCGCCGGTCCTCGGGGACCAGGGCGAGTCCGGCGGACATCGCGGTGGAGGGGGCGCCGTTGACGAGGGCCTTGCCCTGGACGGAGACCTCGCCGGCGTCCCAGCGGTCGATGCCGAACACGGCCCGGGCGACCTCGGTGCGGCCCGCGCCGACGAGCCCGGCGAGGCCGACGATCTCGCCGTGCCGCACCTCGAAGGAGACGTCGGTGAAGACGCCCTCCCGGGTGAGGCGGCGCACGCTCAGGGCGACTTCGCCCGGTGTCACGTCCTGCTTGGGGTACAGCTCGTCGAGGTCGCGGCCGACCATGCGGCGCACGAGGTCGTCCTCGGTCATGCCGTCCAGGGGCTCGCTGGCGATCCAGGCGCCGTCGCGCAGGGTGGTGACCCGTCGGCAGATCTCGAAGATCTCCTCAAGGCGGTGGGAGATGAACAGCACGGCGGCGCCCTGGTCGCGCAGGGTGCGTACGACGCCGAAGAGGCGGGCGACCTCGCTGCCGGTGAGGGCGGCGGTCGGCTCGTCCATGATCAGGACGCGGGCGTCGAAGGAGAGGGCCTTGGCGATCTCGACGATCTGCTGGTCGGCGATGGACAGGCCGCGGGCGGGCCGGTCGGGATCGAGTTCGACGCCGAGGCGCTCCATGAGGGCGGCGGTCGCGTTGTGCGTGGCCTTGTGGTCGATGCGGCCGAGGGCGCGCTTGGGCCTGCGGCCCATGTAGATGTTCTCGGCGATCGACAGGTCGGGGAAGAGCGTGGGCTCCTGGTAGATCACGGCGATGCCGGCGTCACGGGCGTCGCCGGGGCCGTTGAAGACGACGGGCGCACCGTCGAGCAGCACCTGGCCGGCGTCCGGCCGGTGCACTCCCGCGAGCGCCTTGATGAGGGTGGACTTGCCGGCACCGTTCTCGCCGGCGAGGGCGTGCACCTCCCCGGGAAACAGCTCCAGGGAGACGTCCCGCAGTGCGCGGACCGCGCCGAAGGACTTGGACACGTCCCTCAGCGCCAGAACCGGCGCCGGACCCGTGGTGGACGGGTGGGTCATGAGGGCTCCTCGACGACGTCGGCGGGATGCCCTCTCGACGTCGTGAAAGGTTTCAACTGGATTGCCGGGACGTTAGGCGGGCCGCGCATGTCACGTCAATGGGTACCGGTCGAAAATATTTCGAGGCCGGTTCGAGGCTCGAAGGTCACGCGCCGGTCACGGGAAACCGCGCGAGCCGGAGGGGTTGACACCCCTTCGGGAGGCCCATAGCTTCACGTCCTGAATCGTTTCATTCAGTGGTCGTTACGACCCGATGCCACAGGAGCCCTGACGTGACCGAGCTCGCCGCGGCGAAGACCGCGCTCAAGACCCAGGCCGTCGAGACGCCGTCGTGGGCGTACGGGAACTCGGGCACCCGGTTCAAGGTGTTCGCGCAGGCGGGCGTGCCGCGTGATCCGTACGAGAAGCTGGACGACGCGGCGAAGGTGCACGAGTTCACGGGGGTCGCCCCGACGGTCGCGCTGCACATTCCGTGGGACAAGGTCGACGACTACGCGGCGCTGGCGAAGCACGCGGAGCGGCGTGGTGTGCGGCTCGGCGCGATCAACTCCAACACCTTCCAGGACGACGACTACAAGCTGGGGAGCATCTGCCACCCGGACGCGGCGGTGCGGCGCAAGGCCGTGGATCATCTGCTGGAGTGCGTCGACATCATGGACGCGACGGGGTCGACGGATCTGAAGCTGTGGTTCGCCGACGGGACGAACTATCCCGGGCAGGACGACATCCGGGGGCGGCAGGACCGGCTGGCCGAGGGGCTCGCGGAGGTCTACGAGCGGCTGGGCGAGGGGCAGCGGATGCTGCTGGAGTACAAGTTCTTCGAGCCGGCGTTCTACACGACGGATGTTCCGGACTGGGGCACCGCTTACGCGCACTGTCTGAAGCTCGGGCCGAAGGCGCAGGTCGTGGTCGACACGGGACATCACGCGCCGGGGACCAATATCGAGTTCATCGTGGCGACGCTGTTGCGTGAGGGGAAGCTCGGGGGGTTCGACTTCAACTCGCGGTTCTACGCGGACGACGACCTGATGGTGGGGGCCGCGGATCCGTTCCAGTTGTTCCGGATCATGTATGAGGTGATTCGGGGTGGGGGGTTCACGCCTGACGTCGCGTTCATGCTCGATCAGTGTCACAACATCGAGGCGAAGATTCCGGCGATCATTCGGTCGGTGATGAATGTGCAGGAGGCTACGGCGAAGGCGTTGCTCGTTGACGGGGATGCGCTGGGTGCGGCGCAGGCGGCCGGGGATGTCCTCGAGGCCAATGCCGTGGTGATGGATGCGTACAACACGGATGTGCGGCCATTGCTGCGGGAGGTGCGGGAGGAACTGGGGTTGGACCCCGACCCTGTTTCGGCGTACCGGCGTTCGGGGTGGGGGGAGAAGATCGTCGCCGAGCGGGTTGGTGGGCAGCAGGCGGGGTGGGGTGCGTAAGCGTCTGCCGAAATCTGTTGTCTGCGGGGGGCGGGTTGTTCGTGGTTGATCGCGCAGTTCCCCGCGCCCCTGAGTGAGTCATCCGCCGTCCCTTGAAAGGAACTCCTATCCATGGCAACCCATCCCGAAGCTGCCGCTCTGCTCGCCCGGTCGCACCGGCTCGGGGCCGATCCCCGTAACACCAACTACGCGGGAGGCAACGCCTCCGCCAAGGGCACCGAGACCGATCCCGTCACCGGGGGCGATGTGGAGTTGATGTGGGTCAAGGGGTCCGGTGGGGATCTGGGGACGCTGACCGAGGCCGGGCTCGCCGTGTTGCGGCTGGATCGGATGCGGGCGCTGGTCGATGTGTACCCGGGTGTCGAGCGCGAGGACGAGATGGTCGCCGCGTTCGACTACTGCCTGCACGGGAAGGGCGGGGCGGCTCCCTCCATCGACACCGCCATGCACGGGCTGGTCGAGGCCGCGCATGTCGATCATCTGCATCCTGATTCCGGGATCGCGCTCGCCTGTGCGGCCGACGGGGAGAAGCTGACCGCCGAGTGTTTCGGGGACAGTGTGGTGTGGGTGCCGTGGCGGCGGCCCGGGTTCCAGCTCGGGCTGGACATCGCCGCCGTGAAGGAGGCCAATCCGCAGGCCATCGGGTGCGTGCTCGGCGGGCACGGGATCACCGCCTGGGGAGACACGTCCGAGGAGTGCGAGCGGAACTCGCTGCACATCATCCGGACCGCCGAGGCGTTCCTCGTCGAGCGGGGGAAGGCCGAGCCCTTCGGGCCGGTGATCGAGGGGTATGCCGCGCTGAGTGCCGGTGAGCGGCGGGAGCGGGCCGCCGCGCTCGCGCCCCATGTGCGCGCCCTCGCGTCGCAGGACCGGCCCCAGGTGGGGCACTTCGACGACTCCGAGGTCGTTCTCGACTTCCTCGCCAGTGCGGAGCATCCGCGGCTGGCCGCGCTGGGCACCTCCTGCCCGGACCACTTCCTGCGGACCAAGGTCCGGCCGCTCGTCCTCGACCTGCCTCCGTCCTCGACGCTGGACGAGGCCGTCGACCGGCTCAAGGAGCTGCACGCCGGGTACCGCGAGGAGTACGCCGCCTACTACCGGCGGCACGCTCTGCCCGACTCCCCCGCGATGCGCGGCGCCGACCCGGCGATCGTGCTGGTCCCGGGGGTGGGGATGTTCTCGTTCGGCAAGGACAAGCAGACCGCGCGGGTGGCCGGGGAGTTCTACGTCAACGCCATCAATGTGATGCGGGGCGCCGAGGCCGTCTCGACGTACGCGCCGATCGAGGAGTCGGAGAAGTTCCGTATCGAGTACTGGGCGCTGGAGGAGGCCAAGCTTCAGCGGATGCCGAAGCCCAAGGCACTGGCCACGCGGGTCGCGCTCGTCACCGGTGCGGGCAGCGGGATCGGGAAGGCCATCGCCCACCGGCTCGTGGCCGAGGGCGCGTGTGTGGTCGTCGCGGACCTCAACGGTGAGAACGCCCAAGCCGTCGCCGAGGAGCTGGGCGGGGCCGACAAGGCGGTCGCGGTGACGGTGGACGTCACGTCCGAGGAACAGATCGCCGAGGCGTTCCGGGCGGCCGTGCTGGCCTTCGGCGGAGTCGATCTCGTGGTCAACAACGCGGGGATCTCGATCTCCAAGCCGCTGCTGGAGACCTCCGCCAAGGACTGGGATCTCCAGCACGACATCATGGCGCGCGGGTCCTTCCTGGTGTCGCGGGAAGCGGCGCGGGTGATGATCGCGCAGGGGCTCGGGGGCGACATCGTCTACATCGCCTCGAAGAACGCCGTGTTCGCGGGCCCCAACAACATCGCATACTCGGCCACCAAGGCCGACCAGGCCCACCAGGTTCGGCTGCTCGCCGCCGAGCTGGGCGAGCACGGGGTCCGGGTCAACGGGATCAACCCGGACGGTGTCGTGCGCGGCTCCGGGATCTTCGCCGGGGGGTGGGGGGCGAAGCGGGCCGCCGTGTACGGGGTCGAGGAGGAGAAGCTGGGCGAGTTCTACGCGCAGCGGACCATCCTCAAGCGCGAGGTGCTGCCCGAGCATGTGGCGGGCGCCGTCTTCGCGCTGACCGGCGGGGACCTGACCCACACCACCGGGCTGCACATCCCGGTCGACGCCGGCGTCGCGGCCGCCTTCCTGCGATGAGCGCGGGTGTGAAGTCGTACGCCGCGGTCGACCTCGGCGCGTCCAGCGGGCGTGTCATGGTCGGCCGGGTCGGCCCGGACTCGCTGGAGCTGAGCGAGGCCCACCGCTTCTCGAACCGGCCGGTGCGGGTGCCGGAGGGGCTCCGCTGGGACGTGCTCGGGCTCTACGCCGGGGTGCTGGACGGGCTGCGGGCGGCCGGGCCGGTCGACTCCGTCGGCATCGACAGCTGGGCCGTGGACTACGGCCTGCTGGACGCCGACGGGGCGCTGCTCGGCAACCCGGTGCACTACCGCGACAGCCGCACCGAGGGCGTCGCGGAGAAGGTGTGGGCGACCGTACCCGCCGAGGAGCTGTACACGGCCACGGGGCTTCAGTACGCGCCCTTCAACACCCTGTACCAGCTGACGGCCGCCCGTTCGAGCGCCCAGCTCGACCGGGCCCGGCGGCTGTTGCTGATGCCGGATCTGCTGACGTACTGGCTGACCGGTGAGCAGGGCACGGAGCTGACCAACGCCTCGACGACCCAGCTGATCGATCCGCGCACCCGGGACTGGGCGTACGGGGTCGCGGAGCGGCTGGGCATCGATCTCGGGCTGTTCGCGCCGCTGCGGCAGCCCGGGGACGCCGCGGGTGTGCTGCGGCCGGAGGTGCTGGAGGAGACCGGGCTGACCGGTCCCGTGCCGGTGACGGCCGTAGGGTCGCACGACACCGCGTCCGCGGTCGCCGCCGTGCCGGCGTCGGGCGAGCGGTTCGCGTACATCTGCACCGGCACCTGGTCGCTGGCCGGTCTGGAGCTGGACGCGCCGGTGCTGACCGAGGAGAGCCGGGCGGCCAACTTCACCAACGAGCTGGGGCTGGACGGCACGGTCCGGTATCTGCGCAACATCATGGGGCTCTGGCTGCTCCAGGAGTGTGTGCGGGCCTGGGGCGAGACGGATCTGGGCGCGCTGCTGCTGGATGCCTCCAAGGTGCCGACGCTGCGGTCGGTCGTCGACGCCGGTGACGCGGCGTTTCTCGCGCCGGGGCGGATGCCCGAGCGGATCGCGGAGGCGTGCCGGGCCTCGGGGCAGCCGGTGCCCGGGTCGCCGGCCGAGGTGACGCGCTGCATCCTCGACTCCCTCGCGCTCGCGCATCGCAAGGCCGTCCAGGACGCGCAGCGGCTCGCGGGGCATCCGGTCGACGTCGTGCATGTGGTGGGCGGTGGCACGCGCAACGCGCTGCTGTGCCAGCTGACCGCCGACGCCTGCGGGCTGCCGGTGGTCGCCGGGCCGACGGAGGCCGCCGCTCTGGGAAACGTGCTGGTGCAGGCGCGGGCGCACGGTCTGGTCGGGGACCTGGCGGGGATGCGGCGGCTGCTCGTCCGTACGCAGCCGCTCACGCGGTACGAGCCGCGCGGCGGTACGGAGCGGTGGCACGCCGCGCAGGACCGGCTCGCCGGGGACTGACGGGGTCTCCCCCGGATCTTGTCCCCGCACTACGCTTCACTCATCCGATGACCGACCACAAGGAGCCGCGATGCGTGTCGCCCTGTTCCTGACCTGCGTCAACGACACGCTGTATCCGGACACCGGGCGCGCCGTGGTGAAACTGCTGACCAGACTGGGCGTCGACGTCGACTTCCCGATGGCGCAGACCTGCTGCGGACAAGCGCACTACAACACCGGATACCGTCACGAGGCCGAGCCGCTCGCCCGGCATTTCTCCGATGTATTCAGTGAGTACGAGGCGATCGTGACGCCGTCCGGGTCATGCGGGGCGATGGTGCGCGAGCTGTATCCGCGGATGGGTGAACGAGCCCGGGCCGAGGGGCGTGGGGACAGCCTCGCGGCCACGCTGGCGCCGGTGGTGCCGAAGACGTACGAACTCACGGAGTTCCTGGTGGACGTGCTGGGCGTGACGGACGTCGGGGCGTACTACCCGCACAGGGTGACGTACCACCCGACCTGCCACGGGCTGCGCGGGCTGGGGCTCGGCGACCGGCCCCGGCGGCTGCTCCAGGCCGTGAAGGGGCTGGAGCTGGCCGAACTGCCGGGGGCGGACGAGTGCTGCGGGTTCGGCGGCACCTTCGCCCTGAAGAACTCCGACGTCTCGGCGGCGATGGGCACCGACAAGGTGCGCAACGCCGAGTCGACGGGCGCCGAGGTGCTGTGCGCGGCCGACAACTCCTGTCTGATGCACATCGGCGGCACGATGACCCGGCTGCGGACCGGCATGCGGCCGGTGCACATCGCTGAGATCCTTGCGAGCACGGAGGAGGAACCGGCCGTATGAGCGGGACGTTCGTCGGCATGCCGGCGTTTCCGGAGGCCGCGCGGGAGGCCGTGGGCAACGAGACCCTGCGCGGCAATCTGCGGCACGCCACGCACACCATCCGCGCCAAGCGGGCGAAGGCCGTGACGGAGGTGTCCGACTGGGCCGAGCTGCGCGAGGCGGGCAAGCGGATCAAGGACCACACGCTGCGCCATCTCGACCGCTACCTGGAGCAGTTGGAGGAGTCGGTCACCGCGGCGGGCGGCGTCGTCCACTGGGCCGCCGACGCGGACGAGGCCAACGAGATCGTCACCCAGCTCGTGAAGATGACCGGCGAGTCCGAGGTCGTCAAGGTCAAGTCGATGGCCACACAGGAGATCGGGCTCAACGAGGCGCTGGAGGCCGAGGGCATCCGCGCCTACGAGACCGATCTCGCCGAGCTGATCGTGCAGTTGGGCAAGGACCGGCCCTCACACATCCTCGTCCCGGCCATCCACCGCAACCGGGGCGAGATCCGGGACATCTTCCGCTCCGAGATGAGCGAGTGGGGCCGCCCGGCCCCCGAGGGCCTCACCGACACGCCCGCCGAACTCGCCGAGGCGGCCCGGCTGCACCTGCGGGAGAAGTTCCTGCGCGCCAAGGTCGGCATCTCCGGCGCCAACTTCATGGTCGCCGAGACGGGCACCCTGGTGGTCGTGGAGTCCGAGGGCAACGGCCGGATGTGCCTGACCCTGCCCGAGACGCTGATCTCGGTCGTCGGCATCGAGAAGATCGTGCCGACGTGGCAGGACCTGGAGGTGTTCCTGCAGACCCTCCCCCGTTCCTCGACGGCCGAGCGGATGAACCCGTACACGTCCACCTGGACCGGTACGACCGATCAGGACGGGCCGAGCACCTTCCATCTGGTGCTGCTGGACAACGGCCGCACCGACACCCTCGCCGACGAGGTCGGCCGGCAGGCGCTGCGCTGCATCCGCTGCTCGGCGTGTCTCAACGTCTGCCCGGTGTACGAACGGGCCGGCGGCCACGCCTACGGCTCGGTGTACCCGGGCCCGATCGGCGCGATCCTCAGCCCCCAGCTGCGGGGCACGGCCGGCGAGATCGACGCCTCGCTGCCGTACGCGTCCTCGCTGTGCGGGGCGTGCTACGAGGTGTGCCCGGTCGCCATCGACATCCCCGAGGTGCTGGTGCATCTGCGGGAACGGGTCGTGGAGGGCGGTGAGGTCACCCGGGAGGGCAACAAGGTGGTGCTGCGTCCGGCGAAGGGGCATGCCGCCGAGCGTGCGGCGATGCGGGCGGCCCGCTGGGCGTTCACGCACCCGGGCGCGCTGCGCACCGGCCAGCGCGCGGCCTCGCGGACTCGTCGCTTCCATCCCCGCACACTGCCGGGACCGGGCAGAGCGTGGAGCGGCTCGCGGGATCTGCCCTCGGTACCCGCCGAACCGTTCCGGGACTGGTGGCAGCGCACGCGTGGCGGGAAGGACGGGGCCAAGTGAACAGCAGGGAGCGGATTCTCGGCCGGGTGCGGCGGGCGCTGGCGGATGTGCCGCGGGACGACACGCCGTACGAGGAGGCGGTCGCGCGCGACTATGCGCGCGAGCACGGGGACCGGAGTGTCGAGCGGACCGTCGAGCTGCTGGCCGAGAACCTGGCGGACTATCGGGCCGCCGTGCACCGCACGGACGCCGAGGGACTGGCCGGGCTGATCGCGGGGCTGCTGGACAAGCGGGGTTCGGCTTCGGTGCTGGTGCCGCCCGGACTGGACCCGGCGTGGCTGGAGCGGACCGGGGTGACGCGGGTGGCGGACCGGGCGGAGAGCACTCCGGGTGAACTCGACCGGGTGGACAGTGTCGTGACGGCCTGTGCGGTGGCGATCGCGGAGACCGGCACGATCGTGCTGGACGGCTCGCCCGACCAGGGGCGGCGCCGGATCACCCTCGTCCCGGACCACCACATCTGCGTCGTCCGCGTCCCCGGGCAGGTCGTGTCGTCGGTGCCGCAGGGACTGGAACGCCTCGACCCGACGCGGCCGTTGACGTGGATCTCGGGGCCTTCGGCGACCAGTGACATCGAGCTGGACCGGGTCGAGGGGGTGCACGGGCCGCGCACGCTGGAAGTGGTGCTGGTCGGTCAGGGGAGGATCGAGTCGACGTAGCCGCCGTCGACGCGCAGGGCACCGCCCGTGGTCGCCGAGGCCTGGTCGGAGCCGAGGTAGACGACCATGTTCGCGATCTCCTCCGGCTCGATCAGCCGCTGGAGCAGGGACTGCGGCCGGTGCTGTCGCATGAAGGCGCGCTGGGCCTCGTCCCAGGGCAGGTCGCGGTCGACGAGCTGGTGGACGAAGTCCTCGACGCCGCCGGTGTGGGTCGGCCCGGCGATGACGGAGTTGACTGTGACGCCGGTGCCGGCCGCCTGCTTGGCGAAGCCCCGGCTCACCGCGAGCAGGGCGGTCTTGGACATGCCGTAGTGGATCATCTCGGCGGGGATGACGACCGCCGAGTCACTGGCGATGTACTGCACGCGTCCCCAGCCGCGTTCGGTCATGCCGGGCAGGACGAGCCGGGTGAGGCGTACGGCGGCCAGGACGTTGACCTCGAAGTAGCGCCGCCACTCGTCGTCGCTGATCTCCAGGGGGTCCGCGGACTCGAAGACGCCGAGGTTGTTGACGAGGATGTCCACCTGCCCCAGGGTGTCCACCGCCTGCCGCGCGCCCTCCTCGGTCGTCACGTCGGCGGCCACCGGCACCAGGTCGGCGCCGGGGGCCTCGCCCCGCATCCGGTCCACGGCCTCTTGCACCCGCCCGGGCGAGCGGCCGTTGACACCCACCCTGGCGCCCGCCCCGGCCAGGCCCGAGACGATCGCGGCGCCGATGCCCTGTGTGGAGCCGGTCACCAGCGCGGTGCGGCCCTTCAGATCGATCCGCATGCCGTGTCATCCCTTTCGGTGCCGGGTGTGATCGGGTACCCCCTCGGTGTCCGGTTACCGGGTCCGGGAGTTCGGGCAGCAGCGTCTCGCGGGGGCCGGTCCGGGGCAGGTGCTGGGGCTGGGGGGCGGAAGGGCTGATCCTGATGGTCACGGGGGTGGTCACTCCGGCGGTCGGGGCGGTGGCGGTCGCGGTGGCGTGACGAACGAGACGGGGAACCCCCGTGACATCCTGGCTGAACAAGCGCTTAGATAGTGGCCTCGTCTTCGCCGCTGACCTGGAGGCCCCGTTGTTCACATCCGTCGACGACGTCTCCGCGCGTCTGGCCGGGACGGGGTATCTCGCCTCGCCCGCCGTCGCCACGACCGTCTTCCTCGCCGACCGCCTCGGCAAGCCGCTGCTGGTCGAGGGCCCGGCCGGCGTCGGCAAGACGGAGCTGGCCAAGGCCGTCGCCGAGGTCGCGGACGCGCGGCTCGTGCGCCTGCAGTGCTACGAGGGGGTCGACGAGTCCCGGGCGCTGTACGAGTGGAACCACGCCAAGCAGCTCCTGCGCATCAGCGCGGGCCGCGACGAGTCGTGGGACGAGACGCGCACGGACATCTTCAGCGAGGAGTTCCTGCTCACCCGGCCGCTGCTGACCGCCATCCGGGGCGACGACCCGAAGGTGCTGCTGATCGACGAGACCGACAAGGCGGACGTCGAGGTGGAGGGCCTGCTCCTGGAGGTGCTCAGCGACTTCCAGGTGACCGTGCCCGAGCTGGGCACCATCACCGCGACGCGCCGCCCCTTCGTCGTTCTCACCTCCAACGCGAGCCGGGAGCTGTCCGAGGCGCTGCGCCGACGCTGCCTCTTCCTCCACATCGGCTTCCCGGACGAGGAGCTGGAGCGCCGGATCGTACGGCTGAAGGTGCCGGGGCTCGACGAGGCACTGGCCCGCTCGGTCGTCCGGGTCGTGGGCGCGCTGCGGGCGATGGACCTGCGCAAGGTGCCGTCGGTCGCCGAGACCATCGACTGGGCGCGCACCCTGCTCGCGCTGGGCGCCGGAACCCTGGACGAGACGGTCGTGCGGGCCAGCCTCGGCGTACTCCTCAAGCATCAGGAGGACATCCTCAAGGCGAGCGCCAAGCTCGACCTGGACGCGCTGTGACCACCCCGTCGGGCCCGGGCGTCGCGGAGCGGCTGACGTCCCTGGTCGGGGCGCTGCGCGCGCACGGCATCCGGATCGGCACCGGCGAGACGGTCGACGCTGGGCAGGCGATCGAGGCGCTCGGTCTCTTCGACCGGGAGCTGCTGCGCGAGGGTCTGGCGGCGACGCTGCTGCACGGCACCGGGCAACGGCAGGTGTTCGACCCGGTCTTCGACCTGTACTTCCCGCGCGGTGTGGGCGCCCCGGAGCAGAAGGCCGCGGGCAGGGAGAACCTGCGTGACCGGCTGGCCGCCGCACTCGCCGCCGACGACCAGGTGCTGCTGGGCCGGCTGGCGGTCGAGGCCGTCGACGGTTTCGGGGGCTACGGTTCCTCGCCGGAGTCGGACGGCTGGTCGTCGTACCAGGCGCTCGAACGGCTGCGCCCGCAGACCCTGCTCGCCCGGGTCCGCGACGATGTGCGCGGGCAGGGCGGGAGTTCGGGGTTCGCCGACCGGCTGCTGGAGGACGAGATCCGGCGACGGATCGACAGCTTCCGCGCGTTGGTGGCCGCGGAGGCGCGGCGCCGGGTCGCCGAGCGGCGCGACCGGGACGAGATCGCCCGGCGGGCGGTGGCCCCGACCGCCGACCGGGTCGACTTCCTGTTCGCCGGGAAGGCCCGGCTGGCCGAGCTGCGCAGGGCGGTCCAGCCGCTCGCCCGCAAGCTCGCGACCCGGCTCGCGGCCCGGCGCCGCCGCGCCTCCCGGGGCACGATCGACCTGCGCCGGACCCTGCGCGGTTCGCTGTCGACGGGCGGAGTGCCGATGAAGCCGGTGCTGCGCCGGCGCCGCCCCGCCCGCCCGGAACTTGTGCTGCTGTGCGATGTGTCGGGGTCGGTGTCCGGCTTCTCGGACTTCACGATGCTGCTGGTTCAGGCTCTGCACGACCAGTTCAGCAAGGTGCGGGTGTTCGCCTTCGTCAACCGGGTCGACGAGGTGACCGCGCTTCTTCGGCACGGCACCGCGGACCCGGAAGGCCTCAGTGCCCGTATAGGGGCGGAGGCCACCCTCACCGAGTGGCACGACAGCAGCGACTACGGCACGGCGCTGGGTGAGTTCGCCGAGGTGTACGCCGACGCCGTCGGTCCGCGCACGACCGTCTTCGTCCTCGGCGACGCCCGGACGAACCGGAGCGACCCGAATCCGCCCGCCGTACGGCGCATCGCCGAACGGGCACGCCGCGTCTACTGGCTGAACCCCGAGCAGCGCTCCCTGTGGGGCACGGGCGATTCCGTCGCGCCGGTCTACGCCGAGCTGGTCGAGATGTACGAGTGCCGCAATATCCGGCAGCTCAGCGCGCTGGTGGCACGGCTGCTGCCGGTGTGACGGGCGCTACTTCTTCGCGAACTCCCTCGCCGACTGCCCCTGGAAGTCGTAGACCACGACCTGCTCGTCGCCCACCACCCAGGCGTCGTGGCCGGGCGTGCAGACGTAGACGTCGCCGGGGCCGACCTCGGTCTCACCACCGTCGTCCATGCGGATGTGCATGCGGCCCTGAAGCATGTAGGCGTTGTGGTGCATCTGGCAGGTGTCGGTGCCCGCGATCGGGCCCACGGACTCGGACCAGCGCCAACCGGGCTCGAAGGTCGCCACGGCGAAGTCGAGCTCCGTCATGTGGACGGCTTCGAGGTGGCCACGGGGAAAATCACGCCGCTCGTCCGGCTTGTCGAGTGTCTTCACTTCCAACATGACGCGCTCCCTTCCGGCCGCGGCGCACCGCGGCCGGGGGCCGGCCTCCCCGGCGGCCCTGGACGCCGCCGTCGGCGGCCGGCCTCCTACCCCTCAATCGTCCGCCCGGCCGTCCGGGGCCGCCACCGAAGAACGTCCGCTCAGGCCTCGTTTCCCCAGCGCTCGGCGAAGCGTCAGGCGTTCGAAGGCGAACCGCATCGCGTCCGCGGCGGTGGCCGCCCGCTTGGACGGCGGGGCGTCCTCCAGCATGACGATCACGGCGGTGGTGCCGAGCTCACGGGCGGCTTCTCCGGGTTCCGGCGGTCGCGCGGCACGACTTCGCAGACCGGTCCGAAGGTCGCGGCGATTCACTGGATTTCCAGTCCAGATCCATCCTTCAACAGTTGGCAATGGTTTTCACATGACTTCGGCCGGAATCCGCTTTTGACATTCATTCCCATCTAGCGTGGTGCTCCAGAACACCCCTGTGCACATCCGTCCTGGAGGAGCCATGCCCCTGTCCACACCCCGCCGCCTGGCGCTGCTGACCAGCGCGTCACTGGCCCTTCTCGCGGGCTGCGGCAGCTCGTCGGACTCCGCCGACGCCGAGAGCACGCCGGCCCGTGTCGCGGTGGTCGCCTCCACCGACGTCTACGGCGACATCGCGCGACACGTGGGCGGCGACAGAGTCGATGTCACCTCGATCATCAGCGACCCCGACCAGGACCCGCACTCCTACGAGGCCGACCCCCAGAACCAGCTCGCCCTCTCCAAGGCCGAGGTCGTGGTGGAGAACGGCGGCGGCTACGACGACTTCGTCGGCCGCATGCTGAAGGGCGGCCACAACGACTCCGCCCAGGTGATCGACGCGGTGAAGGTCTCCGGCAGGACCGCGCCGAAGGGCGGCGAGCTGAACGAACACGTCTGGTACGACTTCCCCACCGTCGCCAAGGTCTCCGACCGCATAGCGGCGGCCCTTACCCGGGCCGACCCGTCCGACGCGGCCGACTTCAAGAAGAACGCCGCCGACTTCAAGGCCCGGCTCACGCCCCTGGAGGCGAAGGAGGCCCGCATCAAGAAGGAGCACGGCGGCGCGGGCGTGGCGATCACCGAGCCCGTGCCGCTGTACATGACGGAGGCCTGCGGACTCGTCAACCGCACTCCCGCCGCGTTCAGCGAGGCGATCGAGGAGGGCGACGACGTCTCCCCGCGGGTCCTGCGGGAGAACCTGGCGCTGTTCAGCGGCAGGAAGGTCGAGGCACTCGTCTACAACGAGCAGACCTCCGGCCCGCAGACCGAGAAGACCGAGGCGGCGGCCAAGGCGGCCGGCATCCCCGCCGTGCCCGTGACCGAGACCCTGCCGAAAGGCGAGGACTACCTCGGCTGGATGACCGCCAACGTCGACGCGCTCGCGGGCGCGCTGGCCAAGTGACCGCGATATCCGGGCAGGACGGCGTTCCTGTCGTCAGTCTGCGCGGCGCGGCCCTGTCGTACGGCGCCCGCGAGGTGTGGAGCGGCCTCGATCTCGACGTCCGGGCCGGGGAGTTCCTGGCCGTGCTGGGGCCGAACGGTGCGGGCAAGACCAGTTTCGTACGGGCGCTGCTGGGCCGCCGGCCGCTGTCCGCCGGGACGCTGTCCGTCCTCGGCCGCCCCGCGCGCGACGCCGCCCGGGAGATCGGCTACGTCCCGCAGCAGGCCGCGCTGTCCGCCCAGGCCATGCTGCGTGCCCGGGACCTCGTGCGGTTCGGCATCGACGGGCACCGCTTCGGGCCAAGGCTGCGCACCGGCGGGGTCCGTCGCCGGGTCGACGAGATCCTTGAGGCGGTCGGGGCGGCGGCCTACGCCGATGTCCCGCTCGGCATGCTGTCCGGCGGCGAACGGCAACGTGTCCGCATCGGGCAGGCCCTGGCCACCGACCCGCGGCTCCTGCTGTGCGACGAGCCGCTGCTGTCGCTCGATCCGCACCACCAGCGGGCCGTCACCGAGCTGATCGACGCCCGGCGCCGCTCCCACGGCACGGCGGTGGTCTTCGTGACGCACGAGATCAACCCGGTGCTGGGCATGGTCGACCGGGTGCTGTACCTGGCCCCCGGCGGCCACCGCGTCGGCATCCCGGACGAGGTGCTGACCTCCGAGTCGCTGTCCCTGCTGTACGGCACGCAGGTCGACGTCGTACGGGTGCGCGGCCGGGTGGTGGTCGCGGGCGCGCCCGACGGACCGGCCGCACCGGCACACCATCCCGAGCAGTCGCACGAGACGGACGGAGTGCGCGCATGACGCTCGCCGCCGGGATCTGGCACCAGATCTTCGACTTCACCGACTACGGCGAACTCCTCGCCCTGGTCCGCGACTCCCTCGTCGCGGGCGTGGCGCTGGGGCTGGTGGGCGGGCTGGCCGGGGTGTTCGTGCTGATGCGGGACCTGCCGTTCGCGGTGCACGGCATCAGCGAACTGTCCTTCGCGGGCGCGTCGGCGGCGCTGCTGCTGGGCGTGAACATCGTGGCCGGGTCGATCGCCGGCTCGCTCCTCGCCGCCGGGGCCATCGGGGTGCTGGGGACGCGGGCCCGGGACCGCAACTCGGTGATCGGCATCATCATGCCGTTCGGGCTGGGCCTGGGCGTGCTGTTCCTGGCCCTCTACAAGGGCCGCGCGGCCGGCAAGTTCGGGCTGCTCACCGGGCAGATCGTCGCCGTGGACACCCCGCAGCTGTCGTGGCTGCTCGGCACGTCCGTGCTGGTGCTCGCCGCCCTTGCGGTCATGTGGCGTCCGCTCGCCTTCGCCAGCACCGACCCGGACGTGGCCGAGGCGCGCGGGGTGCCGGTGCGGGCGCTGTCCTTCGGTTTCATGCTGGTGCTCGGGCTCGCGGTCGCCCTGTCGGTGCAGGTCGTCGGCGCGCTGCTGGTGCTCAGCCTGGTCGTCACCCCGGCCGCTGCCGCCGCGCGCGTCACCGCGTCGCCGGTGCTGCTGCCCCTGCTGAGCGTGCTGTTCGCCGTGGCCTCGATCGAGGGCGGCGTCCTGCTCGCGCTGGGCAGCAGCATCCCCATCAGCCCCTACGTCACGACGATCTCCTTCGGCGTCTACGCCGTGTGCCGGGTGGCCGGCCGGCGGCTCAGCGTTCGAAGACCACCCGCCCGTCGAACACGGTGAGATCCACCTGAATCCGCGGACAGCCGGGCGCGACTCCCCGCCGGACATGCACAGCCGCGTGGTCGGCGGGACGCTGGTGATATCAGCACGGGCACGCGTCCCGAGGAGATCGTCATGAACAGCGCCACCCTGGAAGACATGCGGACCACGCTGCGAGGACCGGTCATAGGCCCACGGGACGCGGAGTACGACCAGGCCCGCAAGATCTACAACGCGATGATCGACAAGCATCCCGCCGCCATCGTGCGGTGCGCCGACGCCGCGGATGTCATGGCCGCGGTCGCCTACGTCCGCGATCACGGCCTGGAGCTCGCCGTGCGGGGCGGCGGGCACAGCGGCCCGGGCCTGTGCCTGGTGGACGACGGCGTCACCATCGACCTGTCGCCGATGCGCGGGGTGCGTGTCGACCCGGCGGCGAGGACCGCACAGGCAGACGGTGGCGCTCAGCTCGGCGACCTGGACCACGCCACGCACGCCTTCGGCCTGGCCACCCCGACCGGGATCATCTCCATGACCGGGGTCGGAGGCCTGACCCTCGGCGGCGGACACGGCTATCTCACCCGCAAGTACGGCCTGACCGCGGACAACCTGATCGCCGCCGACGTCGTGCTGGCCGACGGCAGCTATGTCACCGCCAGCGCGGACGAGCACCCGGACCTCTTCTGGGCCCTGCGCGGAGGCGGCGGCAACTTCGGCATCGCGACCTCCCTCACCTACCGGCTGCACCCGGTGGACACGGTCGGGGTCGGCGTGACCGTCTGGCCGGTCGATCACACCCGCGAGGCGCTGGCGTGGTACCGCGAGTTCCTCCCGCGGGCGCCCGAGGACGTGTACGGCTTCTTCAACGTCTTCGTCGTCCCGCCCGGCCCGCCCTTCCCCGAGGAACTCCACCACCAGAAGGTGTGCGGCATCGTGTGGTGCCTCACCGGCGACCTGGACGGGCTCGACGAGACGCTGTCCGTGGTGAACGAGGCCGGACCGCCGGCCTTCCACTTCACGACACCGATGCCCTACGTCGGGCTGCAGAGCATGTTCGACGAACTGATCCCGACCGGCTACCAGTGGTATTGGCGCGGCGACTTCTTCGACCACATCCCGGACGCCGCCCTGGACGTGCACCTCAAGTACGGCGAGAACAACCCCACCCAGCTCTCGCTGATGCACCTCTACCCGGTCGACGGGGCGGCCCACCGGATGGGCCCGGACGACACGGCCTGGAGCTACCGGGACGCGGTCTGGTCGGGCGTCTTCGCCGGTGTCGACCCCGATCCGGTCAACGCCGACGCCATCAGGCAGTGGTGCGTCGACTACCAGGAGGAGCTGCACCCGTACTCCATGGGCGGCGCGTACGTGAACTTCATGGGGACGGGCGAGGGCCAGGAGCGGGTCCGGGCGACGTACCGCGACCACTACGACAGGCTCGCCCGGGTCAAACGGACCTACGACCCGGACAACCTGTTCCACGCCAACCAGAACATCGCGCCGGCACAAGGGTGAAGACACGGGTCACCGCCACGGGAGGCGGCCATGGGACACATGATCAACGCTGACGGTGTGGATCTCTGGGTCGAGCGACGGGGCCAGGGGCCCGACGTCCTGCTCATCGCGGGGCTCGGGGACCCCGCCGAGGCGTGGGAGGCGCAGCTCGACGGACTCTCGGACCGCTACCGGCTCACCGCCTTCGACAACCGTGGTGTCGGGCGTACGCCGCTGCCCGAAGGGCCCCTCACCGTGCCTCGGATGGCCGACGACGCCGCGGCACTGCTGCGCGCGCTCGATATACCGGCCGCCCACGTGACCGGTTTCTCGGGAGGCAGCTTCATCGCGCAGGAGCTGGCGTTGCGGCATCCCGGCCTGGTCCGCAGCCTGGTCCTGATGAGTACGACGGCCCGTCCGGACCCCTACTTCCGTGCCATGACGCGCTTCTGGGACTGGATGGTGGAGCGAGCCCCGAGCGAGCGGGCCATGCTGGAGGCGTTCTACCTGTGGATCTACACACCGCGGGCCCACGCCGACGGCACGGTCGACCGGCTCATCGACGAGGTGCTGGCCTTCGGGCACCCGCAGTCCACGGAAGCCTTCCGGCGCCAGCTCGCCGGGTTCGGCCGCCATGACACGGCCGACCGCCTCGGCGGCATCACCGCACGGACACTCGTCCTCTCAGGTGAGATCGACCTCGCCACACCGCCCCGCCTAGGCCGCGCGGTTGCCGACGGCATCCCGGACGCCGAGTTCGAGATCCTGCCCGGAGAGGCTCATCAGCCTTTCCAGGAGGTGCCGGAGGTGTTCAACGCACGGGTCGAGGCGTTCTGGCGCAAGGTGGAGGCGCAGGACTGACGGCTCGTCACTCCTCCAGCCGGCGCAGCCGTTCCGTGTCGCAGACGCGGGGGCAGGTGCCGCAGGCCTCGTCGGGCCGGATGGCGTAGTAGAGGCAGCAGCCGGAGCGGGTGCGGGTCGTGTGACGGCGGCCGTCGGTGCCGGACAGCAGGCGGAAGTCCGCTCCCGAGGGGTAGGGGCTGACGGGTTCGGGGAGCAGCGCGGTCGCCGCGCGTACGGCGTCCTCCTCACGGCCGAGGGTCCGGCCCAGGTACCAGATCCCGGAGACGAGGTCGTCGCCGACCATGCCCCACAGGGCGCGAGGACCACGGCGCACGGCGGGTCCGAGGGCGGTGAGCAGCGGGCGCATGTGGTCGGCGACCGCGGCGCGCAGCTCGGCCCGCAGGGCCTCCTCGCCCGCGACGGTCACCGCGCCCGGCAGCGCGGCGACGGGATCGCCGGGCAGGCAGGCGACGCGCGGTTCGGGCGCGATGGTGTACGCCCCGGCCGCGAGGTCCAGGCGCACCGACCGGTGCCGGATACGGGGCACCCGGCGTTCCAGGAACCACACGCCGCTCATCAGGAGGGCGATGGACCAGGCGTAGTCGTGCAGGGCGCGTGAGGCGGTGACACGGGTGCGGGGGGTGTGGGCGTAGCGCGTGTGGATGCGCGTGCCCTCGGCGTCCAGGAAGGCGTCGAGGACTGACTGGTCCGACGTCAGTTCGGCGGCGGTCAACGCCTGTTGGCCGTCGTCCGTCCGGGGGTCCGCGACCTCGACGCTCAGCGCGTCGCAGAGGCCCGTCAGCCGCCGGTAGGCGGTGAGCGTCGACTACACCGACCCGGAGCGCCGCTTCGACTGGGCCGCGTACAGCGAGGGGCTGGCCCGGCTCACCGAGGCTCATCCGGGACTGACGCCGCGGATCGAGCCGGGGCTGGCGCTCACCGGGTACTGCGGCTGGTACGCCACGGAGGTGCTGGACGTGAAGCACAGCCACGGCGAGGAGTTCGCCGTCGTCCCGGGCGGCACACACCATATGCGCACCCCGGCTACGAAGGGACACGACCAGCCCTGCTCCGTCCTGCCCGTGGACACCTGGCCGCACCCCTGGCCGCGACCGGCGGCGAAGGGCGGACCCGTCACACTGGCGGGGCAGCTGCACGCCGAAGGACGTGCTGGCCCGCCGGGTACCGGTGGCGGACCTCAGGGCCGGGGACCGGGTGGTGTTCGCCCTGGCGGGCGCCTACGCCTGGAACATCTCGCATCACGACTTCCTGATGCATCCGAGGCCCGGGTTTCACTTCCTGGACGACGACACCCAGGTCACTTGACCCGCCCGCGGGTGGCCGATGCCCGCCGGAGCGAGCCGGCGGGCACCCGGGACCGGGATGCGTCAGGCCGCGGCCAGGGCGGGCGCCGGCGTTTCCTCGGACTCATCGAGCAAGGCCATGAGCGTCGCCCGGGCCCGGGCCACCCGGGAGCGGACCGTGCCGACCGGGCAGTCGCTCAGCACGGCGGCCTCCGCGTACGGCAGCCCGAGCAGTTGCGTGAGGACGAACGCCTCGCGCCGCTCCTCGGGCAGTCCGTCCAGCAGTTCGAGCAGTGCCACGCCGTCGTCGAAGCCGGGCAGCCCGCGCGGCTGGGCCAGCTCGGCGGCCAGCTCCCAGTCCGGCAGATCGGCCGGGCGGGGGCGCACGGCCGTGTACCGGAGGCTGTCCGCCACCGCGCGCCGGGCGATGGCCAGCAGCCAGACGCGCGCCGAGGAACGGCCCTCGAACCGGTGCAGACTGCCGAGCGCCCGCAGGAACGTGTCCTGCGCCAGATCGTCCACGGCCTGCGGGTCGGCGCACAGATGGGCGACGTAGCGGATGACGTCACGGTGCAGGGCCCGCACGAAGTGGTCGACGGCCGCGGAGTCGCCGCCGCGGGCGGCCAGCGCCCAGGCGGTTATCGACTCGTCGGCCGACGGAGTTCTCTCGTACGAAAGGGGCAGGGCAGGAGTGATCACCTGGTGTCCTTCTCGGGATTCCGGGGGCACACGAAACGCGCGTGGGGCCCGGTGAGCGGGGAATACGGCCGCGTCCGTACGGCGTGACGTACGGACGCGGGACCGAGACCGGGACGCGCGAGTGCCGCCCCGGGACTGCCGGCTGCCGTCAGGCGGCAGCGGCCCCCGCGGGCGGTCCTCGAGAGGTGATCGCGTGGACGAGAAGGAGAAGACGCGGCGCACGGTCGGAGGACCAGCGCCTCGCACGCACGGGCGGTGGCGGCGGTGCGGGCAGGGCGAACAGAAGCCGCAGCGGCGCGGCCAGCCTGCTGCCCACGGCGCGCAGCAGCCGGAAGACGGCCCGTTCGCCGTGGCCCAGCCACAGACCGCACAACAGCGCGGCCAGCAGGTGGGCGGCGAGCATCCCGAGGGACGAGTCACCGTCCGGGACGTGCCCGGTATGCCCCATGTGGTGGGACATGGCACCCATGTCGTGCCCCATGGATCCCATGCCGTCCCCCATGGAGGACATGTCCATGGAGTCCGTGCCACCCCTTGCCCCGGCAGCCGGTGGCGGCACGAGCGAGAACGCCGAGTGCAGTCCGGTCTGGACGATCACTGAGACGGCGACGACCAGCCGGAGGCCGCGCTCGCGGCCCGCGAGGCACCAGCCCGCCGCACCCGTCGCGACCCAGCCGGCCACCAGGGTCGACAGAGGCACATGGTCGCCGGACATCATGACGTGCCCGAGGGCGGCGAGCACGACACAGACGGCCGCGAACACCGCGGCCCGTGTCGCGCGAGCACACCACCCAGCTGTCATGGCGCCTCATCTTCGCATCCGGCCCCGCCCTTTCACCCATGGGTACGAAAATCGCCCGGCCCCGGCACTCAATCCGATCCATGTGATCCAGGCCACTTCCCTGGAATCTGTGCCTCCGGTCGGGCCAAGGCAGAATCCCCGGCGTGGACATCACCGCGCGGGAACTCAACCGGGCGACCCTCGGCCGTCAGTTGCTGCTGAGCCGGGAAGCGATGGCGGCCGGGGAGGCCGTGCGGCGAGTGGTGGCGCTCCAGGCGCAACATGCCGCTTCGCCGTACGTGGCGCTGTGGAACCGGCTGGCCGGCTTCTCCCCGGCCGAACTGGACGAGGCCTTCGCGCGGCGTGCGGTGGTCAAGGCGACCCTGATGCGGATCACGCTGCACGCGGTCCACGCGGACGACTACCAGGTGTTCCGTGAGGCGATGCAGCAGACGCTGTACGCCTCGCGGCTCGGCCACCGTTTCGCCGCCGCGGGGCTCACACCGGCCGACGGCGAGGCACTCGTCCCGGAGCTGCTGGACTTCGCCGACCGGCCGCGGACGGCCGCGGAGGTTCAGGCATGGCTGGAGGAGCGGGTCGGCGCGGACAAGAAGGCCGGCGCGTGGTGGGGGCTCAAGGGGTACGCGCCGCTGCTCCACCTCCCGACCGGCGGTCCCTGGTCGTTCGGCACCCGGGCGTCGTTCGTCGCGGCACGGACCGGTCCCGCTCCGACGGGCCGGACGTCGGCGGCGGAGGCGCTGCGGCAGCTCGTGCTGCGCTATCTCCGGGGCTTCGGACCGGCGTCGGTGGCGGACGTGGCTCAGTTCGCCATGCTGCCACGGCAGCCGGTACGGCAGACGCTGCTCGCCCTCTGCGACACGGTGGAACAGCTCCGCGGACCGGACGGAACGGTCCTGTTCGACGTACCGGACGCCCCGCGCCCACCGGCGGACACTCCGGCACCCCCACGGCTCATGGCCATGTGGGACAGCGTCCTGCTGGCCCACGCCGACCGCAGCCGCGTGATCCCCCCCGACTATCGCCGTCTGGTGATCCGCGTGAACGGTGACGTCCTGCCCACCCTGCTGGTCGACGGCCAGGTCGCCGGCGTCTGGCGCGCGATCGGCGGCGGCATCGAGGCCACGGCGTTCCACGACCTGGCGCGCACCACATGGGAGGGTCTCGCGGAGGAGGCCGCGTCCTTGACAGGCTTCCTGACCGACCGCGAACCCGAGGTCTACCGCCGCTACCACCACTGGTGGCCGAAACTCCCCGCCGGGCAGGTACGCATGCTCACCGGCCGCGGGTGAGTCTCCCGCGCCGTCTTCGCACCGGACCGGTGACATCGCGTCAGTGGTGGGTGTGGACGACCGCGTGGCCCCTGCCCCGGCCGATCATCCACTTGTTGACCGGTGTCGTGATCAGGAAAGCGACCGCGAAGCCGCCCAGCAGGGCGGACCAGAACAGTCCGTCCGTGAGCTGGGCCTCCATCGCCCCCGGGGTGAGCGCGATGATCGCGTTGTCGACGAGTTCCATCACCGCGATCGAGATTGTGTCCGCGGCCAGCGCGACCTTGATCGCGGCCTTGAGGCCGAGGCCGGTCCGCAGGACGGCGACCAGGGTGAACGAGTAGCCGAAGAGGAAGGCGAGCCCGATCGCCAGACCCATGGTGGGCACATCGCTCCACGCCAGCGCGGTGCCGATGACCATGCCGAGGATCTCGCCGATCACGCACCCCGTCAGACAGTGCAGCGTCGCCTTGACGGCGGTCCCCCAGGACGCCTTTCCGCGCGGATGCCGTTCGGGGTGGTGACGCGTGTGGTCCGTCCTGTCCCGCCGGCTTCCCCTGTGATCCATCCGCTTAGAGTGTCGGATCATGACGACACAGGCCACCCGGTCGGCGACGCAGACGTATCTCTCCGAGTTGTTCTCCCTGGACGGCCGCGTCGCGGTCATCACCGGCGGCAGCTCCGGCATCGGTCGCGCCATCAGCGGCGCCCTCGCGCGTGCCGGCGCCGACGTGGTGGTCGTGGCGCGCGGCGAGGCCGGACTGACCGCGACGGTCGAGGAGCTGACGGCTCAGGGCTGCCGCGCCGCGTGGGTCAGCGCGGACCTGAGCACGCGCGAAGGTGTGCGGACGGCCGCCGAGCGCGCGGTCGAGGCGTTCGGGGAGCCCGACATCCTCGTCAACAGCGCCGGGATCAATCTGCGCCCGCCGATGGACGAACTCACCGAGGACGTCTGGGACCTCACCATGGCCGTCAACCTGGAGGCTCCCTTCCTGCTGGGGCAGCGCTTCGGCCCGGGCATGGCGGAGCGCGGGTTCGGACGGATCCTGCACATCAGCTCGCAGCAGGCACACCGCGCGTTCGTGCAGAGCGGCGCGTACGGCGCCTCCAAGGGCGGCCTTGAGTCGCTGGCGCGTTCCCAGGCCGAGGCCTGGTCGCCGCGCGGCGTCACCTGCAACGTCCTGGTGCCGGGCTTCGTCATGACAGCGCTCAACAAGCGCCTGTCGTCCGATCCGGAGAAGGTGGCCGCCCTCGCCGACCGCACGCTGATCGGGCGGAACGGCCTGGCCGAGGACTTCGCGGGCGCGGCCGTCTTCCTGGCGAGCCCGGCATCCGCCTACGTCACCGGACAGTCGGTCTACGTCGACGGCGGCATGTCCGTCCACTGACGACGCGGCACCCGAGTCAGGCGGCCGGGCCCTTGCGCCAGACGAAGACCTCCGTGCTCGGTGCCCGTTCGGAGAACCGGCCCGACGGCGCGGCCTCGCGCAACAGCAGCCGCAGGTCCGCCTCGAAGGCGTCCCGGTGCCCTTCGAAGAGGTGCGGTGCCGAGAACGACATGGAGAACACCCAGGCGACGACATCGTCGTGGGTCCGCTCCAGCACCTGCCCGCCGGGCACGACGAGACGCCGGGGACCGGCGAAGCCCGCCCGGGCGAGCACCTCGTCCTCCGCGCCCGGTGTCCCTTGCGGCAGCACCCCGCGGCCCGCTCGCCGCACCGGCCCCAGGTACCGCTTCACCAGATCGTCCACCCCCGCGTAGGGGACCGCCGGGTGCGGCATGCCGTCGACGGTCCAGGGCTCCGTCTTCAGGTCCGCGATGTGCACCAGGGCCCCGCCGGGCCGGAGCATGTCGCGGACGGTCGCGGCCACCAGGTCGCGGTCCATCCAGTGGAAGGACTGCCCGAAGGCGGCGACATCGAAGGTGCCGAGCCCCGCGGGCAGGTCCTCGGCCCGCGCGCGCACCCAACGGGACTTGGCGCCCACACCCCGGCCGGCGGACCCGCGCCCGGCTTCGGCGATCATCCCGGCGTCCGGGTCCACCCCTACGATCTCGCCGAACAGATGCGCGAGGCTCAGCGCGATGGTGCCGGGCCCGCAGCCCACGTCGAGGAGGCGCCCCTCCCCGTCGGGCCGCAGTTCCCCGGCGAGGGCGTCCGCCAGCCCGGCGGCGTACGGCAGCCGCCCCCGCTCGTAGTAGGCGGCCGTGCCCGCGAACAACGTGTCGTCCCACTCCCAGCCGGCCACCATGTCCACCCACCACCCTCACTCCACGGAGTCGCGCGACCATCCGGACCTTTCGACGGCCCCGATGATTCCACGGCCGCGCCCGATGGTTCCCCCATCGGAGAGCGGCCGACGGGCGCTTGTCAGTGCCCGGTGTCACGCTGGGCACCCAGGACCTGCGGAAGGGAAGCATCGCCATGATCACCACGGAGTTCGCCCCCGGCTCCCCCTGTTGGCTCGACCTCGGCGCTCCGGACGTCCGGACCGCCGCCGCCTTCTACGGCGCCGTGCTGGGGTGGGACTACGAGTCCATGGGCGAGAGCGAGGACTTCGAGGGCGGGATGTTCCGGAAGGACGGCAAGATCGTCGCTGGGCTCGGCAAACTCACCGAGCAGGGAGCGCGCTCGGCCTGGATGCTCTACTTCAGCGTCGCCGACGCGGACGCCACGACCAAGGCCGTGGAGCAGTCGGGCGGCACCGTGCGCGTCGCGCCGATGGACCTCGAGGAATGGGGCCGGATGGCGCAGTACACCGACCCGCAGGGCGGCCAGTTCGCCGTCTGGCAGCCGGGGACGACCAAGGGCCTCGAGCTGGTCGACGAGCCGGGTTCGCTGTCCTGGACCGAGTTGATGACGACCGACGCGGCCGCCGCGAGGCAGTTCTACGGCGGACTCTTCGACTGGCAGTTCAGCGACATGCCGCTACCGGGCGACGCGGGCGTGTACACCCTGATCACCCCCGCCGGACTGCCCGAGGACCGGATGCACGGCGGCCTCATGGAACTCCGCCCGGAGGACCTGGATCTGACGAACGGACGTCCGTACTGGCACCCGGTCTTCGCCGTCGACGACTGCGACGCCGCCGTGGCCAAGGTCAGGGAGTTCGGCGGCACCGTGCAGATGGGGCCCGAGGACATGGAGGGCGTCGGCCGGCTGGCCGTCTGTCTCGACCCGGCGAAGGCGGACTTCGTGGTGCTCGCTCCGTCCCAGGGCTGAGCCGACCCGGCACCCGTGCCGCACAGCCGGGCGAATCACCACCACCGATGGCTGTCCCCGGCGATGCGCCGCTTCCCGGGCGGCTGCGTCTCGCGGGCGTTGCCCTCGGGGAAGAGGCCGCGGTAGTGCTCCAGGGCGGCGGCGGACGCCTGGACCGGATGCGTCAGGACGGTCCAGGGCACGCCGGTGGTGCAGGGGGCGTACTGAGCCACATCACACCAGCGGCCCCCGGCATCTCATCAGCGGGCCCCGAAGGAGCGTTCATGTGATTTGCATATGATGCGCAAATGCATGACTACAGCATCAGGGAAGCCACGCCTGCGGACATCGACGGGGCGCGGGTGGTGATGCTGGACGCCGTGTACCGCGACTTCGACACCGGCTATGTGCCGCGCTGGCACGCCGACATCATCGACCCGGTGCTCTTCTACGTCGAACCGCCTCGGCACACCCTCCTGGTGGCCGTGGACGAGCGGGACGGGACGGTGGCGGCCACGGGGGCGCTGGACGCGCGCGGGCCGGCTCATCCGCCGAATCCGCGCTGGCTGGCCGAGCGGTACCCCTCGGGCGAGACCGCACAACTGCGGCGGCTGTACGTAGGCCCGGCGCACCGGCGGCGCGGACTGGCCCGGCGGCTGGTCGAGGGACTGGTCGACTTCGCCCGCGCCGACGGTGGCTACCGGTCCGTCTATCTGCACACGTATCCGCACTCGCCCGGCGCGATGAGCCTGTGGCGGACGCTGGGCAAGGTGGTGTGCGACGAGCGGGAGGAAGTGCCCGGCGGCGGCAGCGGCGTGGTGCACTTCGAGATTCCCTTCGCCTGAGCACACGGGGACGACACTGAACACCTCGAACTCACCCCTGGCCAAGGGCCTCGCCGCCCTGCGCGTCCTGGCCCGGGGCGGCGCCCCGACATTGCTGTGGCGGGCCGTGCTGATGGCCGCCCTGGTGGGCGCGATCGGCCTGCTGCCGTGGCTGTCGCGCACGGACCCGGCGCTGACCGTGCTCAAGGCCCGCTCGGCCGACCGTGACCCGACGCCCGAGACGCTGCGCGCCATCCGCGAACAACTCGGGCTGGACGACGGCCCGCTGGTGCTGCTCGGCCGCTGGCTGGGCGGGCTGCTGCACGGCGACGCCGGCACCTCGTGGGTGTCCGGCGGCCAGGTGCTGCCGGGCGTCCTGCAGTCGCTCGGCGCCTCGCTGCTGCTGGTGTCCGGGGCCCTCGTGGTCGCGGCGGGCACCGTCGCCGCGGTGTGCGCCCGCACACTCCGGCTCGGTTCGCGGGGACGGCTCGCGGCACACGGCACCGGCGGCACGGCGTCGGCCGTGCCGGCCGCGCTGCCCGAGTTCCTCGTCGCCTCGGTGCTGGCCTCGGTGATCGGCGTCCAGCTGGGCTGGCTGCCCGCTCTCGGCTGGTACGGGCCGCGGTGGATGGTGCTGCCGTCACTGGCCCTCGGCCTGCCCGCCGGGGCGATCCTCGGACGGATGCTGGACGACCTGCTGCCCGGCGCCTTCGCCGAGCCGTGGGCACTGGCCGCCGCGGCACGCGGTGTCCCGCCGAAGTCCGTGGCGCTGCAGGCGGTGCGCCGCTGCGTGCCCGGACTGCTGCCCAACCTGAGCCTGTTCGTGGTCGGCCTGACCGGCGGCTCGGTCGCCGTCGAGCAGATCTTCGACATCCCGGGGCTGGGCCGGCTCACCCTGCACGCCGCGCTCGCCCAGGACCTGCCCGTCCTGCAGACCGGCACCCTCGCCCTCGTCCTGGTCGCGGCCGTCGCCGGGGCCCTCGCCCGAGTGGCGGCCCGGCTGCTCATCGGGCCCGCGCTGCGCGACGGCGCCCTGCACTCCCTGCACGCCACCGGCCCGTCCGGGCGCCGCGCCCTGCCCCTGCTGTACGCGGCGCTGCTCGCCGGCGTCATCGGCTTCGGCCTGCCCCGTGACGCGCTCGCCCTGGACACCCTGGCCCGGCTGCGGCCCCCCTCCCCGGCGCATCCGTTCGGGACGGACGCGCTCGGCCGGGACGTCCTCGCCCGGGTCTCCCACGGCGCGCTGACCACCCTCGGCATCGCCCTCGCGGTGAGCGCCGCCGCGCTCCTCGTGGGGCTGCTGCTGGGGCTGCTGCCGAGGCTGTCCGGGCCCCTGGTCGACACCGTCAGCGCCGTGCCGCCCGTCCTGGCCGGACTCCTCGTCGCCGGCGTCGCGGGCAGCGGGCCCTGGACACCGGCGTTCGCCGTGGGTGTCGTGGCCTGGTCCCCGCTGGCCGCCCACACGTCCGCCCTGCTGCGGCAGGAACGCGCGACCACGCATCTGGCCGCGACCCGGGCACTGGGCGCCGGCCGCTGGTATCTGCTCTGGCACGAACTGCTGCCCGCCGTGCTGTCGCCCGTGACACGGCACGCCCTGCTCCGGCTGCCCGGTATCGCGCTGAGCCTCGCCGCCCTCGGTTTCCTCGGCCTGGGCGCCCAGCCGCCGTCCCCCGAGTGGGGCCTGCTGCTCGCCGAGAACCAGCCGTACGCCGAACGCGCCCCGTGGGCCGTCCTCTTCCCCGCCGCCGTACTCGCCCTGCTGGGGGCGCTCGCGGTGACGGCCGCGGGCGGCGTACGGCTGCCCCGCCGGCGCCGGCGGCCCGAGGGCCCGGCTGGGCCGCCCGGGGAGGGGGTCGTGCCTCAGCGGCGGCGGAACAGCCCCGACGCCCTCCTGGCCCCCGTGTCCACCTCTGTGTCCACCTCACCGGTAGAAGAACGATGACCGACCCCGTATCCCGCGTGCCCGCCCGCCGGTCCGCCCGTGCGCCCAAGACTCCCCGCGAGAGCACCTGGCGGCTCTGGAAGGAGCTGTCGCCGCTGCTGCGGCTGCTGATCCTGACCCAGCTCGCCTTCAACGTCGGTTTCTACGCCGTCCTGCCGTTCCTCGCCGAGCACCTCGGCACCGCGATCGGCATGGCGGGCTGGCTGGTCGGGTTCGTGCTCGGGCTGCGCACCTTCAGCCAGCAGGGGCTGTTCGTGGTCGGCGGCTCGCTCGTCGACCGGTTCGGGGTGCGGCCCGTCGTGCTGGCCGGCTGTGTGCTGCGGATCGCCGGGTTCGCGTGGCTCGGGTACGCGGAGGCGAGCTGGGCCGTGATCGGCGCCGTGCTGGTGATCGGCTTCGCCGCCGCGCTGTTCTCTCCGGCCGTGGAGTCCGAGGTGGCCCGCCAGGCGGTGGTCTGGGAGGAGGAGGGACACGGCTCGCGCACGCGCCTCCTGGCCCTGTTCAGCGTCGCGGGCCAGGCCGGGGCCTTCGTCGGACCGCTGCTCGGCGCGTTGCTGCTCGCCGTCGACTTCCGCACCGCGTGCCTCGCCGGTGCGGCGGTCTTCGTGCTGGTCCTGGCCGGGCATCTGTGGCTGATGCCGCAGCACATCCCGGGCCGGGTCCGCACCCGGGAGCGGGGCGGGGCGCGCCTTCTGCTGCGCAACCGCCGGTTCCTGGCCCTGTGCGGCGCGTACGGCTCGTACCTGCTCGCCTACAACCAGCTGTACCTGGCCCTGCCGGACGAGGTGCAGCGCGCGGCGGGCTCCCAGGCGCCGCTTTCCTGGCTGTTCGCGCTGTCCTCGGTGCTGGTGGTGTTCGCCCAGCTGCCGGTGACCCGCTGGGCGGGCGACCGGCTGGACCTGCGCCGCTCCATGACGGCGGGGCTGCTGCTGATCGCGGCCGGTTTCGCGGTGGTGGCCGCGGCGCGCCCCGCCGGCTGGACGGGTGTCGCCGGGCTGCTGCCCGCCGCGGGCTTCGTCGTACTGCTCACCGTGGGCCAGATGCTGGTCGTCCCCGCCGCCCGCGCCTGGGTGCCCGACCTGGCGGAGGAGGGCCGGATCGGCCTCTACACGGGCGCGCTGTCCTCCGTCTCCGGCCTGATCGTCCTGGCCGGCAGCGCGGCCACCGGTTCCCTCCTCGACCTCGGCCTCCCGCCCGCCGTGCCCTGGCTGGCCCTCGCTGCCGTACCGGCCCTGACGGTGGCTCTGCTGCCGCGCCGGGAGGACCGGGCAGAGGCGGCGGACAAGGCGGCCTGATCAGGCCGGCCGCAACCGGCCGCGGCCCAGGGGCAACCGCGCGCATCGCGCATCACCCCGCCGGGCGACGTCTCCGCTCCCGGATTTCCGGGACCGTACCGGCCCTCGACACCGCCGCGGAGATCAGTGGTCACGCGGCGCCAGTATCCTGGGTCGGCTGCGCGTCACCCCGCCAACCCCCGCCTCAAAACGGGGAGTTCGGCCTGCGGCGACGTACCTTCCCATACGCATGAGACGAGGACGAGTGCTGCTAGCGGGCCGCTACCGGCTGGATGTTGAGATCGGGCGCGGTGGAATGGGAGAGGTCTGGCGCGCGTACGACGAGACGCTCGCCCGAGCCGTGGCGGTCAAGCTGCTGCTGCCCCAGGACACCGATGTCACGGCGGCCTCCCGGTTCCGTCTGGAGGCCCAGACCGCCGGGCGTCTCAACCACCCCCATCTGGTCGGTGTCCTGGACTTCGGCGAGTACGACAACCGGCTGTACCTCGTGATGGAGCTGGTCGAGGGCGACAGCCTCGCCGGGGTGCTGGCCGCGTCCGGCGCGCTGCCCGCCCAGCGGGTAGCCGAACTCGCCGCGCAGGCCGCCGCAGGGCTCGCCGCCGCGCACGCGCAGGGCATCGTCCACCGTGACATCAAGCCCGCCAACCTCCTGCTGGACGCCCACGGCACCCTGAAGATCGGCGACTTCGGCATCGCCCGCTTCCTCGACGACCCGGGGGCCGCGCTCACCGCCACCGGCCAGATCGTCGGCACCGGCCTCTACCTGGCGCCCGAACGCGCCCTGGGCCAGCCCGCCGGTCCGGCCTCCGACATGTACTCCCTGGGGTGTCTGCTCTACCAACTCCTCAGCGGTCGGCCGCCGTTCCAGGCCGACACCGCCGTCGCGCTCCTCCACCAGCACCTCGACTCCGTGCCCGTACCGCCCCGCGAGCTCGGTGTCGCCGGACTCCCGCCGGCGTTCGAGAACTACCTGCTCGGCCTGCTCGCCAAGCAGCCCGAGGACCGGCCCACCGCCCAGCGGACCGCCGAATGGTTCGCCGCCGGTGCCTGGCGGGGGCTGCCCGAGCCGCTGCCGGAGGCAGCGCCCCCGGTGACGTCCGCCGCACCGAGCCCGTATCCGGCCACCGAGACCCGCGACCCGGCCACGTACGCGCTGCCCGGCGCCCCCGGCCTGCGCACCAGCCGGACGCCCCAGGCCGGGCGGGCGCGCCGCGCCGCGCCCCGGGCCGCCCCCGACAACCGGCGCAGAGCGGCCGCGACGGTCGCCGCCGCGGCACTCTTCGCGGCCGCGATGCTCGCCGGCATGCTGTGGTTCTCCCCTGACAACACCGCGACGGAGGGCACGGAGCCCGACGCGTCGCCCTCCACGAGCAGCCCCGCCGCCGCACCGTCCGAGGGCTCCGCCTCGCCCCTCTCCTCCGCTCCGGCGGCGGACACGGACCCGGCGGCCACCGTTCCGGCCGCCGGCACAGTGGCCGATATCACCCCGTCCAGCACCACACCCCCTCCCCCGGCCCCCGCCGAAGCGACGCCCAGTCCCACGACTCCGGCGCGGGAGACGGCCGAGCCACCGCGAAAGGCGGACAAACCCCAGCAGGAGAAGCCCGGTCGGACCTGGGAAGACGGGGACGACGATGACGACGGGGGCGACGACTGAGCTGCCCTGCGCCGGTGTGCGAGCGGACGCCCCCTCGCGCGCCCCCTCGGGTGGCTTGTCATCGTCCTTATCTCGGCATTACTGTCACCACGCCTTGGTGAACGGGAAATCCGGTGTGATGCCGGTGCGGCCCTCGCCACTGTGAATCGGGAAGTCCGGCTCCGGCCCCTGGCAGGGGCAGCCACTGGGTCCTTGTGACCCGGGAAGGCGGAGTGCGGGCGGTGGTACCCGTAAGCCAGGAGACCGGCCAGGGCGCGTCAACCATCCACGAGGTGCTGGAGAGGGTCTGCTGAACCATGCACATAGCCGAGGGTTTTCTGCCACCCGCACACGCGGTCGCCTGGGGCGTCGCGTCGGCACCCTTCGTCGTCCACGGGGTCCGGTCGCTCACCCGTGAAGTGCGCGAGCACCCCGAGAGCACTCTGCTCCTCGGTGCCTCCGGTGCCTTCACGTTCGTCCTGTCCGCCCTGAAACTGCCGTCGGTCACCGGCAGTTGCTCCCACCCCACCGGCACGGGCCTGGGAGCCATCCTTTTCCGGCCACCCATCATGGCGGTGCTGGGCACCATCACCCTGCTGTTCCAGGCGCTGCTGCTCGCCCACGGCGGTCTGACCACGCTCGGCGCCAACGTCTTCTCCATGGCGATCGTGGGGCCCTGGGCCGGATACGCCGTGTACAAACTGCTGCGGCGCTTCGACGTGCCTTTGATGGTCGCGGTCTTCTTCGGGGCGTTCTTCGCCGACCTGTCCACGTACTGCGTCACCAGCGTGCAGCTGGCGCTCGCCTTCCCCGACCCGGGCAGCGGGTTCGTGGGCGCGCTCGGCAAGTTCGGCACCATCTTCGCCGTCACACAGATCCCGCTCGCGGTGAGCGAGGGCCTGCTGACGGTGCTCGTGATGCGGCTGCTGGTGCAGTCCAGCAAGGGCGAACTGACCCGGCTGGGTGTGCTCCTCACCAAGAAGCGGTCCGTGACCGAGACCGAGGCGGTGGCCCGATGAAGAAGAACACGAGGATCAACCTCCTGCTGCTGCTCGCCGTGGCGCTCCTCGCGGTGCTGCCGCTCGCCCTCGGCCTGGGCGACGACAAGGAGGAGCCGTTCGCGGGCGCCGACGCCCAGGCGGAGACGGCGATCACCGAGATCGACCCGGACTACAAGCCCTGGTTCTCGCCGCTGTACGAGCCGCCGTCGGGTGAGATCGAGTCGGCGCTTTTCGCCCTCCAGGCAGCGATCGGCGCCGGTGTCCTCGCCTACTACTTCGGCCTGCGCCGAGGCCGGCGGCAGGGTGAGCAGCAGGCCCTGGAGCGGGCCGCCGAGGAGTCCACGGCCGAAAGAGCCTGAGCCGCGTGCTGCCGATCGACGCGGCGGCGCACAGCAGTCGCTGGCGCCGCCGCCATCCCGTGGACAAGGCCGTGCTCGGTCTGGGACTCACCGTGCTGGCCATCTCGCTGCCGCCCTGGCCGGGCGCGGCCCTGGTGCTGGTGACGGCCGTGTCCCTGCTGCTGGGACCGGCCGGTGTGCCCGGCCGGAAGCTGTGGCGGGCCTACCGCGTGCCGCTGGGCTTCTGCGTGACCGGAGCGGTCACGCTGCTGGTCCAGGTCGGCGGGCCGGGAGGGTTCGTCTCCTTCGCGGACGACGGACCTCTGCGGGCCGGGGAGCTGCTGCTGCGCACCTCGGCGGCCTCCCTGGGAGTGCTGCTGTTCGCCTTCACCACGCCCATGTCCGACCTGCTGCCCCGCCTGGTCCGGGCCGGTGTCCCGGCGCCGGTCGTCGATGTCGCGCTCGTGACGTACCGGATGAGCTTCCTGCTGCTGGACTCCGTGCGCCGGATCCGCGACGCGCAGGCCGCCCGGCTCGGGCACACCACGCGGGCCGCCGCCTGGCGTTCGCTGGGCGGGCTCGGCGCCACCGCTTTCGTACGGGCCTTCGACCGGGCTGCCCGCCTCCAAGCCGGTCTCGCCGGGCGCGGCTACGACGGGACCCTGCGGGTCCTGGTGCCCGAGGCCCGTGTCTCCGTCCGCTTCACGGCCGCCAGTTGCGCGCTCCTCGCGGCGCTGGCCGCCCTCACCTTCGTACTGGAAAGGCCGCCGGCATGAGCGAGCCCGCCCTCGTCGCCCTGCGGGGCGCGTCCTTCGCCTACGAGGACGGCCCGGCCGTGCTCAGCGGCCTCGACTTCGACATCCGCGCGGGGCGGGCGCTCGCGCTGCTCGGCCGCAACGGCAGCGGCAAGACCACGCTGATGCGGCTGCTCAGCGGCGGGCTGCGGCCGCACGAGGGGCGATTGACGGTCGACGGGCAGCCGGTGACGTACGACCGCAAGGGCCTGACCCGGCTGCGGACGACCGTCCAGCTCGTGGTGCAGGACCCGGACGACCAGCTGTTCGCGGCGTCCGTCGAGCAGGACGTGTCGTTCGGGCCGCTGAACCTCGGGCTGTCCGACACGGAGGTACGGGCACGGGTGGCGGAGGCGCTCGCCGCCCTGGACATCACCGCCCTGGCCGGCCGGCCCACTCATCTGCTCTCCTACGGGCAGCGCAAACGGACCGCCATCGCGGGCGCGGTCGCCATGCGTCCCCGGGTGCTCGTCCTCGACGAGCCGACGGCCGGACTCGACCCCGACGGCCAGGAACGGCTCCTGGCCACGCTGGACGAGCTGCGTGCGAACGGCACCACGGTGGTGATGGCTACGCACGACGTCGACCTCGCCCTGCGCTGGGCCGACGACGCGGCGCTCCTCACCCCGGACGGTGTGCACCTCGCTCCCGCGCCGACGGCACTGGCCCGGACCGATCTCCTCCGGCAGGCGGGACTGCGGTTGCCGTGGGGTGCCGCGGCCGCGGATCTCCTGCGCGCACAGGGGCTGTTGACCGGGTCGGCGCCCGGCCCGCGCACCCCGGACGAGCTGGCCGCGCTGGCGGCGGGGCGGCCGGTGAGCGGCGGCTGAGGGTCGCTTCCGCGGCCATCCCGTGTATAGGCTGGCGGTGCAGCTGGTTCGCCCCGTCCGCCAGACGGGATGCGTCGCAAGAGGGAACCCGGTGGGAATCCGGGACTGCCCCGCAGCGGTGAGCGGGAACGACCGCCGTCATACGCACTGGGCCCACGCAGGGCCCGGGAAGCGACGGCCAGTAGGTGTTCTCACATGGTGAGAGCGTGCCCGCGAGTCCGAAGACCTGCCAACTGCCCGCGCGCGGACGGTTCGTGCGCGGACATTCCGGTGACCTCGAGGGCGGGTCGGCGTACATACCAGGCGGACGACCGCGCTGTGCCGCGCGAGGTCGTCTCCGTCCGGTTCGTCACCCCTTCGCGCTCTCGTCCCGTCGCCGGGATCTCAGGGATTCGTCTCGCGAAGGAGATCTCCGTGACCACCAAGTCCGCAGCCGCGGCAGCACGGGCCACCGTGTACGGCTACCCCCGCCAGGGACAGAACCGGGAACTGAAGAAGGCGATCGAGGGCTACTGGAAGGGCCGCGTCACCGCCGACGCCCTCCGGGCCACCGCCTGCGACCTGCGCGCCTCGAACTGGCGGCAGCTGGCCGACGCCGGCATCGACGAGATCCCGACGGGCGACTTCTCGCTCTACGACCACGTCCTGGACACCACCGTCATGGTCGGCGCGATCCCCGGCCGCCACCGGGACTCCGTCGAGGCGGACGCCCTCGACGGCTACTTCGCCATGGCGCGTGGCACGCAGGACGTGGCGCCGCTGGAGATGACCAAGTGGTTCGACACGAACTACCACTACCTGGTGCCCGAACTGGGTCCGGACACGGTCTTCACCGCCGACTCGGCGAAGCAGGTCGCCGAGCTGCGCGAGGCGCTGGCGCTCGGCCATACCGCGCGCCCCGTCCTCGTCGGCCCCGTCACGTACCTGCTCCTGGCCAAGCCCGCCCCGGGGGTGCCCGCGGACTTCGAGCCGCTCACGCTCCTGGACCGGCTGCTGCCCGTGTACGCCGAGATCCTCGCCGACCTGCGCGCGGCGGGCGCCGAGTGGGTGCAGCTGGACGAGCCGGCCCTGGTCCAGGACCGGACCCCGGCCGAGCTGAACGCCGCCGAGCGCGCCTACCGCGACCTCGGCGCCCTCACCGACCGGTCGAAGCTCCTGGTCGCCTCGTACTTCGACCGGCTCGGGAACGCCCTGCCGGTGCTGGCGAAGGCGCCGGTCGAAGGGCTCGCGCTGGACTTCACGGAGTCGGCGGCGGCCAACCTCGACGATCTGGCCGCGGTGGGCGGTCTGCCGGGCAAGCGGCTGGTCGCCGGTGTCGTCAACGGCCGCAACATCTGGATCAACGACCTGGCGGCCTCGCTCTCCCGGCTCGGCACGCTCCTCGGCCTCGCCGACCGGGTCGACGTCTCGGCCTCCTGCTCCCTGCTGCACGTGCCGCTGGACACGGCGGCGGAGCGGGACATCGAGCCGCAGGTGCTGCGCTGGCTCGCCTTCGCGCGGCAGAAGACCGCCGAGATCGTCACCCTGGCGCGCGGTCTCGCGCAGGGTACGGACACGATCGGCGCGCAACTCGCCGCGAACCGGGCCGACCTGTCCTCCCGGGCGAACTCCCCGATCACCCGCGACCCGGCGGTCCGCGCCCGCACGGGCGCGGTGTCCGAGGCGGACGCCCACCGCTCGCTGCCGTACACCGAGCGGACCGCCGCGCAGCGCGCCCGGCTCGGTCTGCCGCTGCTGCCGACCACCACGATCGGCTCCTTCCCGCAGACAGGTGAGGTGCGCGGCGCCCGCGCGGACCTGCGCGCCGGCCGGATCGACACGGCCGGATACGAGGAGCGCATCAAGGCCGAGATCCAGGAGGTGATCTCCTTCCAGGAGAAGGCCGGTCTGGACGTCCTGGTGCACGGCGAGGCCGAACGCAACGACATGGTCCAGTACTTCGCGGAGCAGCTCACCGGCTACCTCGCCACGCGGCACGGCTGGGTCCAGTCCTACGGCACCCGCTACGTCCGCCCGCCGATCCTGGCCGGCGACATCTCGCGCCCCGAGCCGATGACCGTACGCTGGACGAGGTACGCGCAGTCCCTCACGGACCGTCCGGTCAAGGGCATGCTCACCGGCCCGGTCACCATGCTCGCCTGGTCCTTCGTCCGTGACGACCAGCCGCTCGCCGAGACGGCCCGTCAGGTCGCCCTGGCCCTGCGCGACGAGGTGGGAGACCTGGAGGCGGCCGGGACGCCGGTCATCCAGGTCGACGAGCCCGCCCTGCGCGAGACCCTGCCGCTGCGTGCCGCCGACCGGCCGGCGTATCTGGGGTGGGCCACGGAGGCCTTCCGGCTCAGCACGGGCGGTGTGCGGCCGGACACGCAGATCCACACCCACATGTGCTACGCCGAGTTCGGCGACATCGTGCGGGCCATCGACGACCTCGACGCGGACGTCATCAGCCTGGAGGCCGCGCGCTCCCACATGCAGGTCGCCCGCGAACTCGCCTCGCACGGCTATCCGCGTGAGGCGGGGCCGGGTGTCTACGACATCCACTCGCCGCGGGTTCCCGCCGCACAGGAGGCCGCCGAACTGCTGCGCACCGGCCTGAAAGCGATCCCCGCCGAGCGGCTGTGGGTCAACCCGGACTGCGGCCTGAAGACCCGCGGCTGGACCGAGACCCGCGCATCCCTGGAGAACCTGGTCTCGGCGGCCCGGACCGTCCGGGCCGAACTGGACGCGGAGCGGCCCGGAGCGGCCTGACGCTCCAGGCCGGGGGCGGGCGGAGCATGGCCCGCCCCCGGTCGGGTCAGGCCGCCGTCGCGGCCGCCGCCGCCCGGCCCGCCGCGCGGCCCGAGAACAGGCAGCCGCCCAGGAAGGTGCCTTCGAGGGAGCGGTAGCCGTGGACGCCCCCGCCGCCGAAGCCGGCGACCTCACCGGCCGCGTACAGCCCGCTGATCGGCTTGCCGGAGGCGTTCAGGACACGGCCGGAGAGGTCGGTCTGGAGGCCGCCGAGGGTCTTGCGGGTGAGGATGTTGAGGCGTACGGCGATCAGCGGTCCGGCGGACGTGTCCAGGATCCGGTGGGCGGAGGCGGTGCGGCTGAGGGTGTCGCCGGGATAGGCGAGGGCGTTGCGGATGCCCATGACCTGGGCGTCCTTGGTGTACGGGTTGGCGATCTCGCGGTCGCGGGCCTCGATCTGCCGCCGCAGGCCGGCCAGGTCGATCAGGTCGTCCCCCGTCAGTTTGTTCATACCGGCGACCAGTTCGGGCAGGGTCTCGGCGACGACGAAGTCCTCGCCCTTCTCCTTGAACCGCTCGATCGGCTCGGGGGTCTGCCAGACGCGCGACAGCAGCTTCCAGACGTTCTTCTCGGTGAGGTCCGGGTTCTGCTCCGAGCCGGAGAGCGCGAACTCCTTGGCGATGATCTTCTGGGTCGTGACGAACCAGGAGTAGTCGTATCCCGTGTCGGTGATCGACTTGAGGGTGTGAAGTGTGTCGTAGCCCGGGATGTCGGGGCTGGAGAAGCGCTTGCCCGTGGCGTCGAACCACATGGAGGACGGGCCGGGCAGGATGCGGATGCCGTGGTCGGGCCAGATCGGGTCGTAGTTCTTCAGGCCCTCGGTGTAGTGCCACATGCGGTCGGGGTTGACGATCCGTCCGCCCGCCTTCTCGGTGATCGCGAGCATCCGGCCGTCCACGTGCGCGGGCACGCCCGTGATCATGGACTTCGGGGCCGTACCGAGGCGCGCGGGCCAGTTCTGCCGGACGAGGTCGTGGTTGGCTCCGATGCCGCCCGAGGTGACGATCACGACGGGGGCGTTCAGTTCGAAGTCGCCGACGACCTTGCGGGAGCTGGGCTTGCCGCGTGCCGCGCTGCTGGGCTCCAGGACCTTTCCGCGTACGCCGGTGACGGCACCGTTCGTGACGATCAGGTCGTCCACGCGGTGGCGGAACCTGAACGTCACCTTGCCGTCCTCCACGGCCTCCCGCACCTTCTTCTCGAAGGGCTCGACCACGGCGGGTCCGGTGCCCCAGGTGACGTGGAAACGGGGTACGGAGTTGCCGTGCCCGTCCGCGAGGCCGCCGCCGCGCTCGGCCCAGCCGACGATCGGGAACCACTGCATCCCGAGCCCCGCGAGCCAGGAGTGCTTCTCCCCCGAGGCGAAGTCGACGTACGCCTCGGCCCACTTGTGGGCCCAGTGGTCCTGGCCCGACGGGTCGGTGATGCCGCGGTCGAAGCCGGCCGTGCCCAGCCAGTCCTGCCAGGCCAGTTCCCGCGAGTCCTTGATGCCCATGAGCCGCTGCTCGGGGGAATCGACGAAGAACAGCCCGCCGAAGGACCAGAAGGCCTGTCCGCCCAGACTGGCCTCCGGCTCCTGGTCGAGCAGCAGCACCTTGCGTCCGGCGGCGGCCAGTTCGGCGGTGGCGACGAGCCCGGCGAGGCCGTGGCCGATGACGATGGCGTCCGCGTCCGACGATCCGGCTCCGGCCGCGAAGGCCGGGAACGCCGACTGCGCGAGCGCGGCACCGGCGAGCACACCGCCAGCGACGGTCAGGGCACGGCGGCGGGTGAACGCGGCGGGTGCTGACGGGTGTTCCATGGGCCGCCTTCCGGAGGAGGTGCGCAGGGGTCGGGAGAGGCCCCTGGGGCGACCAGGGGTGTTACCGACGGTAGCCCAGGAGTTCTCGGGGCCACCAGAGTCCTGCGCCGGGGAACTCACGGGCACTGTCCGGCAGTTGGCCGGGCGGGCGAAATGTGCTTGTCCGTCCTCGCGGCACGGCACTACGGTGCCGAGGTGGATCTCTTCTCACGCTCCTGGACGGCGTTGCGCGAGGCGGTCGCCGGTCTGGCCGACGAGGACTTCGACCGGCCGTCCGGCTGCACCGGCTGGCTGGTGCGGGACCTGGTGTGCCATCTCGTCATCGACGCCCAGGACGTCCTGATCACTCTCGCCACCCCTTCTGACCGGGAGCAGACCCGTGACGCGGTGACCTACTGGGAGGTCGCCGGCACGCCACCGACCGGTGACGACCCGCTCGACGCGCTGACCGTCCGGCTCGCCGCCGCGTACGAGGATCCGCACCTGCTCACCTTGCACCTGGACGACGTCGGGTCCGCCGCCGGCCGCGCCGCCCGGCTCGCCGACCCGGCCGGCCGGGTCGGCACCCGCGACGAGGTCCTCACCGTGGCGGACTATCTCTCGGCGTACGTCCTGGAGTGGACGCTGCACCACCTCGACCTGATCGCGCACCTGCCGGACGCGGCACAGCCGCCGGCGGAGGGGCTCAGCCGCTCCCGCGAGCTGCTGGAGCGGATCGCGGGGAGCGCGTTCCCCTCGTCTTTCCACGACCGGGACGCGCTGCTGGTGGGCACCGGGAGGCGGGCACCCACGGAGGCGGAGCGGGCCGAACTCGGCGAGCAGGCCTCGGAACTGCCGCTCCACCTGGGCTGACCCGGCTCCCCGGCGACCCGGATCCTGCGGAAGTACGGCTGTCCACGGCAGGGCGCGGGCCACGGCCGCCCGTCCGGCGTGGCACATCTGCGCAGTCGGTACGATCTCGGCAGTCGGAAGGGCGGGACAGCGTGGCGGCCAGACCCAGGATCAAGGACGTCGCGGAGTACGCCGGCGTCTCCCCCAAGACCGTCTCCAACGTGATCAACAACTTCGAGCATGTCTCGGAGCGGACCCGCGCCGCCGTCCAGGAGGCCATCGAGGCCCTGGGCTACCGCGTCAACATCGCCGGGCGGCAACTGCGCCAGGGCCGCACCGGCATGATCACCCTGGCGGTCCCTGAGCTGGACGTCGCCTACTTCGCCGAGCTGGCCAAGCACGTCATGGCCGAGGCGGACCGGCGCGGGCACACCGTGCTGCTGCACCAGACCGGGGCGGTGCGCGAGCGGGAGCTGGCGGCGCTGCACGGGTTCGACGCGCAGTTCTCCGACGGCGTCATCCTCAGTCCGCTCTCCCTGCGGCCGCGTGATCTCGCCGCCCACGACCGGCGCCTGCCCGTGGTCCTGCTCGGCGAGCGCTCCGCCGAGGGCGGCACCGACCATGTCGGCATCGACAACGTGCGCGCGGCACGCGAGGCCACCGAGCACCTCCTGTCCCGGGGCCGCCGGCGCATCGCGGTGGTCGGCGGCGCCCCGCACGGCCGTCAGGGCACCGACCGGCTGCGCACCGACGGCTACCGCGCGGCCCTCGAAGCGGCGGGCCTGCCCTTCGAGCCCGGCCTGGTGGTGCCGGTTGACGCCTACCACTGGCAGGACGGCGCGCGGGCCGCCGTCGCGCTGACGGAACGCGACCCCCTTCCGGACGCGCTGCTGTGCCTGAACGACCATCTCGCGCTGGGCGCGCTGCGGGCCCTGCACGAGCTGGGCCGTCGGGTGCCGGGCGAGCTCGACGTGGTGGGTTTTGACGACATCGAGGCCTCCCGCTTCAGCGTCCCCACCCTGACGACCGTCGCCCCCGACAAGCAGGAGATCGCCCGGGCCGCCGTCGCCCAGCTGCTGGCCCGGATCGACGCCCCGGACAGCGCGCCGCCGGGCGACCATGTGGCCGGGCACCGGCTCGTCGTGCGGGAGAGTTCGGGGGGCTGAGGCGCGGGAGGGCGGTCTTCCCCGTGGGTCTCGACCAGATCTTCCTGATCTTCACCCTGCGCCCGGACAGCGGCCCCGCGTCATGACCCGCCCGGCAGGTCCGCGGCGCCGGCCCTGACGAAGACCGGCTTGAGGTGCTTCTCGGGCAGCGCCGCCGGCAGGTCCTCCCAGTCGATGACGTGGGAGACCACCGTCTCGGGGGCGACCCCGCCGGAGGCCGCGAGTGCGAGGGCGTCGGGGATGTGCGCGCGTACGTTGTCGCGGGCGATACGCAGGGTGACGCCGGTGAGGTACATGTCGAGCAGGGGCAGTTCGCCGGGACGGAAGTGGTTGCCCGCGCTCTCACAGATCCCTTCCGGTGTCAGGCACCTGAGGGCGAGGGCGAGCTGCTCGACACGGCCGGTGGCCTCCACAGCGATGTCGAAGCCCTGCGGGACCGGCTCCAGGGTCTCGGCGGTGGCGGCGCCGAAGGTGCGGGCCAGCGTGCGGTGTTCGGGGTCGGGGTCGACGTAGAGCACGTCGGAGGCGCCGAGCGCGCGGGCGATGTCGCACACGTAGAGGCCGATGCTGCCACGGGCGACGACCAGCACCCGGGCTCCTGGACGGGCCTTGAGATGCGGGGCGACCAGGCGCCAGGCCAAGGACCAGTTGTCGCTGGCGGAGGCCATGGCGACCGGGTCGAGGTCGGTGGGCAGCGGAACGAGCATGGCGTCGGCGTAGGGCACGCGGACCAGGTCGGAGAAGAGCCCGCCCCACTTGCCGCCGATCGGCGCGCCGTACATCGCCATGTACGGGACGGCGGTGCAGTGCGCGGTCAGGCCGGCCCGGCAGCGGTCGCAGGTACCGCAGTTGACGGACCAGGGTACGACGACCAGGTCCCCGGGGGCCGCGGCGGTGACGGCGTCGCCGACCTCGACGACCCGGGCGACGCACTCGTGGCCGAGGGCGAAGGGCGGCTCGATGAAGCCGTGTCCGGCGAGGATCGAGGAGTCCACGTCACAGGGCGTGGCCGCCACCGGGGCGACGATCGCCTCCTGAGCGGACTCGACCTCGGGGTCGGGCGCCTCGCGCCACTCGACGGTGCGCTTGGCGACATAGGTCAGTTCACGCATCGGCGCTCTGTCCCTTCGCCAGTGCGACGAGGTCGGCGTGGCGGATGACGGAGCCGCCCGCGCCCCAGGTGCCGTCGGGCTGCTCGTGCACCAGCACCCACACCCGCGGGGCGTCGTCCGGGGTGAGTCCGGCGGCGGCCAGGACGGTCCGCGTGGCCTCCTCGACCAGTCCGGCCCTGCGGCGCTCGGACAGGGCGCCCTGCGGGACCGTGGCCTCCACCAGGAAGCGCGGCGCGTCGTCCTCGGCGGTGGTCTGGGCTCCTTCGGGCAGTTCGGCGAGGTAGCTCCACGCCTGGGCGCGGAAGAACGGCGTGTCGGGTGCGCCCTCCCAGCGCAGCAGTACGCCGGCGAGGTCGCGCCGGACGGACCGGCGCCCTTCTTCGGTCAGGGCCCCGGACGGGGCGGTGAACCGGATCATCGGCATGGACACGCCTCTCTATGACAGTCGTTATAAGCGACGGCCACGCTAGACTATGACGGTCGTTATAGCCAGTGGGTCGGAAGGGACCGCGCACATGACCAAGCCCAGCCCGACGGCGCGCGAGCGGATCGTGGCCGGTGCGGCCGACATGATCAGCCGGCGCGGTCTGAACGCGACGAGCATCCGTGAGACGGCCAGGCACGCCAGGGCGCCGCTCGGCTCGACGTACCACTACTTCCCCGAGGGCAAGCAGCAGTTGGCGACCGAGGCCGTGCGTCACACGGGTGCGTGGGCCGCCCGCGGCCTGCGCAAGGAACTGGGGGCCGGCCCGGTCGCCGGACTGCGGGCCTTCCTCGCCCTGTGGCGCGAGATCGTGGTGGACAGCGACTTCCGGGCGGGCTGCCCGGTCCTCGCCGTCTCCATCGAGGAGCCCCCCGCCGACGAGACACCCACCGCGCTGGTGGCCGCCGCCGAGGTGTTCGAGGAGTGGGAGGGCCTGCTGGCCGCCTCACTGCGGGAGCACGGCGCCGGGTCCGAGCAGGCGGCACAGCTCGCGACGCTGATCGTCGCGGCGGTCGAGGGCACGGTTGCCATGTGCCGCGCCAAGCGCAGCACACAGCCGCTGGACCACACCGCCGAGCAGTTGCAGGCGCTCGTCCGCGCCGCGATCAGGGACTAGCTCGCGGTGGCCGCCGAGACCTGGAACCTTGAGCACAGGGACGTTTCGGGAAGGAAGGGATCGGCCGGCCATGTCACTCGCTCGCGTTCACAACTTCTCCCTCTCTCTCGACGGCTTCGCCACCGGTGAGGGTCTGAGCCGTGAGGCCCCGTTCGGCCATGCCGGCGAAAGACTGCACGAGTGGATGTTCGCCACCCGGTTCTGGCACGAGATGACTCGCCGGCCCGGCGGGACCCGCGGCCTCGACGATGCCTTCGCACGGCAGCACACGCCCGGGATCGGCGCCGAGATCATGGGCGCCGGGAAGTTCGGTTACCCGGGGTGGCACGATGACCCGGAGTGGAAGGGGTGGTGGGGGCCCAACCCGCCGTTCCACACACCGACCTTCGTCCTCACCCACCACCCGCGCCCGTCGATGGAGATGGAGGTAGGCACGACGTTCCACTTCCTCGACACCTCGCCCGCCGAGGCACTCCGGACGGCCCGCGAGGCGGCGGGCGGCCAGGACGTACGCATCGGCGGAGGACCCACCGTGGTCCGTGACTTCCTCGCCGCGGGGCTCATCGACCACCTGCACGTCACGGTGGTCCCGATCCTGCTCGGCCGCGGCGTACGCCTCTGGGACGGACTGGAGGACCTGGAGAAGGACTACGAGGTCGAGGCCACCTCCTCGCCCGGCGGAGTCACGCACATGACGTTCACCCGTACGGCCCCCTGAGCCTCCGGCAAGCGACCCACCGCGGCCGTGAACTCCGAGGCCCACAGGCCCCGTGAGGGACCCCACTCCCGTTCGTGATCCGGGACAGTTCGGCGGACACGGCGCTGTTCTGACCGCTCGCCGCGCCCCTTGGCGCTCCCCCGCGCACCACCGTCCGGCCGGAAAACGCTTGGACGGCGCGGTCGCCGTCGCGGGACACTGCCGGACTCGACCGAAATCCACACATACGTTGCGGCGATGGCCCCTGCCCGCGTCAGCGCGTGCCGGGCTGCCACAGGACGACACAGGGGTGGGATGGAAACGTCTGATACTCGCAGGGTGCAGCCGGGCAAGCGCTCGGTGTTACTCGCACTTCGCTACTACGGAAGGGAGTTGGCCCGGCTGCGCCGGCTGACGGTACCCGCGATGCTGCTCATGGCGCTGGGCAACATCGGAATCAACTACGTGGCGCCACTGATCGTCGCCAAGCTCGTCGGCGATCTCGCCGGCGACGAGGGCGTCACGGTCGACTCGGCGCTGCCGTACGTCCTCGGCTTCGCCGGTGTCCTGCTGCTCTCGGAGGCACTGTGGCGCGTCGCCCTGCACTGCCTCAACCGCCTCGACGCCCTCGGCATCGAGCATCTGTACGTGATCGGGATGGACGAGCTGTTCGCCAAGGACGCCGCGTTCTTCCACGACAACTTCGCCGGTTCGCTGACCAAGCGGGTCCTGAGCTTCGCCTCGCGTTTCGAGCAGTTCGTGGACACGGTGACGTTCCAGGTCGTGGGGAGCTTCGTGCCACTGGCGTTCGGCGCGGTGGTGCTGTGGCGCTACGAACCGCTGCTCGTCGTCGGTCTGCTGGTGACGATCACGCTGACGGCGGTGCTGGTCGCGCCCCTCATCCGGCGCCGTCAGCGGATCGTCGACCAGCGTGAGGAGGCGATCGCCCGGGTGTCCGGCCATGTCGCCGACAGCCTGATGAACATGGACACCGTACGGGCCTTCGCCGCGGAGAAGAGCGAGGCCGCCGAGCACCGCTCCCGGGTAGCGGTGTCGCGCCGGCTCACCGTGCGGTCGTGGGACTACGGCAACCTGCGCATCGACACCCTGGTCGCTCCGATGTCCGTGCTCACCAACGCGATGGGCCTGCTGCTCGCGGTCACGCTCGCCGGGGGCGCGCACGGCGTGGAGGCGATCGTGGTCGCCTTCGCCTACTACGGCAACGCGACCCGCATCATGTTCGAGTTCAACCAGATATACCGTCGGCTGGAGAGCTCGATGACGGAAGCCGCGCAGTTCACCGAACTGCTGCTGACGCCGCCGACCGTGCTCGACCCGGCGTCGCCGGAGCCGCTGTGCTCCCGCGCGGCCGATGTCCGCTTCGAGAAGGTGACTTTCGCACACCGTGGCGGTCGACCATTGTTCGACGGGCTGGACCTGGAGGTGCCGAGCGGGGCGAAGCTCGGCCTGGTCGGCCGGTCCGGCGGCGGCAAGACCTCGCTCACCCGGCTGCTGTTGCGGATGACCGACATCGACGCGGGCCGCATCCTGATCGGCGGTCAGGACATCAGCCGGCTGCGCCAGGCCGACCTGCGCAGCCGAATCGCCTATGTGCCGCAGGACCCGGCGATGTTCCACCGCACCCTGCGGGACAACATCGCGTTCGCCCGGCCGGACGCCACCGACGCCGAGATCCGCCGGGCGGCCGAGGCGGCCCATGTCACCGAGTTCGCCGACACCCTGCCCGACGGCTTCGACACCATGGTGGGCGAGCGCGGCATCAAGCTGTCCGGTGGTCAGCGCCAGCGGGTCGCCCTCGCCCGGGCGATCCTGCGTGACGCGCCGATCCTGCTGCTCGACGAGGCGACCAGCGCGCTGGACTCCGAGAGCGAGCTGCTCGTCCAGGAGGCGCTGTGGCGGCTCATGGAGGGGCGGACGGCGCTGGTGGTGGCGCACCGGCTGAGCACGGTCGCCACCATGGACCAGCTCGTGGTCCTCGACCGGGGCCGGATCGTCGAGCAGGGCACCCACCAGGAGTTGCTCGCGGTCGACGGCGCCTACGCGAAGCTGTGGCAGCACCAGTCGGGCGGCTTCCTGGACGACGACCCGGGGCGGGCCGAGGTGGTGTGAGGACGGGCGCGGTTTCCGGCTGCGACCCGTCATCTACAGCAGGTACGCCCTCGACGACTCCGAGGGCGGCCGCGCCCGTCTCGCGTCGCGGGAAGCCGTGGGGTCCCTCGCCCTGGAACTCTGACGTCCCGTGTCAGCGGAGGGAGCGCCGGCCCGCCGGGGCCCGGGCCGTCAGGGCCTCCAGGAGGAGATCCACGGCCTGTTCGAAGGAGCTGTCCGCCATTCCGGGGAGCTCGGGGCGGACCGCGGTGAGGGACGGGTAGGTCTGAGGGTCCAGGTCCTGGTAGACGTCCCGCCAGGCCCGGTGGTCGGCCTCGCGCTGGTGTCGCGGGAGGGCGTGGAACGCGGCCTCCGCGGCGGCGTGACTGAGCACGGTGTCGATGAAGGCCAGGTAGAGCCGGGCGGCGTCGGCCGGTGCGAAGCCCGCGTTCAGCAGGAGGCCGATCCCGGTGTCCACGGCGCGGATCTCGTTCCGGCGCCGGGTCACCCGGTGGGCGGCCATCGCGGCCGCCCGGGGATGGGCGAGGTATCCCGCCCGGACCCTCGTCGCCATCTCGCGCAACGAGGCCAACCAGTCGTCTCCGGGGACGAAGCCGGCCATAGCGTCGCCGATGATGCGGTCGGCGATGGCGAGCACCAGGTCGTCGGTGCCGTGGAAGTAGCGGTACAGCGCGGTCGGGTCGCAGCCCAGTGCCGCGCCGAGCCGGCGCACGCTCAGCGCCTCGGGGCCGTGCTCCCCGATCAGGCGCAGGGCGGTCTCCACGATCAGGTCCTCCGACAGCAGTACCCCCGAACGGGTCGGCCGCCGGCGCCGACGCTCCTGCGGGACACGAGTGGACATGACCGGGGCTCCTCTCGCCGCACGACTGGTGCACCGCAGTGAACGACCCCGGCCCGCCTTACGTCAACAGGGTTGACCCAATGTGGACGCCGGTTGTTCCATCACAGTCCCGCGCGGCTCTTCCCACCCTTCCCCCGAGGAGCCCTTCATGCCGTCCGCACCGCCTCCACCACGCCCCGCCCTGCGCCGTTCCCTCGGTGTCGTCGACGGCGTCGCCATCGCCGCGTCCAGCACCGCGGCCACCACCAGCATCGCCATCGGCATGGGCACGATCGCGACGGTCGTGGGCCTCCAGGCCCCGGCGCTGCTGCTCCTGGCGTTCCTGCCGGTGCTCGGCATCGCCACCGCCTACGCCCGTCTCAACCGCTCGGAACCCAACTGCGGCAACGGCTACACCTGGGTCGGCAGATCCCTCGGCCCCTGGCCCGGTTTCCTGACCGGCTGGGTGACGCTGGTCGGCTCGGTCATCTTCTGCGCCTACACCAGCGCGATCATGGGCTCGGTCGTCCTGCTCTTCGCCAACAAGGCAGGACTGAACAGCCTCGCCGGCATCGCCCTCGATCCGACGTCCACCGGTGTCTGTACGGCGGTCGGCCTGGTGATCCTGCTCGCCCTCACGGCCCTGGCCGTCACCGGCGTCCGGAGCGCGACCCGGTTCCAGTTCGCCCTGCTGGTCTTCGAGTACGCCGTGCTGCTGGGCTTCTGCGGCTGGGCCCTGGTCACCGGTGACCACGCCTTCTCCCTCTCCTGGTTCAACCCCTTCGAGATCTCCAGTGGCACCAGCTTCGCCCAGGGCATGGTCCTCGCGGTGTTCTTCTTCTGGGGCTGGGACGCTGCCTTCAGCGTCACCGAGGAGACGAAGCGCCCGGACGACTCGGCCCGCGGCGGTCTCATCGCCCTGTTCGCCATGCTCGGTCTGTTCCTCTTCGCCTCGGTCGCCTTCCAGCGGGAGATGAGCCTGGCCGAACTCGTCCGCAACGGCCCCCAGGCCCTGCCGTACCTCGGGGCGAAGCTGGCCGCCGAGCCCTGGGCCACCCTGCCCCTGGTCGCGCTGATGTTCTCCGCCGTCGCCTCCGTGCAGGCCACCCTGATTCCCACGGCACGCGGACTGCTCGCCATGGGCCGCGACCGCACGATGGGGCCGCTGTGGACCCGGATCCACCCGCGGTACGGCACCCCCGCCGTCGGTACGGCCGTCGTGATGTCCGTCGCCGCCGTGATCGCCCTGGCCGCCTTCGCGATCCCCAAGCTGAGCGACATGCTGCTGGCCGCCGTCAACGCCATCGGCCTGATCGTCGCCCTCTACTACGGCCTCACCGCGCTCGCCTGCGCCGTGCGCTTCCGCTCGGCGCGTCACGACGGACCGCGGGAGGCGCTGCTCGCCGTCGGTGTGCCCGCCGTGGCCGGTCTGGTGCTGCTGGGCCTCGGCGGCTACCTCGGATACTCGTACCTGACCATGAGCGATCACTTCGAACTGAGCCCGGACAACGGCTGGTTCATGTTCTCGCTGCCCGCCGCGATCGTGCTCGCCGGACTGGGCATGGCGGCCGTGGCCAAGTACGTCCGGCGCTCGCCGTACTTCACGACGGGGCACGGCACCGACGCCGACGCCCTCACCCTCCCGATGGACCGCACGGCGGTCTGAACCCACCCCCATGGAGTTCACCCTCATGTCGCACCCCCATGTCACGGGACCGGCCGACCTCGTCTTCACGGGCGGCCCCGTGCACACCGTCGATCCCGCCCGCAGCCGCGCCACCACCGTGGCCGTGCGCGGCGGGCGGATCGCCGCCGTCGGCCACGACGAGGTGCGCGAGCTGATCGGGCCGCGCACCGAGGTCGTCGATCTCGCGGGGAAGCTGCTGCTGCCGGGCTTCCAGGACGCGCACGTCCATCCGCTGGGCGCGGGCATCGAGCTCGGCCAGTGCCATCTCTGCGAGACCGTCGACCCCGCTGAATACCTGCGCAGGATCAGGGCGTACGCGGACGAGCACCCGGACGCCGAGTGGATCACCGGTGGCGGCTGGTCCCTGGAGGCGTTCCCCGGCGGCTCCCCCACCGCCGCCGCCCTCGACGCGATCGTCCCGGACCGGCCCGTCTTCCTGCCCAACCGCGACCACCACGGCGCCTGGGTCAACAGCCGGGCCCTGGAGCGCGCGGGCATCGACGCCCGTACGCCCGACCCCGCCGACGGCCGTATCGAGCGCGACGCCGGGGGCAACCCCACCGGGATGCTCCAGGAGGGCGCGGTCCACCTGGTGGGCCGGCTGCTGCCGGACCCCACGCCCGAGGAGAAGCTCGCCGCTCTGCTGCGCGCCCAGGCCGTGCTGCACTCCCACGGCGTCACCGCCTGGCAGGACGCCATCATCGGCACGTACGCCAACATGACCGACCCGGCGCCCGCCTACCAGGCGGCCCTCGACCGTGGCCTGCTGACCGCCCGGGTGGTCGGCGCGCTGTGGTGGGATCGCGAGCGAGGCGCCGAGCAGATCGCCGAACTGGCCGCAAACCGTGATGAGTTGAGCCGGGACCGGTTCCGGGCCGGGACGGTGAAGATCATGCAGGACGGCATCGCCGAGAACCACACCGCCGCGATGCTCGACCCGTACCTGACCGGCTGCGGCTGCTCCTCGGACAACAGCGGCATCAGCTTCGTGGAGCCGGGTGAGCTGCGGAAGTACGTCACCGAGCTGGACGCGCTCGGCTTCCAGGTCCACTTCCACGCGCTGGGCGACCGCGCGGTGCGTGAGGCGCTCGACGCGGTCGAGGCAGCCCGGGCCGCCAACGGCCATCGCGACACGCGGCACCACCTGGCGCACCTCCAGGTCGTCCACCCTCGCGACCTGCCACGATTCCGCGAACTGGGCGCGAGCGCCAATCTGCAGATGCTGTGGGCCGCGCACGAACCGCAGATGGACGAACTGACGCTGCCCTTCCTGGGCGCGGAGCGCGGCGCGTGGCAGTACCCCTTCGGTGATCTGCTGCGGGCCGGCGCGACCCTCGCCGCGGGCAGCGACTGGCCGGTCAGCAGCCCGGATCCGCTCCAGGCCATCCATGTCGCCGTCAACCGGGTCTCCCCCGACGCACCCGCGGGCACTCCGGCCTTCCTTCCGGAACAGAGCCTCGACCTGGGCACGGCCATCGCCGCGTACACGGCGGGCAGCGCCTGGGTGAACGACCTCGACGGCATCACCGGCAGCATCACCGCCGGGAAGTCGGCCGACCTCGTGGTCCTCGACCGCGACCCGTTCGCGGCCCCGCCCGAGGAGATCGCCGCGACCCGGGTCCTGGAGACCTTCGTCGAGGGCCGGCGCGTCCACTCCGCCGGGTAAAAGGCCTGGGCACGGACCCGCGGGCGTGTTCCAATGCGCCTGCGGGTTCCGCGTGAAACGGGGGGGGCGAGACATGGTGGAGTCGCCGGGACGCGAGGCGCTGCGGTCCGTTCTCTGGCTGTTGATCGCTGTCGCGGCTCTCGTGTTCGGAGTGGCGTCGGCACTCCAGATCCGGGAAGCGCTGGAGCGGGAGCGGGAGTTCCGTGCCGCGCCGGCCTGCGCCGCTGTTCCGGCGCGGGCGGCGGGGTGCGTGTGGGAGCAGGAGTTCACGGTCCGCGAGGCCGACACGAACCGTGGTGAGAGGAACGCGTCCCCGGAGGCGGAGCTGGTGCTGCCGTCCGGCAAGCCGTGGCAGGTGACGTTCCTGCGGGCCGATCCCGTGGTCTCCGGGCTGGAGCCGGACGACAAGGTCGTCGGCCTGATCTGGCGCGGACAGGTCGTGGAGGTACGGGACGCCGACGGGCGGCGTCAGCAGACCTCCGACGGGCCCGTGGGCTGGCCCGAGGACCGGCTGGGTGGCGCGCTGGCGTGTGTGTCGTTCGGCCTGGCGGCCCTCGTGGGAGGGCTGTGGCCGCTCCTCTCACGGGGTGACCGGCGGCATGCGAAGGCGGGGGCCGTGGTGCGGTGGCACGGGGTCGGCCTGGCCGCCGCAGCGATCCTGACGCTCTGGGCCCAGTCGGCCAATGGCTGGCCGATGTGGGCGATACCGGCGATCTGGGGGCCGCTCGCGCTGGTCACCCTTGCCTCCGCGACGGCCTTCGCCATCGCCGCCGTCCGCGGCGACCTGGGCGAAGCGGTGTCACGGGAAACCCAGCCGCGGACCACCTGAGGCCCGGCCCCGTGCACCTCAGGTCTGCCGGGCGTGCACCGGACTGTTGGCGACATCCTCCGGGCAGGTCCCGTGCGCCTGACGGCTCCGCCGGTCGCGCCGCCAGTCGAACATCGCGAGGGCCAGGGAGGCCGCCATGCCGACGAGTGCGGCGCCCAGCCCGATGAAGAGAGCGCCCCGGTAGTCGTCGCTCCCGCCGAGCACCAGGTAGAAGAGGCCGGGCAGCGCCGCGGTGCCCACGGCGGCGCCGAGCCGCTGCCCGGTCTGCAGCGCGCCGCCCGCCGCACCCGCCATGTGCACGGGCACATCGCGCAGGGTCATGGTGATGTTCGGGGAGATCACACAGCCGCTGCCGGCGCCGCCGAGGAACAGCAGCGGGGCGGCGGCCCAGGGCGCGATGCCGAGAGGCGCGAGGCGGAGCAGCAGCGCGGTGCCGCCCAGGCCCACGATCACCGCCGCCAGACCGCCCACGGTGAGCATGCGCCCGAGCCGGTCCACCAGCCGCCCGGCGATCGCGGCCGCGCAGGCCGAGCCGAGGGCGAAGGGGGTCACGGCGAGGCCGGACCGGAGCGGGGAGTAGCCGAGGCCGTCCTGGTAGAAGAGCGCGAAGACCAGCCAGACGCCGCTGAAGCCGACGAAGTAGAGCGTGCCGACGCCGGCCCCGACGGCGTAGCCGCGCACGGTGGTGAACAAGCGCGGATCGAGCAGTGGCTCCGTACCGCGGGCCACGAGGCGGCGCTGCCAGCGGGCGAAGGCGACCAGCAGCGCGGCACCGGCGAGGAACAGCCACCACAGCCGACCGATGCCGCCGGAGCCCGCCTGGACCAGCGGAAACATCAGCGCGAGGACACCGAGGCCGAGGAGCACGACCCCGGGCAGGTCCACATGGCCCCGGCCGGAGCGCCGGGTGCGGGGCAGCAGGCGGCGGCCGAGCAGGACGGCCAGGATGCCGATGGGGACATTGACGTAGAAGATCCACCGCCAGCCCTGGGCGCCGTCGGCGAGGGCGAGGATGATGCCGCCGGCGAGGGGGCCGACAGCGGCGGAGATGCCGACGGTGGCGCCGAAGAACCCGAAGGCGCGACCGCGTTCGGCGCCGCGGAACAGCTGCTGGATGAGCGCGGAGTTCTGGGGCGCCATGAAACCGGCCGCCAGCCCTTGGGCGAGGCGGGCCGCGATCAGCAGCGTGATGCCGGGGGCCGCCCCGCAGGCCGCGCTGAAGACGACGAAGCCGCTGAGGGCCAGCAGGAAGATACGGCGGCGGTCCAGCGCGTCACCGAGGCGGCCCGCGGTGACGAGTGCGAGTGCGAAGGCCAGGGCATAGCCGGACACCACCCACTGCACCTGCGCGGGTGAGGCGTGCAGGCCGCGCTGAACGGAGGGCAGGGCGACCACCACGATCGAGACGTCCAGCAGACTCATGAAGCCGGCCACCAGGGTGACCCACAGGGCACGCCACCGGCGCGGATCGGGCTCGTACCCGGCGGCCTCCTGTGCCGACGCTGTCACCTGGGCTCCTCTCGCCGGGGCCCACCATCACCCGGAGAATCACGTTCCCCACCAGGGGACGGGCACACGCCGCGGCCCGCAAGCGGAACCGGCCGGTCACCAGGAAGATCGTCTGTGACATGAACGAGCGTTTGAGCGGGCGAGAACTGTGCAGGCGTTGTGCTTGGGAAAACGACCGGCGAAAGGAACGACGTAATGGCGGCGCCCGACAATGACGAGTCGGTGGATCCCGCGGCTGTGAGACGACACCGGGTTCTGTTCCGCGCGATCGAGAAACGACGCCACCCGAAGCTGCGCCGCAGCGACATCACCGTGACCGACGAAGCGGCGGTCAAGCGCGCCACGAAGGCAGCCGCCCTCGGCAACGCGATGGAGTGGTACGACTTCGGGATCTACAGCTATCTGGCCGTGACCATCGGGAAGGTCTTCTTCCCGTCCGGGAACGACACGGCCCAGCTGCTCAGCTCCTTCGCGACGTTCGCGGTGGCCTTCCTGGTGCGTCCGCTCGGCGGCATGGTGTTCGGACCGCTGGGCGACAAGGTCGGCCGCAAGCGCATCCTCTCCCTCACCATGATCATGATGGCGGTGGGGACCTTCGCCATCGGCCTCGTCCCCTCGCACGACGTCATCGGCATGTGGGCCCCGGCGCTGCTGATCTTCTTCCGGCTGGTGCAGGGCTTCTCGACCGGCGGTGAGTACGGGGGCGCCTCGACGTTCATCGCGGAGTACGCGCCCGACAAGCGGCGCGGCTTCTTCGGCAGCTTCCTGGAGCTGGGCACGCTCGGCGGCTACGTCGGGGCCTCCGGGCTCGTCGTCGTCCTCCAGAGTGTGCTCAGCGCGGACGAGATGCTGGCGTGGGGCTGGCGCATCCCCTTCCTGGTGGCGGCGCCGCTCGGCTTCATCGGCCTCTATCTGCGGCTCAAGCTGGACGAGACGCCCGCCTTCCAGAAGCTGGAGGGCGGCCAGGTCAAGGCGAGTGAGGCCGCCGACTCCGTGGAGACCACGGCCACCGGTGACCTCGGCAGGATCTTCACCCGGTACTGGCGGCCGCTGCTGCTGTGCCTCGCGCTCGTCGCGGCGTACAACATCAACGACTACATGCTGCTGTCGTACATGCCGACGTACCTGTCCGACGAGCTGGGCTACGGCACCAATCACGGGCTGCTGATCCTGCTCATCGTGATGGTCCTGCAGATGGGCGCCATCAACTACGTCGGGCGGCTCTCCGACCGCTTCGGGCGCAAGCCGCTGCTGATGACGGGGATGCTGGGCTTCCTCTTCCTCTCGGTGCCGTCCTTCCTGCTCATCCGGCAGGGCAGTGTCGTCCTCATCGCGCTGGGACTGCTGCTGATGGGGCTGTCCCTGCTGATGATGCTCGGCACGATGTCGGCGGCGCTCCCGGCGATCTTCCCGACCCATGTCCGCTACGGCTCCCTCTCGGTGGCCTACAACCTGGCCACCTCGCTGTTCGGCGGTACGACGCCCCTGGTGATCACCGCTCTGATCAGCGCCTTCGACTCGACCCTCATGCCGGCGTACTACGCCACGGGTGCCGCCGTCATCGGCGTCATCGCCGTGCTGTGCATGCGGGAGACGGCGAACAAGCCCCTGGCGGGCTCGCCCCCGTCCGTGGAGACGGAGGCGGAGGCTACGGAACTCGTCCAGGCGCAGTCGCCCCAGCCGAAGTTCTGAGGACCGACGCGAAGGGCCCCGTCCGCAAGGTGCGGGCGGGGCTTCCGTCAGCCCGCCGGGTGAGCGCCGGACGCCGATGTCCGGCCGTCGCACGCCCGGGCGGTGCCGCACGCGGCGGCCCGGGGCCGGATGGGGACGCCGTTGGAGCGCAGCACCTCGCGGACGTCCAGGATCAGGGAGAACACCTCGTGGTTGCGGTCCTCGCCCTGCTCGTCCCAGGCCCGCTGCTCCGCTTCGACGGCCATCCGGTCCTCGGCGAACACGCGCTCGGTGAAGCGTCTGATGAACGGCCAGGCCAGCTGAAGCGCGCCGGGCACCCGGGGCTTCTCGATCATCAGCAGACCGTAGGTGTGGCAGACGCGCTGCTCGGCGTCCTCGGGCACATAGGCGGCCCAGAGGCGGAAGGCGGGACGTTCGGCGTTCTCCGGGACCAGGTCGAGTGTCTGGTACGGGTAGGCGGTGCGGATGGTCATGACGTCGCTGGAGTCGCTGCCCCTGATGCCCTCGGCGGCCAGCAGGCCGGCGCCGCGGTTCCGCTTCCCCCCGGCGTGCGTGAACAGGTAGCGGGCCTCCACCGACCGCGCGTCGGTGCGGTGTTCCAGCAGTTCCGGATGGAGCTTGCCGACGACGCCCCGGTGCAGGAACTGGTGGTTCATGTCGAGCAGGTTCTCGTGCATGAACGAGTAGTGGCAGCGCACGGTCCGGGAGTAGGTCATGGTCTTGTAGCGCGGCGAGCCGAAGGCCGGCAGCTCGGGCAGGGCGGTGCCGGCCGCCTTGTCCGGATCGCCCGGGAACACGAACACCAGGCCGTAGGCCTCCCGGACTGGGTAGCCGCGCACGCCGCGCGGCGGCCGGCCGTCGCCGCGGGACAGGTACGGGATCTGCGAGATGCGGCCGTCGCCGCGGTAGGCCCAGGCGTGGTAGCAGCAACGGAGGGTGTCGCCCTCCACGACGCCCATGCTCAGCGGCACCTGCCGGTGCGCGCACCGGTCCTCCAGCGCGTGCACGGTGCCGCTCTCCCCGCGGTAGAGGGCGATGCGCTCGCCCGCGAAGGAGGTCGCCACCACCCGCTTGCTCCGGACGCTCCGGGACAGTGCGACCGGGTACCAGTAATCGGGGTGCGCGCCGATGCGCCGCAGGTCGGCCGGGCCGGTACCCGGCGCGGGGTGCGGCGAGGGCCGGGCGCTTCCGTCCTCGGCGGGGAAGGTCCTGGCCCTGTCGGTCTCGGTCATACCTCTCCCTCGCGCGCACACGGCTGTCCCGGGTTCCTCCATCCTGAGGGGCGCGTCCCGGCCACGCCTTGCCCAGCGCGTGCGGACGGGTGAGTTCCGCGTTCAGTGCGCGAAGGGGGGCGCGAAGCAGCCGCTCTCCGGGTACGGGCCGATGGCGACCGCCGAGAAGTTCGACTTCTGTACGAACGCCGTGACACAGGCGTCGTCGTGAACGCGCAGGGCGACTTGCGCCCCCTCGGGCGTCACATAACCGTCGCCCTTCCAGCGCGAGGACATCTTGGCGACGGTGAGCGTCCCGCCGAGCCGTTTGCCGTCCGGTGTGACGCGCTCCTCCTCGTAGCCGAGCCGGAGCAGGGCCTCGCGCACCGTCGCGGGGTCCCATGTCCGCCGCTTCCACAGCCGTTCGAGCACAGGCCGGATGCGATCGGCCTCCCGCTCCGCGTCCTTCGCGTGGGCCGGTGACATCTCTCCCGGACGGCGGTGGGCGTTGTTCTCGTTGTAGTGCGGGGCCCCGTCTCCGGCCCCGGGCTCGACATGGGGCGAGGCTCCGACGGCGCTGGGCGAGGCTCCGGAAACACTGGGCGAGGGCCGGTCGGACCTGCCGGGAGCGGCCCCGGCCGTGGCGCCCGAGGCGTGCAGATCACCGCAGGCGGTGAGGGTCAGGATCGCGACGAGGACAAGCCCCGCGGCGGCAACAGGAGCCCGGCGGGCGGAGGTCGAGGCGGACATGAGGTGACCCTCTCATCGCGGCCGGCCGACCGGATCAGTGCTTTCGCGGGCCCTGCTGAGTACGCGTACTCATGACGGCTCGGCTTCGAGAGGCACGGCGAGTTCACCCAGGCAGCGGGCCGCCTGCTCCGGGGCGACCAGCCATTTCAGGTGGCTGCCCTCAAGGGTGCGGACGTCGTACGGATTGTCCGGGGTCAGCCGGTCGCCCTCGCGGATCAGCCGGTCCTGCAGGGCGAGGGGCATGCTCGCGTCGTCGGCCAGGCGGACGTAGGTCTTCGGGACGCGGCCCCAGGTCGTGGCCTGTGCCCGGCCGGCGGGGCCGCCGGTGTCGAGGTTCTCGTCGGGCTGGAAGGTGTTCAGGAAGGCCAGGAACTCCTCGTCGGTGCCGTCGGCGAGGAAAGCCGCCTTGAACGCCGCGAGCGCGTCCGGGTCGGCGGTACGGAAGTTGACGCGGAGCAGTCCGAGTTCGGCGGGGTTCCCGGTCATCGCCGAACCCAGCGCGGCGACGTCGACGGTGGCCATCTCCGGCTCGGCGTAGTAGGCGCCGACGTCGAGATCGACCGGGCACCAGGCCGCGACGTAGACGATGCGGTCGATCAGGTCCGGCCGCGCGTTGGCCGCGGCCGTGGCCGTGATGCCGCCGCGGCTGTGGGCGACGAGGATCACCGGGCCGTTGCGCTTGGCCCGTTCCAGGATCCCGACCAGGTGCGCGGTGTTGTCGGCGAGCGTCACGCCCTTGATCGCGCCGGGCGCGCCGGCGAGCCCTTCGAGGTCCTGCGGCGCCTGATAGGCACGGGTGTAGGTCGCCCCGAATCCGTGGCCGGGCAGGTCGACGGCGACCGAACGGTGTCCGAGGAGGCCCAGTTCGGCCTGGAGCGGTGCGAAGGAGAAGGAGTTCGCGAAGGCTCCGTGGACCAGCACGAACGTAGGCCGTCCCGGTCCGCTCATGTCAGAGCCTCCTCGACGGTGGGGTGGCAGGCGACGACGGCGTCCAGGCCGACGAGCTGGACGACCCGCATCACCGGTCCCCGGATCCCGGCCAGGCGCAGCCATCCCTGGGCTGCGTCGGCGCGTTGATGGGTGTGGATGAAGACGTTGATGCCGCTGGAGTCGATGAAGGTCACGCCGCTGAGGTCCGCCACGATCCGGGGCGCTCCGCCCTCGTCGTCGCGGGGCGTCAGGGCCTGCTGCAGCGCTTCCTTGACTCCGTGGTCGATCTCGCCGCGCAGGGTCACGACGCGGATGCCGTCGACGGTGGAGTGTTCGATGGACAGCCGGTCCGGCCGGTCCGTCCCCTGGTTGTCGGTCACCGTCTCCTCAACTGCGCCTGGGCTGCCCCGTGCAACGTCTGTGCCGACGATTGTGCCGTACTCTCCCGGCCGGACGCATCCGATCGACTGTGCCGAACAACACGCCCGTGGCATGCATGACAAAGTGAGGGGTACACGCACGCGCGTGAACGGGGAATAGAAGGACGATGCTGTTGGAGCCGCAACCCGACGGGGAACGTACCGAGCCCGGTGCCCGACCGACGCAGGTCGGCTACGCCCTGGGCGGGGACGACGGCTGCATCGCGCAGGCCCGGCACCACGCGGCCGACTTCCTGACCCGGCTCCGGGAGGAGCACGGTCTGGAGGTCTCCCCCCGTGCCATGGACCTGACCCAGCTGGTCGTCAGCGAGCTGGTCACCAACTCCCGGAAGTACGCCCCGGGCCCCGTCCTGATGGAACTGCGCGTCTCGGGCGCGGCGGTGGAGGTGGCCGTGTGGGACAGCGACCCCGCCGTGCCCGCGGCCCGGGCCGCCGACCCCGACCGTGTCGGCCAGCACGGCCTGGAGATCGTCAAGGCCGTCGCCGAGGACCTCGACATCGAACGGCAGCCGGTCGGCAAGCGCATCACCGCCCGTATCGCCCTGACCGACACGAGGCCCTGACCGGCACGCCCCCTCTACTCCTCGATCACCAGCCCCTTCGCCGCGAGCAGCGGCTCGAGCCCGCAGATGTCGATGACGCTCCGGCCCGCGCGGTAGGCGGCGATGTAGTCGGCCTCGGTGTCGATCCGCTGCTGTGAGGCGGCGGCCACCTCGGCGGCGTCCTCGCGGCGTACGACGACCACGCCGTCGGCGTCGGCCCGCATCACGTCGCCGGGGCGGACGAGCACGCCGCCGACCGTGACGGGCTCGCACATCGGTCCGACGGTCTCCTTGACCGTGCCCTTGATGGAGACGCTGCGGGAGAAGACGGGGAACCCGAGGGCGCGCAGGTCCTCGGTGTCCCTCACGCCCGTGTCGGTGATCAGGCCGCCGAGCCCCTTGGACTGGCAGGCGTTGGCGAGTACGTCCCCGAAGGAGCCCGCCTCCTCGTAGGCGCCGGCGGAGACGACGATGACGTCCCCGGGGCGGGCGTAGGCGATGGCGGTCTGCAGCATCAGGTTGTCGCGGGGAGCACACTGGACCGTGAAGGCCGGGCCGCACAGGGACATGCGGTGGTCGACCGGCTTGATGGTCGAGTCGAGGGCGCCCAGCCTGCCCTGGGCTTCGTGGATGGTGGCCGAGGAGTAGGCGGAGAGGCCTTCGACGAGTTCCGGGGTGGGGCGGTCGAATTTGGTGCTGACGCGGATCATGACGGCCTCTCGGACAGAGTGGTGCAGGCGGCGGCGATGCGGGCGCATGCCTCGGTGAGCACGTCCGTCGACGTGGCGAACGAGATACGGAAGTAGCCGGGCGCGCCGTAGGCGGCTCCGTGGATCACCGCTACCTGCCCGCTGTCGAGGAGGTGGCGGGCGAAGTCCTCGTCGTTCTCGATCCGGCTTCCCGAGGGGGTGAACTTCCCTATCGCGTCTTGGCAGTTGACGAGGAGGTAGAAGCCGCCGTCGGGCACGGTGCAGCTGAGGCCGGGGATGTCGTTGACGAGTTTCACCGTGGCGTCACGGCGTGCGCGGTAGACGCGCACGGTCTCCCGGACGAAGTCCTGCGGTCCGGTGAGCGCGGCAGCGGCGGCGGCCTGGCTCACGGAGGAGGGGCAGGAGGAGGTCTGGGACTGCAGCGTGTTGATCGCCGTCACCAGGTTCGCAGGGCCCACGCCGTAGCCGATGCGCCAGCCGGTCATGGCGTAGGTCTTGGAGACGCCGTTGGTGAGGAACACCCGCTCGGCCAGGCGGGGTTCGACGGCGGCCAGGGACGGGGCGTCCTCCTCGCGGTACCAGATCTCGTCGTAGATCTCGTCGGTGAGGACGCGCACCTGCGGATGGTCCAGCAGTACCTGGGCGAGCGCCCGCAGTTCTGCGGTGGTGTAGGCGGATCCGGTCGGGTTTCCGGGGGTGTTGAGGACGACCCAGCGGGTGCGCGCGGTGATCGCCGCCCCGAGCCGCTCGGGAGTGATCTTGAAGCCGTCCGCCTCGGGGCAGTCGACGACGACGGGGGTGCCGTCGTTGGCGCGGACCATGTCCGGATAGGACACCCAGTACGGGGCGGGGACGATGACCTCGTCCCCTTCGTCCAGGGTGGCCATCAGGGCGAGGAAGATGACCTGCTTGGCTCCCCCGCCGACCGCGATCCGCGCGTCGGCGCACTCCAGTCCGTGGCGCTCGCGGAGCTTGGCGGTGATCGCGGCGCGCAGGCGCGGCGTGCCGTTGACGGGGGTGTACTTGGTCTCGCCCGCCTCGATGGCCTTGATCGCGGCGGCCTTGACATGGTCGGGGGTGTCGAAGTCGGGCTCGCCCACGGTCAGGTCGAGGATGGTGCGGCCCTGGCTCTTGAGTTCGCGTACGCGTTGGGCGGCCGCGGTGCTGGGCGAGGGCTTGATACGGCGTACCCGCTCTGCCGTGTCCATGGGCTCAGCCCTCCCTGCGCTCGAAGTTGAGGCCGCCGGGGACCTGGAAGGTGGGCAGGATCTCGACGTGCCCGATGTTGACGTGCCGGGGCGAGTCGACGGCGAACTCGATGGAGTCGGCGATGTCCTCGGGCTTGAGGGACTCGTAGCCGTCGTAGAAGCGCCGTTGGGCCTCCTCCATGTCGCCGAGCAGACGGCCGAAGATCTCCGTCTCCACGCGGCCCGGGCAGATCTCGGTGACCCGGACCCGGCGGCCGTAGCCGTCGACCCGCAGCTGGCGGGAGAGAGTGTGCACGGCGGCCTTGGTGGCGTGGTAGATGGTGTTGCCGCCGAAGTTGTAGACGCCGGCGATGGAGCTGATGTTGACGATGTGGCCGCGGTCGCGCTCGACCATGCCGGGCATGAGCAGGCGCACCAGGTGCAGAACGGCCTGGATGTTGACGGCGACCTGCTCGTCGACGGCGAACTCGTCGGCGGTGAGGATGTTGCCGGTGCGCGAGACGCCGGCGTTGTTGACGAGGATGTCGATGTCCAGGCCGTCCAGCTCGGCGGTGAGCGCCTCGGTGTCGGTGATGTCGACGGCGTGCGGGACGCAACCGGTGTCGCGGGCCAGGGCGCCGAGCCGTTCGGCGTCGCGGGCCACCGCGTGGACCTCGAGGCCGTGCTTGGCGAGTCGCTCGACGACCACGGCCCCGATGCCGGTCGACGCTCCGGTGACGAGGGCCGTCCTGTAGTCGGAGATGGGCATGCTGCTGTGCTCCTGGAAGTGAGGGGAAGGGGGATCAGGCGTCGCGCAGGGGCAGGTGGGCACGGTCCTTCACCCGGGACACGGCGATGAGGGTGCCGAGGGCGGTGACGACGGCGTAGAAGGCCGGCATGTTGACGTTGCCCGTGCGGGTGATGAGGTAGGTCATCAGCAGCGGGGCGGTGCCGCCGAAGAGCGCGGAGGAGACGTTGTAGCCCAGGCCGTAGGCGGAGTAGCGCACCCGGGTGGGGAACAGTTCGACGAGCAGGATGTGGATGACGCCGGTGTGCCCGGCGAAGACGACGGCCATGACACAGGCGCCGACGACGGCGAGGGCGAGGTTGCCGGTGCCGATCAGGAGGTAACAGGGGATGCCGACGAGGGCCATGGCGATCGCCGAGCCGGCGATGACCTTCTTGCGGCCGATCCGGTCGGAGAGACGGCCCATGTAGGGGATGGCGATGCAGATCGCGACCAGGCTGGAGGCGGTGACGAGCAGCCCCTGGACCTTGCCGAAGTCGAGCTCGCTGCTCATGAAGGTGGGCATGTAGCTGAACAGGACGTAGTACCCGGAGCCGTTCATCAGGGGGATGAACAGGGCCAGCAGCATGGCGCGGCGGTGCTCGGCGGAGGTGAACGCTTCCTTCAGGGGGTTCTTGGACAGGCCGCCCTGTTCCTTCAGGCGGTTGAAGTTGGGCGTGTCGCTGATGCGCTTGCGGATGTAGATGCCGGTGATGCCGAGCGGCACGGCGAGCAGGAACGGTATGCGCCAGCCCCAGGACTCCATGCGCTCGTCGCCGAGTCCGCTGGTCATGGCGGCGGCGACCAGCGTGCCGGTGAGCAGGGAGAGGAAGGAGGCGATCTGCGCGTAGCTGGTGTAGAGGCCGCGCTTGCCCTCCGGGGCGTGCTCGGCGAGGAAGCTCATCGCGCCCGAGGCCTCGCCGCCGACGGAGAAGCCCTGGGCGACGCGCAGCAGGATCAGCAGGACCGGCGCGGCGATGCCGATGCTCGCGTAGGTGGGCAGGAGGCCGATGGCCGCGGTGGCGACGCTGATGAGCATGATGACGAAGACCAGCATCCGCTGGCGTCCGACGCGGTCGCCGAGGTGGCCGCAGATGATGCCGCCGAGGGGGCGGAAGAAGAAGGAGACGGCGTACCCGAGGAAGACGAGCATGATGGCGTCGTCGGAGCCGGGGAAGAAGACGGCGGCGAGCGTTCCGGCCATGAAGCCGAAGATGCCGTTGTCGTAGAGCTCGGCGAAGATGCCGACGCATCCCGCGAGGGTGACCTTCCGGGCTGTTCTCGGGTCGACGGTATTGGGGACGGGCTGAGCGGCCATGGTGGTCATGGCGTCTCCTGTCTTGCGGCGGGCTGGGGGACGAGAGGCGTGGGGCTCCGTGCGGGCGGGGGGGACGGTTGGGGAGGTGGCTGGGCGGTCAGGCCGTGTCGGGGGCGCGGATGCGCAGGGCGTCGAAGACGGTGCGGACGCGGGTGCGCAGGGCGTCGACGGCGGCCCGCTGGGCGCGGTGGGCGGTGACCGCCTGGTCGAGGGTGCGATGCCGGAAGCGGATGGTCTGCCCGGGGCGCACCTGCCCGAGTGCGGACAGGCCGGTGGCGGTGACGACGGCCAGGACGGGGTAGCCGGCCGTGACGCCGCGGCCGCGGTGCAGCACGAGGAGTTCGTCCCCCGCCGGCACTTCGACGGCGCCGATGGGGACACCGCGGGAGAGGATCTCCCCCTGGGTGACGCGGCGGGGTACGTCGCCCCGCAGTCGCAGGCCGATGTGGTTGCTGCGCGGGCTGACGGTGAAGGGAGCCTCGAACAGCCGGCTTACGGTGTCTGCGAACTCGGCCCGGTCGGGGCCGTCGGTGACGTCGATCGTCCAGCCGGCGGGGAACGGGGGGACGGGGGCGTTCAGACGGAACAGCGGGATCCGTGTGAGGGGGTGGTCGGGGGGCGGGCAGGCCGCGCGCAGCACGAGTTCGTCGCCGCCGCTGAGGGCGGGGCCGAAGCCCAGGACGGTGTCGGGGGCGCAGCTGCCCTGAAGGTAGTCGGCCTCGAACGAGCCGAGCACGGCCAGGTAGACGCGCAGTCCCCGGCGGATGCCGGAGACGCGGATGGTCTCGCCGGCGCGCACGGAGACCGGTTCCCACTGGGGGCGGACGCCGCCCTCGACGGTCACGTCGGCGGGGGCGCCGGTGACGGCGACGAGGATGTCGGCGGAGGGCACGCACGCGAAGTCGAAGGCCGTGATCTCCAGCAGCGGGGCGCGGTCGTCGTTGCCGCACAGGACGTTGGCGACGCGCGCCGAGTGCTGGTCGGCGGCTCCCCCGGCGGGCAGACCGTAGCGGGAGCGGCCGACCCGGCCGAGGTCCTGCACTGTGACGATGCCGGCGGTGCGGATCGTGAGGGTGTCAGCCATGGCAGGCCGCCAGGGAGGTGCCGGCGTGGTCGTCCCACTCGTCGGGGGTGATGGGGACGAAGCGGAAGGTGTCCCCGGGCCGGTAGGCGGTGATCGGGTCACTGTGCGGGTCGAGGACGCGCACGGGGGTGCGCCCCAGAAGCGGCCAGCCGCCGGGCGAGGGCATCGGGCAGATGACGGCCTGCCGTCCGGCGACGGCGACCGCGCCGGGGTCGACGTGGGTGCGGGGCGACGCCAGCCGCGGTACGGGTTTCGGGAAGGGCGGGCCGTCCGTCATCGGCGCCCCGGCCGGCGCGCCGAGGCAGCGCACGGTGAGGTCGCTCCCGGAGTGCAGGGCGACGACCTCGCTCTCGGTCAGGCCGAGTTGGCGGGCGACCGCCGGCAGGTCGGGCCCGTGCTCGCCGCCGTAGACGACGGGTACGACAAAGCGGCGTGGCGGCGTGGCCGGCGCGGGGTCCGGTCCGAGGCGGGCGGCCTCGTGTGCCACGATCCGCCGGACGGTCTCGTGGTCGGTGCCGGTGGAGTCGAACTCCACGAGCAGGGCGTCATAGGTGGGCACCACGTCGTGGACTCCGGGGAGCCGGACCGCGTCCAGGGCGTCCGCCAGGGCGTGGACGAGCCGCCAGGCGTCCTCGGCGCTCAGGCCCACGGCCCTGGCGGTCAGTGCGGAGTCACCGCAGTCCGTGATCGTGATGTTGCCGTTCATGTCAGGCGCCCGTCCCGCTCAGCACCTTGTCGAGCGACGTGATCTCGACACCGGCGGCGAGGAGTTCCGCGCGGATGCGGCCGGCCAGCGCGATCGCGCCGGGGCTGTCGCCGTGCAGCAGGACGGTGTCGCAGGCGACCGGGACGTCCCTGCCGTCGGCGCTGCGGATGACTCCCTCGGTGACCATGCGCAGGGTTCGCCGGGCCACCTCGTCCGGGTCGTGGATGACCGCTCCGGGCTCCGAGCGGGGCACGAGGGTCCCGTCGGCGCGGTAGGCGCGGTCCGCGATGCCGACGATGCCGACGCGCAGTCCGCGGGCCCGGGCGGCATCGGCGAGTTCGCCGTCCTGCGCCAGGACGATCAGCGACTCGTCGAGGGAGGCGACGGCGTCCACGACGGCACGGGCGTAGTCGGCGCGTACGGCGACCAGGTTGCCCAGGCGTCCGTGCGGGGCGACGTGCCGCACCCGGGTGCCGTGCGCGACGGCGAACGCCTGGAGGGCGCCGATCTGGTACAGCACGTCGGTGCGGACCTCCTCGGGTGTGAGGTCCATGGCGCGGCGGCCGAAGCCGACCAGGTCGGGAAAGCTCGGGTGGGCGCCCACGGCCACCCGGTTCTCGACGCAGGTCCGGACGGTGGCGTCCATGATGCGCGGATCACCGGCATGGAATCCGCAGGCGACATTCGCGGACGTCAGCATTTCCAGAAGGGCTTCGTCGTCGCCCATCGTGTAGGCGCCGAATCCCTCGCCGAGATCGGCGACGAGATCAACCATGGGGGTCATGAAGTCCTCCGGGAGAATATGGGGAAGGACAATGCGGGGAAAGGGAATGCGATCACGTCTCGGTGATGTCCCGAAATGCATCCTGGCTGGATGTTCCGCTCAACTTAATCCCCTGCTCGCTCGACCGCCAATATGCGTTCGATCTGGCGTTATCGCGAACCGTTATGACCTGCCTCACACCCCCGGCCCCTCTCGGGGGTGGGCTTCGAGAGGGGCCCTCCCTACGATGAGGCTCCGCTCCCCGTGGAGGCCCCGCATGGACACCAGGCGTCTGTACTCGTTCATCAAGATCATTGACGCGGGGAGCATCACGCGCGCGGCCGACATCCTGCACATCGCCCAGCCCGCGCTCAGCCAGCAGCTGTCCGCGCTGGAGGCGCAGTTCGGGCAGCAGCTGCTGATCCGGAGCAAACGCGGGGTGGCTCCGACCGAGGCGGGCCGGGCGCTGTACCGGCACGCCCAGCTGATCCTGAGGCAGGTGGACCTCGCGCACGCCGCCGTGGAGGTCTCCGGCCGGGCTCCCGCCGGCAGCGTGTCCGTGGGGCTCGCGCCGTACAGTCTGGGCGCGGCGCTCGCGCTGCCGCTGCTGAAGAGCGTGCGCGAGCGCTTTCCGGACATCCTGCTGCACATCAACGAGAACTTCGGCGGTGTGATCAGCGAGGCCATCATGACCGGGCGGATGGACATGGCGTTCATCTACGGGGCCGGCCCGCTGCGGGGTGTGCAGTTCGAGCCGTTGCGGACGGAGGACCTGTTCCTGATCGGCGCGCCCGGCGGAACGGCCCCGCGCGGAGCGGGCGAGGTGGATCTGGACGAGCTCAAGGACGTGCCGCTGCTGCTGCCCAGCCGCATCCACACGATCCGGCAGGTGGTGGACGCCGCCTTCCAGCAGGCCTCGCTCCTGCCGAACGTGGCGGGCGAGGTCGAGTCGGCGCTGACGCTCGTCAACGCCGTCGACGCGGGGCTCGGCGCCACCGTCCTGCCCTGGTCGGCCGCGCGTGCCATCCTCGACGTCCGCTCCCTGTCGGTGCGCCGGATCGTGCATCCCGTGACCCAGGTGAAACTGTCCTTGGTGACCTCGGACAACCAGCCCCTCTCGGAACCGGCCCTGGCGGTGCACGACCTGTTCCTCGAACTCATCACGAACTTTGACGGGACACCGCACGAAGAATAAGAAACCGCAATAGCGTCACACGAAACCGCTATTTGTCTCCGGTGACGGTCGCAGCTAGCTTTCTGCGAAAGTCGCTGCCCTGGAGACATGAATGCGGAAACGTGTGCTCGCCACCCGTGAAAACCTGCCCGGCAACGGTCTGGACCGTTTGTCCGCTGCGGCGGAAAGGGTGGCCTGGCCGGGTGACGGCAAGCCCGGGCCCGCGGACCTCGCCGCGCTCGCCCCCGGAGTCAGCGCAATTCTCGCCCTGGGCAACGACCCTATCGACGGCGCGCTGATGGACGCCGCCGGCCCCTCCCTGCGGGTCGTCGCGCTGGCGAGCATGGGCTTCGACAACGTCGACCGGGCCGCGGCCACCGAGCGCGGCATCGTCGTCACCCACACCCCACGTGTCCTCGCGGAGACCACCGCCGACCTGACCTTCGCCCTGATCCTCGCCGCCCGCCGGCGGATCGGCGCCGCCGGAGCGAGCCTGGCGTCGGGCTCCTGGAGCCTGTTCCGGATGCACGACTACCTCGGTCTGGACATCCACGGAGCCACCCTCGGTCTGGTCGGCTACGGCCAGATCGGCCGCGCGGTGGCCCGCCGGGCCCATGGATTCGGCATGCGCGTGCTCCACCACGACCCCTACGCGCCCGACGACGACCTGTCGGCCTCGGTGGATCTGGCCACGCTGCTGGCCCAGTCCGACATCGTGTCGCTGCACGTCCCGCTCACCGAGGAGACGCGGCACCTCGTCTCCGCCCGCGAACTTGCCGCGATGAAGCCCACGGCCACGCTGGTCAGCACCTCCCGCGGTGGTGTCGTCGACGAGGAGGCCCTGCTGCACGCCGTCCGGGAGGGGCGGCTGCACTCCGCCGGACTCGACGTCTTCGAACGCGAGCCGATGGGAGCGGAGTTGTCACCACTGGTCGCCGAGCCGAACGTGGTCACGCTCCCCCACATCGGCTCGGCCACCGAGGCCACCCGGGCCACCATGGTCGACCTGGCGGTCGACAACATCCTCGACGTCCTGGCCGACCGCCCCGCCCGGACACCTCTGCCGGGGAGCCCGGCGGAGCCCGGCGACGTCGCCCGGCAGCACTGACCGGCCTCTCCCGCTCGGGCGCCGACCGCTCACCGCACCAGCTCGGCCGGCTTGGTGGCCTTGCCGAGCAGCCACTCCAACGGGCCTCGCCGGAAGAACCGGGACCACGCGGCGCGAAGACGGTCACGGCGGCGACGAAGCCGAGCAGCACGTGCGGCGGTGAGCCGGGGAGTTCCCCGATGCCGAGGAGCCGTATGCCGACGACGTGGAAGACGTACGCGGTCAGGGACATCGTGCCGACCGCGATCACCGGACGGGCCAGGCGGTGGAAACGCGGGAAGGCGTCCACGGCCGCGAGACAGCCGACGAGGCCCGCGATCGCCACACCGGCGTTGGTGATGAGCCGCGGACCGTGCGGCATTCGATGGTTCCAGGGCCGCACCGGACCGGCGCTTGATGCTCCGGCCCTCGGTCACGACACCGAACTCACCCGGCTCCCCTGGGTGGGCCACACCTCACGGAGGTGGGAGGCCGAACCGCTGCGGTGGCTGGGCGGGCGGTACATGTACTTGGCCTACAGCCGTGCGGACCGCAAGGAACTCGCCGGGCGTCAGCGCGCATCCCGGCTGGTGAGGCTGGCCGACGTCATCAGCCGGCGTCCCTGACGGCGCACGGGCAGCGGTCAGAGGGCCGTGAACGTCCACAGCAGGTTGGTGCTGTTGCCGTACGTCCACTGCTTGGTTACCGAGCCCGAGGGCACGTCGCCACCGCCGTCGAGGACCAGTCCGGTGGTCCGGTTGGCGATCGAGTAGCGGCCGTCGCCCCGGTGGGTGATCGTCCACTGCTGGTTGTCTCCGCCGTTCCAGGCGGCCTGCCGGGCGGCGGAGCCATTGGTGGTGGCGCCCCAGCCGTCGGCGACCATGCCGTTGGCGCGGTTGACCAGCTTGTAGTAGCCGCCTCCGACCTCCACCGCCTGCCATTGCAGGTTGTCGCTGCCGTCCCAGGTCCACTGCTTGAGGTCCGCCCCGGAGGCGACGTCGCCGCCGCTGTCGAGGGCCAGTCCGTCGGTGACGTTGGTGACGCGGAAGTACGTCGAGGGCCTGAACCGGACCTTGAGCGAGGTGACCCGGTCGTTGCCGCCGGTGCCCCGGAGATCGGCGTGGTCGGCGGTGAACGTCCAGGAGGTGCCGGTGAAGTCGTCGCCGGACCAGCCGACGACCTCGTATCCGGGGGCCAGTCGCAGGGAGGAGAGGGTGCGCGTGCCCAGTCCGGCCGCGGTCAGTTCGTCGGCGGTGTAGTCGCCAAGGGGGAGCACGGCGGCAGCGCCGGAGTACTTCGCGTCGCTGAAGCCGACGGCACCGGTCAGCGGGCGCAGGCCGGGGATCCGGCCGGAGAACGCGAGCTTCAGGACGTAGGCATCGGCGCTGTACGGTGCCGAGGACGGCAGGGTGACCTTCAGCCCCGACGCGTGCTGTGCCGGCTTCGGCAGGTCGATGCAGGTACCGGCGGTCGAGCCGAGCAGCTTCACCGAGGTCAGCGACGAGAAGTCGATCCGGTCCGAGCTCAGCGTCTTGACGGTCAGTGAGCTGCCGGGCCAGCCGAGAACGGTGGCGTACAGGACGGTGTTCGCCTTGTTGCGCGTGAAGCGGATGTCCTGTGCCGTGCCGGCCATGGGCCGGGTGAAGGAGCCGCCGCCCATCTTCGTCGGTCCCTCGCCGTACGCGGTCCACGCGCGGGTCGAGTACACCGACTCGCCGAAGCGCTTCAGATGGTCCCCGATACCCAGCAGGATGTCCTTCTGGACCTGGGGAATGGTGCCGTCGGCCTTCGGCGCGATGTTCAGCAGCATGTTGCCGTTCTTGCTGACCCGGTCGATGAAGGAGTGCAGCATCTCCCGGGTGCTGTAGTAGCCGATGTTCTGCGTGTGACACCAGCTGTTGCTGGAGATGCTGTCGTCGGTCAGCCAGTACGGGGCGGTGAGGTCGGCCGGGCCGCCGCGCTCGTAGTCGAAGACCTCGCCCTTGCCGTTCATGCCGTCCTTGTACGTGGCGACGACCTCGCGACCCCAGCCGGTGGCCTGGTTGTAGTAGTACGCCAGGAAGTTCAGCCGCTGCGTCTCGTCGACGGCGTCCAGGTTGAAGTCCTGCCAGAGGATGTCGGGCTCGGCCCGGTCGATGACCTCCTTGAGCTTGTCGAACCAGAGCTGGTTCTCCTCCGTCGCGCTCAACTGCCCGTACAGCTTCTTCAGGCTGGGGTCCGTCTGGACCGGCGCGTGCTCGTAGTAGCCGGTGTAGTTGTAGGCGTGGTGCATCGCGACCAGCAGCTTGAGGCCCTTGGCTCGGATGGCCGTGGTGAAGATCCGCAGCAGGTCGAGGCCCGGGCCCTTGTCCACCGAGTTCCACTCGCTGACCTGGCTGTCCCACATGGAGAAGCCGTCATGGTGCTCCGCCACGGGGCCGGCGAACCGGGCGCCCGCGTCGACGAAAAGCTGCGCCCACTCGTCGGGGTCGAAGTTGCCGCCCGCCGACTTCAGCTTCGGCGCGAACTGCACGGTGTTGCCCGCCAGGTCCCGCGCGCCCTCGATGAAGTTGTGGAACGGCCAGGCCGACGGGCTGCCGTAGGTCGCGATGTGGTGCTTGTTGGCGTCGCTGCCGTCCGCGTACATGTTGCGCGGGTACCACTCGCTGTCATAGGCCGGAACGCTGAAGGCGCCCCAGTGGAAGTAGACGCCGAACTTGGCGTCCTGGAACCACTCCGGGGCCGGCGGGTGCCGGTCCACCGAATTCCAGTCGGGCGTGTACCTCCGGGGTGCGGCCTGCGCGCTGCCGGCACCGAGCGCACCTGCGGCGCCGGCCGCCGCGGCCACGCAGGTGGCGCCGGCCAGGAACTCGCGTCTGTTGATCGAAGACCTCGGCATGGAGACATCCCTGGTATGAGGGGGGCAGGAGACGTACGCACGAAGATCCGCCCTGAGTCATGGGATGTCAACGGGTTCGACGGAACGAGAAGAGCCAGCAACCCTTATGCATAATCAGGCATTTACTAACAAGCAAGATTAAACGAACGGCTAGACATGGTATGTTTCCCGGCACTATCCGGCCGGCAAGGAGTTCCCGATGTCTCTCACGGACAAGGCCATCGAGCAGATCCGCGAGCTGATCAGGACCGGCGCCCTGCCCCCCGGTTCGAAGCTCCCTCCGGAGGCGGACCTGGCCGCCCAGTTGGGCCTGTCCCGCAATCTGGCGCGCGAAGCCGTCAAGGCGCTGGCCGTGGCGCGAGTGCTGGAGGTCCGCCGGGGCGACGGCACGTATGTGACCAGCCTGCAGCCGAGCCTGCTCCTGGGAGGGCTCGGCGGCGCGGTGGAACTGCTGCAGGGCGACTCGGCCGCGCTCCAGGACCTCATGGAGGTACGGAGGCTGCTCGAACCGGCCGCCACGGCACTGGCCGCCACCCGGATCTCCGACGCCCAACTTGCCGAGGTCGAGCGGCACTTGGATGCCATGCGAGAGGCCCGTGACGATGTCGAACAGCTCAACGCCCATGACGCCGCCTTCCATCGCGCCGTCGTCTCGGCCACGGGCAACGAGAGCCTCCTCACCCTGCTGGAGGGCATCTCCGGCCGTACCCTGCGGGCCCGCGTCTGGCGCGGCCTGGTCGACGCCCGGGCCGCGGGCCGGACCCTCGCCGAGCACGAGGCGATCTTCAAGGCCCTGACCGCGCGTGACGCCGCCCTCAGCCAGGCGGCGGCGCTGCTGCACGTGAGCAACACGGAGCAGTGGCTGCGGGAACACCTGGGCTCGGGCGCGGCCCTCCTGAACTGAGGCAGTGGCTCAGGGCGCGGGCGGCAGGTGGACCGTCATGATCAGGTCGCAGGGCTGCGTGCCGGAGCCGCGGTAGGTGTGCGAGGCGTCGCCGTCGAAGGTGGCGGTCTGCCCGGCTTCCAGGATGTGCTCCGTGCCGTCGACGGTCAGGGTCATGCGACCCGAGGTGACGCTGACGGTTTCCACGACCCCCGCCTGGTGGGGATGGCTGGGGTACTCCTCGTCCGGCTCCAGGCGCCAGCGCCAGACCTCGACGGGGGCCGGGCCCGAGGTCGTGAGCATGAGCCGGGCCTCGCTGCCCCGCTCGCCGGTCCACAGGGGGGCCACGGCCTCCGCGGCCACGACTCGGACGACCCGGCCTTCGGGCGGCCCCTGCATCAGGGCGGACACCGAGATGCCGAGGGTGTCGGCCAGTCTGACCAGGGTGGCCAGATTGGGGTTGCCCTGGGCCTTCTCCAGCGCGACCAGGGCGCCCTTGCTCACCTGGGCCCGGCGGCCGAGCTCCTCCAGGGACAGGCCGGCCCGGGTGCGTGCCGCGCGGACGTTGTGCGCGACCGTCCGCAGGGCCGCGACTGTCTCGACCATCTGATCTCCCTACCCTGACTTTCGACCATTCCAATGCACCGTGCGGTCGCTCGATTGACATCAACCGGTCGTTGCGTTGTACGGTCTGGTCGTTCCACTGAATGGTAAGGGATGTGCTGTGATCGCTCCGCTGCTGGCCCTGGGCAGCTCACTCGCCTACGGCTGCGCCGACTTCCCCGGCGGCCTCGGTGCCCGCGAGGCCCATGTGCTGCGGACCGTGATGATCGCGGCCCCGGCCTCGCTCGTGGTCGAACTGCTGCTGTGGCCGGTGCTCGGCGCCTCGTTCGGCTCGGGCACCCTCGGCTGGGGCGCCGCGTCCGGGGTCGCCTCGGCCGCCGCGTTCGTGCTGCTCTACCGCACGCTGGCGATCGGACCCATGAACGTGCTGTCCCCCGTCACCGCGCTGGTGTCCGCCGCGCTGCCCGTCGGGGTGGGCCTGCTGCAGGGTGAGCGCCTGGCCGCCACCGGACTGCTGGGGTTGCCGCTCGCGCTGGTGGCGGTCGTCCTGGTCAGCGCCGGACACGGCGCCGGGGCGGCGCGCCCCTCACGTACGGCGCTGCTGCTCACCTTCGGCGCGGGCGCCGCCATCGCCCTCCAGCTGATCTTTCTGCACCAGGCGCCGTCCGACAGCGGAGTGGCCCCGCTGATCGTCGGCCGGGCCGTTTCGTCCGCCGTCACCCTGGCCGCGGCGGGGGCGATGTACCGCAGGCTGGGCCCGGAGCGTCCCGCGTACGCGATGTCCGCGTGCGCCGGTGTGCTCGACTCGACGGCGAACCTGCTGCTCCTGCTCGCCGCCCGCAGCGGGGACCTCGCCGTGATCGCCGTGATCGTCACCCTCTACCCGGCCGGTACGGTCCTGCTCGCGCGCGGTGTGCTCGCCGTGCGCATCCACCGCGGTCAGCTCGTGGGCCTGGGCACCGCCGCCGTCGCCGTCGGCCTCCTCGCACTGACCTGAGCGGCCCCGAAGCCCCCTCCCCCGCCACCACCCACCGGACGCAGGAAACGGAAACCCCTCCCATGACCTCCTTCCACCTCTCCGCCGCCGTCGCGACCGCCTTCCCCGACACCCTCATCGCCCTGGTCACCGCCACCGGGCTGCGCGGCCGCGAGCCCTGGCCCCAGACCAGCGCGGTCCTGGAGGAGCTGGAGCAGCAGGTCGCCGCCGGCACCTGGCACCCGGCCGACGAGACCGACCCCCGCATCGAGGCCTGGCACACCGCCTACCGCTCCTTCGGCACGAACCCCCGCCGCATCCGCCCCAGCGTGGACGCACTCGGCCGTCGCTTCGCGAAGAAGGGCACGCTGCCGCGCATCAACCCGGCGGTCGACTCCTACAACGCCGTCTCGGTCCGCCAGGGGCTGCCCGCCGGGGCCTTCGACCTGGAACACGTCACCGGTGACATCACCATCCACCACGCGGACGGCACCGAGTCCTTCACCCCGCTCGGCGAACCCGGCGCCATCGAGCACCCCAAGCCCGGCGAGATCGTCTACGCGGACGCCACCGGGGTCCTGACGCGGCACTGGAACCACCGCGACGCCCACCGCACCCGCGTCACCGAGGACTCCACCCGCGTCGTCTTCGTCCTGGAGACCCTGCACGCCGAGCGCGACGGCGATCTCCTCAAGCTCGCGGCCGATCAACTGCTCGACCTGCTCGCCCCGCACGCCACCCGGACCGCCGGGTCCTACCTCACCCCGGCCCGGCCCCGGGTCACCGTCTGAGGCCCCAGGTCTCAGTCCGCGTCGGGGCGGTTGCCGCCGGTGCGACGCCCTTCGTCCCCGGCTCCGGTCGTCCCCTCACCGTCCCCCGGTGCCGGGCCGAGCAGGACCTCGATGCCCGCGCGAAGGTAGCGCTCCAGCGTGGCCTCCGGCGCGGAGGCCAGGGCGGGCGGGCGGATCTCGGATCGCATCAGGCTGGTGCCGAGCATCCAGGCCGCCAGGAGTTCCGCCCGCAGGTCCGCGTCGGGGCCGCCGAGCCGGGCGGCCAGGCGCCGGGAGAACACCTCCGTGAAGTCCGCCCGCAGCCGCGCCACGGCCTCGTCCCGGCCGGACGACCGGAGTACGGACAGCACCGGGTGCGGGAAGTCGCCCTCCCTCGGCGGGCCCATGAGCAGCGCGCAGAACCAGTCGGGTATCGCCTCGACCGGCTCGTCCAGCAGCGGCTCGAACATCTTGCCCGTACCCGACACGTCGTTGAACAGCGCCTCTTTCGAGCCGAAGTAGCGGTAGACGAGCGCCGCGTCCACACCGACGTCGCCCGCGATGTCGCGGACGCTGGTGCCCTCGTAGCCGTACTTGCCGAAGCGGAAGGCCGCAGCGGCCCGCAGCGCGGTACGCGTTCCCGACGCCGAGCGTTTGTGGGCGGGCCGGCAGGCCTCCGCCTTCGGCGTCTCGCCCTTGTGTGCTCCGGTCACGTACCGCACCTCCGTGGTCCACGGCCCCTCGGCCATCCGCCCATGTTCCAGCCTGCGGCGACTGTCTCAAAGTCACCGACCGATGTCATCGATCGTTGACTTGCGTTCTCGCCGCATGACATACCTGACTCAGGTCAACGATTGGTGACTTGAGTCCTCGCCGTGCCCGGGCCGTACGACGGAGTCGGCCCTTCCAGGTCCACCCGCGGAACGCGACGGCGCGCACCCCGAAGCCGTCGCACGCGAGTCCCCCACCGACCGGAAAAGGTGATTCTCTGTGCCTGCTCGACGCGTCGCCGTCATCGGAACCGGCTACGTCGGACTGACAACCGGCGCCTGTCTGGCCTCTCTCGGGCACGTGGTGGTGTGCGCGGACGCCGACCCGCACAAGGTCGAGCGACTGCGCGAGGCCCGGGTGGGCATCCTGGAGCCCGGTCTGCCCGAGACCGTCAGGGAGGCCCTGGACGCGGACCGGCTCGACTTCACGGGCGACACCGCGGCCGCCGTCGCCGAGGCGGAGGTGGTGTTCCTGTGCCTGCCCACGCCCATGGGGGCGGGCGGCGCGGCCGATCTCGCCGCCGTGGAGGCCGTGGCCGCGCAGATCCGCGACGTACTGCCGCCCGGCTGTGTCATCGTCAACAAGTCCACGGTGCCCGTCGGTACGTGCGAACGGGTGGCCGCGCTGCTCGGCCGGGACGACGTGGCCGTGGTGAGCAACCCGGAGTTCCTGCGCGAGGGCCGCGCCGTCCAGGACTTCCTGCGTCCCGACCGGATCGTCATCGGCTCCGCCGACCGGGACGCCGGCCGGCGTGTGGCCGACCTGTACGCCGCACTGGACGCGCCGCTGGTGCTCACCGACGCCGCCAGCGCCGAACTGACCAAGTACGCGGCGAACTTCTTCCTCGCGATGAAGCTGTCCTTCGCCAACAACCTCGCAACCGTCTGCGAACGCTTCGGCGCCGACATCGCCGATGTCGCCGAGGGCCTGGGCCGGGACCCGCGCATCGGGTCCGCGTTCCTGCGGCCCGGTCCCGGCTGGGGCGGTTCCTGTCTGCCCAAGGACACCCACGCCCTGCTCACCGTGTGCGATCTGGCCGGGGTCGACTTCCCGCTGCTGCGCGCCACCATCGAGACCAACGTCGCCCACCAGCGGCAGCTCGTCGACCGGGTCGCCGCAGCGTGCGGGCGTGCCGAGGACGGGTCGCTGCACGGCGTACGGCTCACCCTGTACGGACTGACCTTCAAGGCCGGCACCTCCGACCTGCGCGACTCGCCCGCGCTCTCCGTCGCCCGGCTGCTGCGCGAGCGCGGCGCCGAACTCACGGCGTACGACCCGGCGTTGCGCGAGGAGCGGCCCGACCTGAGCGATCTGCTCGACCTCGACGACGACCCGGTCCGGGCGGCGGAGGGCGCGGCGGCCTGTCTCGTCCTCACCGAGTGGCCGGAGCTGCGCGACCTCGACTGGGCGGCGATCGCGGCGCGCATGGCCGGTCACGAGGTGCACGACTTCCGCAACCTGCTGGACGCGGACCGGCTGGCGCGGGCCGGACTGAGCCTGCGGGGCATCGGCCACGCCGAGGCACCGGCGCGGGTGGCGTGACGCCTCCTCCCTCCCTGGAAGAAACTCCGAGAGAAAGGCTCATCCATGCGGGTTCTGTGCACCACGCTCGGCAGTCCCTCCCACGGCCGTGCCCAACTGCCGCTGCTGCGCGCCCTCTCCAAGGCGGGGCATCAGGTGCTGGTGGTCACCACCGAAGCCCTCGTCCCCGTCTTCCGCGATGACGACGTGCAAGTCAACGCCGCGTTACCGGAGTTCAATCCGCTCGCCGCCATGGGTCCCTACCTCGCCGAGCTCCAGGAGACCGCCGACCTCACGGAGCCGACGGCCGGGCTGCCCCGGCTGCTGATGCGGCATCTGGCCGGGGCGGGAGTCAAGCCCCACCTGGACATCCTGCTCCCCCTCGCCAAGGACTTCCGGCCGGATGTGATCCTGCGGGACGGCATGGACATGGGCGCGGTGCTGACCGCCGAGCTGCTGGGCGTACCGCAGTTGCCGACGCCTTCGGGGTTCAGCAACATCCTGGACCCCGCCGAGATGCTGCCGCGGCTCAACGAGCGGCGCGAGGAGCTGGGGCTGCCCGTGCGGGACGACCCGCTGTCGCTCGTTCCGCACGGCCGCGTCGACTACGTGCCGTCCGCCTTCTCCTTCGCCCGGCATCTGCACGAGGCGTGGGCCTACCGGCAGACGGTGGACGTGGAGCGCGGCGGTGTGCTGCCGGAGTGGCTCGCCCGGCTGCCCACGGACCGGCCGCTGGTGTACGCGGCGATCGGCACGGCCCTGCCGGTGGTGCGGGAACGCATGGCGGGCCGGGACACGCCTCTGCCCGTGAAGTTGCCGGACCCCGCCGAGAGCCTGGGCGCGATCGTGGGGGCGGCGGCCGAGTTGGACGACTGCACGGTGGTCGTGTCGACGTCCGGGATTCCGGTGGACACCGAGGGGCTCCCCAGGCACATCCATGTCGCCGACCGGGTGCCGCAGCCACTGCTGCTGGAGTCGGTCGACCTGTTCGTCACCCACGGCGGTTTCAACAGCATCCGTGAGGCCATGCGCACCGGCACGCCGCTGGCGGTGCTGCCGCACTTCGGGGACCAGCCCGCCAACGCGGACCGGGTGGCGGAGCTGGGGCTCGGCCGTCACATCACGGACCGCGGCGCGGCCGGGATCGCCGAGGCGTGCCGGGGGCTCCTCGCCGACCCCGGGCCCCGGGCCCGGGCCCGGTCGGCCCAGCTCGCGATGCTGACGCTGCCCGAGGTCGATCAGGCGGTCGGTGACCTGGCGAAGATCGCCGGCTGACCGCCCGGTACCCCGGGTACGGGCCGCTCCGGTACCCCCGGGCGGCCCGTACCCGCCCCCACCCCGAGGACGACACGTGACCTTCTCCGACACCCAAGAACAGGGCGCGTCCGGGGACATACCCCCGCGGCTGAGTCACCGGCAGATCACCACCGTCATGTCCGGGCTGGTCCTCGGCATGTTCCTGGGGGCGCTGGACCAGACGGTGGTGTCGTCCGCGCTGCGGACCATCGCCGACGACCTGCACGGGCTGACGGCCCAGGCCTGGGTGACGACCGCGTATCTCATCACCGCCACGCTCGCGACGCCGCTCTACGGCAAGCTGTCCGACATCCACGGCCGCAGACCCGTCTACCTCGCCGCGATCGCCCTGTTCACCGTCGGCTCCCTGCTGTGCGGCTTCGCCACGTCGATCTATGAACTCGCGGCGTTCCGCGCCGTTCAGGGGCTCGGTGGCGGCGGGCTGATGTCGCTGGCGATGACGATCGTCGCCGACATCACCTCACCTCGGGAGAGGGGCCGCTACCAGGGCTACTTCATGGCCGTTTTCGGCGGGGCCAGCATCGTCGGCCCGCTGGTGGGCGGTGCGTTCGCGGACCGGGCCGAGTTGTTCGGCATCGCGGGCTGGCGCTGGATCTTCCTGATCAACGTGCCGCTCGCCGCCGCGGCCGCGGTGACGATCGTGCGGGTGCTGCGCTTCCCGCACCGGCGGGTGCGGCACCGGCTCGACTACGCCGGGGCACTCGCCCTGGCCGTGGGCATCGTGCCCCTGCTGACGGTCGCGGAGCAGGGCCGCACCTGGGGGTGGGACTCTCCCCTGGCCTTGTCGATGTACGCGATCGGTGTGGCGGGTCTGGCCGTGTTCCTGGTCGTCGAGCGGCGGTCGGGCGACGCCGCGCTGCTGCCGCCGCGCCTGTTCCGCATCCGGACCTTCCGGCTGGGTGTCGGGCTGCACTTCGTCGTAGGCGTCGGCATGTTCGGCGCGATGACGACACTGCCGCTCTACTTGCAGCTGGTCCGCGGCATGAGCCCCATCGCGGCGGGTCTGGCCACCCTGCCCACGGTCGCCGCGAACCTCGCGGTGACGCTGCTGACGGGCCGGATGATCGCCCGGACCGGCCGGTTCAAGGTCCATCTCGTCGCCGGTATCGGCTCGTTCACCGCGGCGATGCTCGTCTTCGCCACGCTACGGGCGGACAGCCCGCTGTGGCACCCGGCGCTCGGCATGGCCCTCATGGGCGCGGGTCTCGGTGCGTCGATGCAGACGCTCACCACACTCGCGCAGTGCGAGGTGCCGCGTACGGACATGGGCGCGGCGACGGCGTCGGTCAACTTCTTCCGTTCCAACGGCGGCACGGTCGGTACCGCTGCGTTCCTGTCGGTCCTGTTCACCACGGCGGCCGGCGGCATCGCCGACCGGCTGGCCGAGGCCCACCACGACCCGGCCTACCGCCGGCTGCTGGCCCAGCCCGACAACGCGCACGCCCTGACGGGTGTGCTCCGCCCCGACGGCGGCGTCGGCCTGGAGGACTCGGCGTTCCTGCGCGCCCTCGACCCGAGCGCGGCGTGGCCGTTCCTGGAGGGCTACGTCGCCTCGATGCGCCTCGTCTTCCTCACGGGCGCCGCGGTGTCCCTGGTCGCCTTCGTGATCGCGGCCTGGCGGGTCCCCGACCTCACGCTGTCCGACGAGTAGCCGGTGCCCGGGTGTCGCCCCACGCCGGGCCTCAGCGCCGGGCCAGCGCCAGCACGCTCAGACCGAACATCAGGACCCCCAGGGGGAGATGGACCGACGGGACGTGCGCGATGCCGACCGCGACCTGGACCGAGGCGAGCGCGAGGAAACCCGTGGCGTGCCAGACGGGCCGGGGCGATCCGCCGCCAGGCTTCCACGCCAGCACCGCCGCGAGCAGGTACAACATGGACGCCCCGTACATCACCCGGGATCCGGCATCGTGCAGCATCGCCCCGTAGGACGAGGTCAGCAGCAGTCCGGCGGAGACCGCCTGAAGGAAGATGGTCAGGGTCTGCAGGGCGATCGCGATCCGCAGGAACGAGGAGGTGCGCCGCGTGTTCGCCGTCGCCGTCACCTGAGTGGCCATGTCACGGTCCCCTTCTCCCGCCGTCGGGCGGTAGATCGATAAGGTCACACCAGCCCGACGACGCGGGCCCGCGAAAGGTAAGGCGAGGGGGGCCGAAGCCATGGGAACGGTCGGGAGCAGAACGGATGAGATAGCCGGCGAACGACGTCAACTGATCAATGTGGCCTACCGGTTGCTCGGTTCGGTGACCGAGGCCGAGGACGCCGTACAGGATGCCTACGCGCGCTGGTACGGGCTGTCACCAAGCCGGCGGGAGGAGATCCGGTCCCCCGGCGCCTGGCTGTCGACGGTGACCAGCCGCATCTGCCTGGACCTGCTCGGCTCTGCTCGGGCCCGCCGCGAACGCTATGTCGGAGCATGGCTGCCCGAGCCACTGCCCGACCGCACCGAGTGGGGCCACGCGGGCGGCGCCGACGCCACCGGCCCCGCGGACCCCGCCGACCAGATCGTCCTGGACGAGTCGGTGTCCATGGCCTTCCTCGTCGTCCTGGAGTCGATGACGCCCGCCGAGCGGGTGGCGTTCGTCCTGCACGACGTCTTCCGTTACCCGTTCACCGAGATCACCGACGTCCTCGGCCGTACTCCCGCGGCCTGCAAGCAGCTGGCGGCCTCCGCCCGCCGGCGGGTGAGCGCCGCGCGCGCCCCGATGCCGGCGCCCGGCCGGGCCGACGTGGTGAGGCACGTCAAAGAGGCGTGGGAGACCAAGGACATCGCGGCCCTCGTCGGGCTCCTCGATCCGGCCGCCGTGATGACCGCCGACGGCGGCGGCATGGCCGGCGCCGCCCTGCGCCCGGTCGAGGGCGGCGCGCGCATCGCGCAGTACATGGTCGCCATCGCCGACAGGGCTCACGGTCTCGAACTCCTGGAGCGGTCGGTCAACGGGGTGCCCGGCCTGGTGGCCCAGCGCGCCGGCGTCGTCATGACCGTGGCCGCGTTCGACGTCTCCGACGGCCGCGTGACCCGGATCTGGGCGGTCCGCAACCCGGAGAAGCTACGGCCGTGGGCACGGGAGGAGTAGGGCCCTTCTGATGGACCTCCGGGTCGCCGAGCCGCCTTCACCGATGAGCGGCCAGCACTGCGGCGAGGCCCTCTCGCAGATCTTTGACGAAGTACTCGGGGACCTCCAGCGACGGGAAATGTCCCCCGGATTCGGGCGACCTCCATCGCACGATCCGTCGGTACCGCTCCTGCGCCCAGGTGCGCGGACACTTCTCGATGTCGCGGGGGTACATGGTGATCGCCGACGGGACGTCGACCCGGAGTTCGGGGTCCAGCGAATTGTGGCTCTCGTAGTAGATGCGGGCCGACGATGCGCCGGTCCGTGTCAGCCAGTAAAGGGTGACGTCGTCGAGAACCCTGTCCCTGGAAATCGTCTCGAACGGGCTGTGCTCGGTGTCCGACCACTCGGCGAACTTGTCCAGGATCCAGGCGAGAAGCCCGACCGGTGAGTCGACGAGCGAATAGCCGATGGTCTGCGGCCGGGTCGCCTGCTGCTTCGCGTACGCCGCGCGGTGGCGCCAGAAGTGGCGAGTGCCCTCGGCCCATTCGCGCTCGGACTCCGTCAGCCCGTCCGTGGTCAACCCGGGCGGCCCCTCCGCGAACGTGGTGTGGATACCGAGGACGTGCGCCGGGAACCTTCCGCCGAGAACCGTGGTGATGTTGCCTCCCCAGTCGCCGCCGTGGGCTGCGAACTGGCTGTAGCCGAGCCTTCCCATCAGTTCCACCCATGCGGCCGCGATCTTCTCGGTACCCCACCCGGTGGTGGCGGGCTTGTCGCTGTAGCCGAATCCCGGCAGCGACGGAACCACGACATGGAACGCCGGAGTCTCCGCATCCTTCGGATCCGCCAGCTCGTCCACCACATCGACGAACTCGGCGACGCTGCCCGGCCAGCCGTGCGTCAGGATCAGAGGAGTGGCATCCGTGCGCGTGGACCGGCGGTGCAGGAAGTGGATTCCCAGACCATCGATGGTCGTGCGGAACTGGCCGATCTGCTCGAGTCGCGCTTCGAACCACCGCCAGTCGTAGCCGGTGCGCCAGTAGTGCACGAGATCGACGAGGTCGGCGAGCGGAACGCCCTGTTCCCATCGGCGCGGGCCGGGCGCGGCGCGCCGGACCGTCTCGGCCTCCGGCAGTCGCGCCGCGGCCAGTCGCGCCCGCAGATCGTCGAGGTCGGCGTCAGTCGCGTGGGCTTCAAATGCTTGCACGTCGCTGGTGAGACGGGGCATGAGACCTCCTGGCCATCGCGGAACCGGCTAAGCCGGTTCTAGCAGTTCTCCGAGCATCGCCGCAACCCTCTAAGGTGGTTCCATGCGCGCTCGATTCCCTGACTTCCGCCTCGGCACCGTGCTGGCGACCAGCTTCACGGGGACTCTGTCGGAGCGGCATGGCGACCCTGTGGAGCGCATCCCCACACCGCACCGGCTCATCGACTGGCTGGCGGTGTACGGCCTCGCCGTGGACTCCTGCACCGCCGACCAGCTCGACCTCGCCCGGGAGCTGAGGGAGTCGATCCACGCCGCCGCGACAGCGGCCGCGACCCAGGACGCTCTCCCCGCGTCCGCTGTCCACGTCATCAATGACCGCAGCGCCCAGGGCCGGGCCGCGGCGATCCTGACACCCGACGGCAAGCGGCGATGGCGGCTCAGCTCGGCTTCGAGCGTGGAGGACGCCCTCAGCGTGATCGCCGCCGACGCGATCGACATCATCTCGGGCGAACGAGACGGAAAGCTGGCCTTGTGCGCCTCGCCGACCTGCCAAGCCGCCTTCTTCGACACCAGCCAAAGCCGCACCCGTAAGTGGTGCGACATGAACACGTGCGGAAATCGTCAGAAGAAGGCGCGCTTCCATGCCAACCAGCGCAAGAACCTCAGAGCAGGTGGAGACACCCAAGCCGTGCTGTAGAGGAAGAAGTCGCACCACTCCACGGTGGTACCCAGCAGACCGGCGAGCACCTGCGAGGCGTGCGGCGCCCCGATGCCGGCCATGACCGGGACACCGTCGGCGGCTTCGACAGCGCGCCTCGCCGCACAGGCGCGCTCCTCACGCGTCAGGTACGCGTAGCTCTCAGGCGGGAACCTCGAAGATGAGCTCAAGGCCGTCTTGCTCGTCCCATTGCTCCCCGACCTCCACGAAGCCGAACCCGGAGATCGTGGCCAGGGACGCGGTGTTGTCAGGGCTGATCGTCGCCCGCACGATCCTGACCCCGGCTTCGGCGGCGGCCCGCCGCACCAGCGCGGTCAGTATCGCCCTGGCGTAGCCCTGACGGCGGTGGTCGGGGACCACGGAGTAGCCGAGTTCCACCATGCCCGCCTCGTCCGGCGGCCCATGGAACCCGGCGTACCCCACGACGTCCCCCTCCGGCTCGGCCACCACGACCTGGGTGAGCCACCCCGCGCACCCCGGGTCCGAGGCCAGCTGGTCGACCCGATACCGCCACACCCACTTCGCCCTGTCGGTGAGGAAGTACTCGGTGAGGGCGACACCCGCTTCGGCACTCGCCTGAGCCAGGTCGTCATTCAGCAAGGCGACCATGGCCGTGTTCGACAACTCGACGAATCGTACGGACTTCGTGCTCACGGGGGCGGAGGCCGGGCGCTCGGTCTTGTCTGTCACAGCGCGAATGGTCTTGGAGAACCAAGGACATGTGCAACAGAATTCCGCGGTGGCCGGGCAGGCGAAGCGCTATGGTGCGCTGATGTCAACGATCAAGCAGTTCCAAGTCACCTTCGACTGCGCGGATCCCGAGCGCGTCGCTCGCTTCTGGTGCGAGGTGCTGGGGTACGCCGTACCGCAGCCGCCGGCCGGGTTCGCCACTTGGGACGATTTCAACCGCTCGCTGCCTCCTGAGGATCAGGGTGCGTGGTTCGCGTGCACTGATCCCTCAGGGGTGGGACCGCGGCTGTTCTTCCAGCGCGTTCCGGAAGGCAAGGTCGTCAAGAACCGGGTGCATCTCGACGTGCGCGTCGGCACCGGACTCGTGGGTGAGGAGCGTCTGGCCACGCTCGAGGCCGAATGCGCACGACTGGTCGCGCTCGGCGCGGTACGCGAGCGACTGCTCGTCGCCGACGGCGTCAACGAGTCGTGCATCGTGATGCGGGACGTCGAGGGCAACGAGTTCTGCCTCGACTGAGGGACCTCCGGGGCGGTGAGCCGACCGGTGTGCGTCATGTCACGCATGACAAAACCACCTAAGTTGCCCAAATCACAGCGCAAATGTCCATTTAGCGTCCATTCTCGGAACGGCTGCCGAAGCCCGAAGTGGAGCGCGCCGGCATCGACTTGGACGCACCACGTCCAAGTGATCCATGACACAGCGTTCGTGATGCTCCGCCTCGTCACCCCGGAGAAAGGTGCCGACCATGACCGCATATCTGTGCCCGCCCGCCGTGATACACGGCGAGCACAACGTGAAGACCAGCCAGATCGTGGCAGAAGTGCGCGACCGGCACCCGCACGCCGCGTGGGCGCCGCGGATCGACACCATCGCGGCCAGTACGGGCATCGAGAACCGCGGGTGGATGCTGCCGCTGGAGACCGCCGTCGCACCCGGCGACGGGAGCGCCCTGCCGGCCGCCGGTATCGGGCCCGCCCGGGAAGCCCTGACCGGCGACGGGTTCACCGAGAAGGACGTGGATCGCGTGATCGCCGCCCTCGAGTCGGTACCCGCGCCGCAGACCGTCCAGGAGCGCACCGCCCCGGCGTGGGCGGCCGTGCGGTCCTGCGGGGAGCACGCGGCACGCGGGGCCCTGCAGATCGCCGGGCTGGACGCCGAGGACGTCGACTGCCTGATCACCAGTCACTCCACCACCCCGGCGCTGCCGGGCCTGGACGTCGCCCTGGCCAACAGGCTCCCGCTCCGCGACGACGTGATGCTGCTGCCGGCCACACAGTGGGCCTGCGTCGCCGGGACCCGCTCCCTGGCGCTGGCGGCCGATCTCGTGGCCGCGGATCCCGACCGGGTGGTCCTGGTCGTCATATCGGAGGCGCTGAGCACGACCTACCAGCCCGCGGACGACACCCTCGAGTCCTTGATCGTCCGGTTGCTGTTCGCGGACACCGCGGTCGCCGCGGTGGTCACGGGCCGTCCGCGGCCCGAGTCCGTGCTGCGACTGGACGCCGCCTGGCACCACACGCTGCCCGGCACCCAGGACCTGCACCGCCTGGAGACGCGGGAGGACGGCACCCACTTCGTGATGGACCGGCGCGGGCCGCGCGCCGTTCAGGAGACGGTCACCGCGATGTGGGATTGGCTGCGCGTCCGGTACCAGGACGACCCCGGCTCATGGCACCCCGACGTCCTGCTCGCGCACCCCGGCGGAACACGCGTGCTGGAGTACATGGAGCAGACGATGCCCGGCGGATGGCCGTCGGGGCTGCTGGACTACAGCCGGGAGAGCTACACCAGCGGCAACCGCGGAGGCGCCGCCGTCTTCGACATCATGCGCAGGGCGCACGACGCGGGGCAGGAGCGAGGCAGCCGCGCCGTCCTGTACGCGGCGGCCCCGGGGCTCACGGCCACCGCTCTGGAAGGGCGGTGGCTGTAGCCGCGTCACCGCTCGACGGATGCCCAGACCACCTTGCCGGTGTCCGTCCACCGCACCCCCCACCGGGTGGTGAGCCCATGCACGACACGCAAGCCACGGCCACCGTCGTCGAACAGCCCGCCCCGGCCCAGCCGCGGCCTGCCGTTGCCGGTGTCGCCCACCTCGCACAGCAGCCCGTGACCGGCCCTGATCAGCCGTATCGTGATCGGCCCCTCGGCGAAGCGGACCGCGTTGGCGACCAGTTCGCTGACCACCAGCAGCACGCTGTCCCGGGTGTCGGCTCGGGTGCGCCACTGCCCCAGCAGCGCGGAGACCAGCACCCGGGCCCGGGCGGCGGCGTCGCCGCGGGCGGGCAGCCGCCAGGTCGCGGTGTCGTCCTTGCGGTAGCCGATCATGCGCGCGAGCAGCAGGGTCACGTCGTCGCGGCGGCGCACGGGCGCCAGCTCGGAGACCACGTGCCGCGCGGCCCGCTGCAGGGCGTCCCAGGGGTGCACCGTGGACACGACCTCCGCCAGCCTGCCGATGCCCTCGTCGATCGACAGTGCGGGATCCTCCACCAGGCCGTCGGTGTAGAGAGCGAGCAGCGAGCCCGGTGGTACGGCGAACACGTGCACGTCGAACGGCTCCCGGAGCGCGAACTCGGCGCCCAGCCCGGGGTGCGGGCGCACCGCGACAGAGCCGGCGGGCCCGTCCGGCGGCACCAGGACCGGGGGGAGGTGTCCGGCGCTGGACAGCGCCACCTGGTGGCTGACCGGGTCGTACACGGCGATGCAGCAGGTCGAGCCGAGGGCGCTGTAGCCGGCCACCAGGCCGGACTCGGTGTCGTCCAGCAGGGTCACGGTCTCGTCCAGGTGCTCCAGCACCTCGTTGGGCGCCAGCCCGGCGGACAGCAGGGCACGGGCCTCCATGCTCAGCTGTCCCATGGTCGCCGCGGCTCCCAGGCCGTGCCCGACGACGTCACCGACGACCAGCGCGGTACGGCCGTCCGGCAGCGGAAAGCTGTTCACCCAGTCGCCGCCGACGCCCGCGCTGTCGGGGGTGGCGGGCTGGTAGACACTGGCGGTCTCGATGGTGTCGCCGGCGGACCGTGGCAGCAGTCGTCGCTGCAGCGCCAGCACCTGTGTGTGCTCGCGCTGGTGCTGACGGGCCAGGTCGACGTGGTGAGAGGTCCGCGCCACCAGCTCCTGCAGGTCGAGCAGCTCGCTGTCGTGGAAGGGGCGGTCCGCCCGCCGCCAGACCTCCGCCACGCCCAGCACCACGGGCGGCGCCCCGTTCAGGACCAGCGGTATGTACGCGACAGCCACGGCACGGTCACCGGGCACCAGGGCACGTACCAGCCGCGGGCTGCCGAGTACCCGCTCGATCCCCGCCCGGTCGGGTATGACGATGGCCTGGGCGGCGTCGTCGCGCCGTATCGCCTGGGACAGCAGGCGACTCGCGTCGCCGGGAAGATCGTCGCCCGGCGTCACGTAGCCGTCGGGCCAGGCCCGGTCCGGCACCAGGGCCGCCCGCCGCAGCCGGATGCGCCGCTGCGGCTGCTCGGTGACCACCTCGCCCGTCCACACGGCGAGGTCGAGGTCGATGGCGGCCACGTCTCCCCAGGCCAGCAGTGACCGCGCGAGCGACTGCGCGGTCTCGCCGATGTCCAGCGAGGTCCCGATCGCGGTCTCGGCGGCGTACAGGTGCAGCCTCCTGGCCATGGCGATCAGGGAGACGGTCAGGCCGTCCTGAGGCGGCGCGGCGGCCAGGATGCTCATCGAGACCACCAGCTCCGACCCGTCACCCCTCCGCAGGCGCTGGACCCGGGCCACATGCGGCTCACCGGTCTCGAGGACCTGCCGCAACCGCCGCGTGACCGTCGGTACGTCCCAGGGAGGCAGCAGATCGACGAAAGCGCTCCCGGTCACGGCCTCCACCCCCGCGAAGACGGGGGCGCCCAGGTTGGAGCGGGTGATCCTCAGATCCCGGTCGAGGTTGACCGCGCCGAGGATCTGCTCCTGACGGCCGGCTGCCGGATCGGCGTGCACACGGTGGCTGGAGGCGCTGTCGCCCTGCGGGTCGGCAGAACCGGCGGCCGCTGCCGCCCCGCCGCGTGGGATGTACTGCCCCACAGCGCCGCTGACCATGTCGAACGCCGACGCGGACGAGGGGGAGGGGGTGGAGTCCATGCGGCTCTCTCAGCTCGCTCGCCAACCCCGGCACAGCGCCGGGGCCGTATCAGAACCCGGGCGACAGGGCCCCGAGATTCCTGACCGCACACTTCATTCAATAACACGCGGGGCCGCTTCGCCCACACCGGCGTCGCGCGGAAAGCACGGACGGTGGGGGGACGCCACGTTCGGTCAACGAACCGGCGGAGGTTCCGCCCGGGCGGCGGAGGGGGACGATGGAGGTGCCGGGGACGGACGCCGGCACAGCGTCCGGCCCGGCAGGCGAGGTTCGACGGGAGCCGGAAGGAGCCTGGGGCATGGGTGCGGCTGAACCCTTCCGGGATGATCCCGGCACAGCGGATGTCGCTCCGTCCGGGCCGGGTGGGCTGCTCGACGTGCTGAACGTCGCCGCCGTCCTCCTCGACGCCGAGGGCAGGATCGATCTCTGGAGCCCGCAGGCCGAGACCCTCTTCGGCTACACCGCCGAGGAGGCACTGGGCCAGTACGCGGGCCACCTGCTGATCGACAAGACGCACCTCGACACCGTCCTTGCCCTGCTCGACCGGGTCATGCGGGAGGGCGAAAGCTGGGTAGAGGTCTTCCCTGTCCGGCACAAGGACGGCAGCACCCGGCTGGTGGAGTTCCGCAATATGCGGCTGCAGGACGACCGGCACGACTACTGGGCCCTGGGCCTGGCCACGGACCAGGCCACGCTGCGGGGCGTGGAGCGGAACCTGTCCCTGTCCGCCCAGCTGGTGTCCCAGTCACCGATCGGGCTGGGCATGCTGGACACCGAACTGCGGTACATCTCCGTCAATCCCGCGGAGGAACGGATGAACGGAGTGCCGGCGGCCGAGCACATAGGCCGCCACATCCACGAGGTGCTGCCCTTCCTCGACGAGTCCTTCGAAGCGGCCATGCGCAAGGTCCTGGCCACCGGAACGCCCATCCTGGACCAGTACGTCGTCGGCCGCACAGCGGCCGACCCGCACAACGATCACGCCTGGTCGATCTCGTTCTACCGGCTCGAAGCCCCCAACGGGAAAGTACTGGGAGTGGCCACCTCCAGTGTCGACGTCACCGACCGTCACCGGGCCGTGGAGGAACAACGCCGCACCGCCCTCACTCTCCAGCGCAGCCTGCTCCCCCGCCCCCCGCCACGGCGGCCCGGCCTCGACATCGCCTACCGCTACCGCCCCGCCCAGGCCACCATCGAGATCGGCGGCGACTGGTTCGACGTCATCTCGCTGGCCGGCGACAAGACGGCCCTGGTCATCGGCGACGTGATGGGCAGCGGCGTCACGGCCGCCGCCGCCATGGGGCAACTGCGCACCGCCGCGAGAACCCTCGCCGACCTCGATCTGGCCCCCGCCCAGGTCCTGCACCACCTCGACCACATCACGGACGGCCTCGGCACCATCGCGACCTGCGTCTACGCCGTCTTCGACCCCCGCACCGCCGAATGCCACATCTCCGTCGCCGGCCACCTGCCGCCCGTCCTTCTCCATCCGGGCGCACCCGAACTCCTCGACCTTCCCACCGGCGTGCCCCTGGGCGTCTGCGGCACCTCCTTCGACACCACCTCCATCGCCTTCCCGCCGGGGAACCAGCTCGTCCTCTACACCGACGGCCTCATCGAGACCCGCGACCAGCCGATCGACGCACGCCTGAACACGCTCCTCGACGTCCTCGACCATGCCGGCCGTTCGCTGAACGCCACCTGCGAGCTGCTTCTGCACACCCTGCGTGGGGAAGGGAACCCCGACGACGTGGCCCTGCTCATCGCCCGGGCCGGTCACAGCCCGGCGGACGAGGCGGGGATGTCGACCCGGACCTGATAAGGGAGGATATATGGAGAAATTTCACAGGATGGGCAAGGGGAAACGCCTGTGAGCAGCAGCCCTCCCGGCAAGCCGGGCTACGCGGACGCGCTGCCTGACCGCACCGGCCAGGCGGAGGCCTTCGACGCCATCGGCGACCGCTACGACGAGGCCTTCCCGCACAAGGAGGGGCAGGTCGCGGCCGCCGAGTGGCTCGTGGACTCCCTACCGGCCGGGTCCCGCGTGCTGGACCTGGGATGCGGCACGGGGCTCCCGACCGCCCGGCAGCTGGCGGAGGCGGGGCTGGAGGTCGTCGGCGTCGACCTGTCAGGCGGAATGACCGCCCTGGCCCGCGAGCACGTGCCCGACGGCACCTTCCACCAGGCTGACATCGCCGATCTGCGGCCGGGAGGACCCCGCGACCTCGGCCGGTTCGACGCGGTGGCCGCCTTCTTCTCCCTGCTCATGCTGCCGCGCGCCGAGATCCCCCTCGCGCTGCGGACCGTCCGCCACCTGCTGATGCCGGGCGGCATGTTCGTGCTGTCGATGGTGGAGGCCGACGTGGACGACTTCTCGATCCCGTTCCTCGGAAAGACCATCCGGGTGTCCGGGTACCTGCGGGACGAGTTGCGGGAGATCGTCGAGGCGACCGGCTTCGAGATCGTCGAGGAGGCCTCCTACACCTACGCACCCGCGAGCGCCGACGTACCGCCCGAGGTGCAGATCTTCCTGCGCTGCCGACGGCACGGCTGACGGCCGCCTCTCCGCCGGCACCGGCAGGGGCCCACCCAGACGGAAGCGACACAGTGACGAAGCACCTGGGAGCTCATGAACACCCCGGCAGGGGGGCCAGGGCGGACGCGCCCGTCGCGCCCCCGCGTCGGCCACAGCTCCTCGGACCGCAGACCGACCGGCTCCGCTACCTCGACGAGGCGACGCGCCGGATCGCCCGCGGCATCGATCTCGACGAGGCGCTGCACGCACTGTGCCGGGCGGCGGTGCCGGCCTTCGCCGACACGGCTTTCGTCCACCTGTCCGATCCACTGCCGGTCGGGGACGAAGGTCCTGACGCCCCCGTCCTGCTGCGGCTGCACAGCACGGACCGTGCGCCGCCGAGGGATCCGGCCGCCCGCGGGCGCGGTTTCTCCCCGGAGACCCCGGCGGACGCGCGGCCGGCGGACTTCGTACGGCCGGCCGCCGGCGGCCGACTGGCCGAGCTGCTGCAAGCCGGGCAGCCCGCGTCGGGGGACGCCCCAGGGGTCGTGCCGGCCCTGGCCGAGCTGCTGGGACCGGTGAGTCTTCCCGGAGCGGCGCGGCCCGGACCTCGGCTGATCATCGCTCCGCTGCACGGCCGCCGCCACGTCATGGGCAGCGTCGTCCTCATCCGCCGCCCCGACCGGCCCGCCTTCACCGAAGACGACCTGCTCGTCGCCTCCCAGCTCGCCACCCACACCGCACTCGGCGTCGACAAGGCCGCGCTCTACCTCCGCGAGACATCGGTCGCCGCCGCACTGCAGCGCACGATGCTCCCTCCGGCACTGCCCCAGCCGACCGGAGTCCGGCTGGCAAGCCGTTACCTGCCCGCCTCGCGGGCCTCCCAGGTGGGCGGGGACTGGTACGACGCGATCCCCCTGCCCGGCAACCGTGTCGCGCTGGTGATCGGCGACGTCATGGGCCATTCCATGACGTCGGCCGCCATCATGGGCCAGCTGCGCACCATCGTGCAGACCCTGGCCGGGCTCGACCTTCCTCCCGACGAGGTCCTGCACCACCTCGACGAACAGGCGGAGCGGCTGGGCAGCGAGCACATGGCGACCTGCCTGTACGCGATGTACGACCCCGTCCTGCATCGGCTGCTGGTCGCCAACGCCGGTCACCCACCTCCGGTCCTCCTCCACGCGGACGGCCGGGAGGAGGTGCTGCCGATCCCGCCCGGGGCGCCGATCGGCGTCGGCAGCGGCGCCTTCGAGTCCACCGAGATGCACGCGCCGTCCGGGGCGACTCTGCTGCTGTACACCGACGGGCTCGTCGAGTCCCGCGACTCGGACGTGCTGTCCGGCGTGGAGCGGCTGTGCGCACACCTGCGCGCCGCCACCGCCGGTTCGCGGCCCCCGGCACTGGAAGTGCTGTGCGACCAGGCACTGGGCACGTTGGGCACGCGCGAACGGGACGACGACATCGCGCTGCTCGCGGCCCGGTTCGAGGGCATCCTGCCCGAGACGGTGGCGTACTGGTACATGGCTCCACGGCCGCAGACCGCGGGGCAGGCCCGCCGGCTGACGCGCAGGACCCTGCGGCACTGGGGTCTTGACGCGATGGTGGAGCCGGCCGAACTGCTGGTCAGCGAGGTGGTGGCGAACGCCGTACGCTTCGCGTCCCGGCCGCTCACCCTGCGCCTGCTCCGCACGGACGTACTCCGCTGCGAGGTGGGCGACGACTCCACGCAGGTGCCGAGGATGCGGCACGCCATGCTGAGTGACGAGGGTGGCCGGGGACTGTTCCTGGTCGACCAGCTGGCGGAGAGCTGGGGGGCGACCAGGGTGAGCACCGGCAAGGTCGTCTGGTTCGAGCTGGCGCTGCCCGGCCGGGAATGACAGGAGGATGGCGCTTTGGCGCCGCCCGCGACCGGCAGACCGGCGTCCCCGGCACCGGCGGCCCGAAAGGCCGGTGTGCCCCACGGCCTGTAGAACGGAGCGAGCACCACCTTCCGGGAGTCCCCATCTCCCCCACCAAGCTGCCCCGGGCCCTTTTCGAAGACGCCCGCGCCTTCACCGGCCACGACAGCCGCCACGACGACTTCGCCGGCGGCGAAGAACACGTAGCCGTCGGGGCCTTCGACGTCGGTACGGCGGCCGAAGACGGAGACGAGTCCGGCGGCGTTGCCGTTGCCGATGCAGTACTTGGAGCCGGTGGCGCGGAAGTCGCCGTCGCCGTCGGGCTCGAGCAGCATGTCGGTGGAGTAGATGTCGGCGCCGTGGGCCTTCTCGGACAGGCCGAACGCGAACACCTCTTTCTGCGCGAGGAGTTCGGCGGCGCGGGCGCGGGCGGCGGCGTTGTCGCTCTGCCAGGCCAGGCCGCGTCTGGCAGCGGGTCGAGACCCTGTCCGGCACGTACGAGACGGCCCAGTAGGCGCGCCGAGTCCATCACCGGTGGCCGGGCCGAGTCCAACACCGGTGGCCGGGCCGCGACCCGGCCACCGGCAGAGTGACCGTCCGCTGCCCCGGCTGGCCGCACGGACCTGCGACACATCCATCGCATGACAGGTAGCTGCTTCGCGGGTTGAATTGCCAGGAGAAGAGTGAGTCCCGAATCCACCGAGCGCTGCGGAGGGCGTGATCATGGCTGTCACCGGTGCGCCTGCCTGGCCGAACGCGGCCGAGTGGACGGGGATGATCTACAGCGAGGGCTGGCGGAACGCCGAGAGCCGCACACGGCACGTGATCGAACCGGCCACGGGCGAACCACTGGCGGAGGTGGGCATGGCCTCCCCCGCCGATGTCGAACGGGCCGGCGCCCGAGCCGCCCGTGCCGCGCCGGAATGGGCGGCGACCACGGTGTCCGAGCGTGTTGAGCTGCTGATCCGTGCTGGTGACGCCCTGCGTGAGCACCGTGCGCACGTCCGTGAGTGGATCGTCCGGGAGTCCGGGGGCGCCCCGGCGAAGGGCGAGTACGAGATCGCGGCCGGTCTCGCTCAGCTCCAGCACGCCGTCGGGCTCGCGTCACGACCCCCGGGCGAGGTCCTCACCCCGCAGGTTCCGGGCGGGACGAGTCTGGCCTGGCGGGTGCCCCTGGGGGTGGTGGGAGTGATCACCACCTGGAACGCGCCTCTGCTCTTCGCGATGCGGGCCCTGGCACCGGCACTGGCCCTCGGCAACACCGCGCTGCTCAAGCCCGACCCCCTCACTCCGGTGTCCGGCGGTGTCCTCGTCGCTGAGCTGTTTCGCGAGGCCGGGCTGCCGGACGGCGTGCTGCACGTCCTGCCAGGCGGCGCGCAGACCGGGCGTGCTGTCGTCGCCGACCGGCATGTCGCGATGGTCTCGTTCACCGGCTCCACCGAGGCCGGGCGGCAGGTGGCCCGGGTCGCGGGCGAAGGACTCAAGCGTGTGTCGCTGGAGCTGGGCGGCAAGAACTCGATCATCGTGCTGGAGGACGCGGATGTCGAGGCGGCCGCCACGGCAGGGGCCGTCAGCTCGTTCGGCTATCAAGGCCAGGCCTGCGTGGCCGCCGGACGCCATGTGGTCCACGCGGATGTCGTCGAGGCGTACACGGAGGCGCTCGTCCGGCAGGCTGACGCGCTGCCGACCGGTGATCCCAGCGACGAAGGCGTGGCCATCGGGCCTGTCATCAACGAGCAGCAGGCGGCCCGGATCGAACGGATCGTGGACGAGAGCGTGGCCGCCGGGGCACGGGTGCTGGCCGGAGGGACCCGCGACGGGCTCTTCTACCGGCCCACCGTGCTGGACCGCGTCGAGCGGACCATGCCGGCCTTCACCGAGGAGATCTTCGGGCCGGTCGCCCCGGTCATCCCGTTTCACAGCGAGGACGAGGCCGTGGAAGTCGCCAACGACACCGCGTACGGCCTGACCGCCGCCGTACACTCCGGGTCCGTACCCCGGGCGACCGCTGTCGCCCGGAGGTTGCGCACGGGCATGGTCCACATCAACGACGTGTCCGCCAAGGACGCGGCGAACGCGCCCTTCGGCGGCATGGGCATCTCGGGCAACGCTTCCCGCATCGGCGGCACCGCCAGCCTGGAGCTGTTCACGCAATGGCGCTGGATGACGGCGCCGGGGGTGTCCTGAAGGGCACCCCGCACCGCCCAGCAGACAAACGTGCTCTCCGGCCGCCTGGAGGGCGTACGGGACAAGGGCGCCGGCAAGGCCGTCCGGACCTGCCAGGACCTGTCGCCCGGAGGGGACGCGAAAACTGTGGGCGGCACGCGCGGCCCACAGTTCCTGAACCTGGGGAGGCAGCGCCGGGTCCTCGGTGGCCACGACGTACGTCAGGGGCACGTCTGATGCCTTGACGGCCAGGCCGTCGGGGCGAGTGGATCCAGGTGGGCGGGAAGCCGCCGCCCATCCACTCCATCATCGAGGTGCCGGCTTCCAGGGCGAAGCCGGCGATGCAGACGAGTTCGGCGACCCGGTCCGATGCGGCGGCGGCCCAGGTGGCGGGTACTCCGCCGTAGGAGTGCGCGGCGAGTACGACGGGTCCGTCGACGGCCGCGACGGCGGCGCGCACCACCTCGACGTCCTCGGTCAGCCCCTGGGCGGCCGCGCTGTCGGGATCGTTGCTGGGCAGCTGTGCGGCCTGGGAGGGGATGCCGCGGGCGTCGAGCCTTTCACGCTGGGGGTCGAAGATCCACGGGGTGTGCATCGCACCGGACGATCAGGCCGCCGCGCACGACGAAGTGGTGGGCGACCCGCACGTCGATGTCCTTGCCGGTGGCCTTGTTGGCCGCCGTGTAGCGGGCGAGGACGACGACGTTCTCGCCGTCGACGACGTGGGTGGCGTCGTGGGTGGTCCAGCCGTCCCACTCCTTGCCCAGCTGTTCCATGACGTTGGAGGTGACTCCGTCGGGGTGCGGTAGGTGCCGGCCAGGGGGAAGCCGGCCATCTCCGTCCACTCCACGTCGGGGGCGAGGGTGGTGCGCAGAGCCTCCAGGTCACCGGCCGCGGAGGCCAGGTACTGACGCCGTACGACATCGGCGGTGGCGGTGGACGCCGCGAAGTCGGTCATGGTCAGCCCCACTTCATCTCGCCCTTGGCGATGCCGTCCCGCCGAACGCACCACCGCCCGCGCGCGTTCGGCGCACCACAGCAGGTCTGGGAGGATGGCCGGCAGCCGTCCGTACCGGGGCCAGGAACCCGCGTGCGACGAGAAGGGCGGGCGGAAGAGCGGAGGGGGCGGCACATGCCGGAGTACCCGGAGTACCTCGCGGCGGTCGTGTTCGCCGTGGGCGGCGTCGTCAGCGCCCTGCTGGCACCGCACCGGTTCTCCACCGCCGTCCTGTTCTGCCTCGCGGTGACGTCTGCCGGACTTGGCGTGGCCGTTCGCAGTGCGGCGGACCATCCGACCGTCGCCACCGTCCTCGCCGTCGGCGCCCTGCTCCTGGCGCTCGCGCTGGGCGTGCTGCTGCTGGCCGACGGCGTCCTCCTGGTCCGGCGCTTCGGACCGCAGGCAGCCCTGGTGGCGACCGGGGCCTCCGGCTGCGCGGTGCTGGCGGTGCTCGGCCTCGACGCGGTCTTCCACGTGGTCGGCGGTGAGGCTTTCGGTGTCCTAGTGGTCGCGGTGAACGCGGTCGCGGGATACCTCATTCTGCTCTTCCTCGTCTTCGCCGGCTACGTGTTCGCCCGGGGCCGTAGCGCCCCCCTGCCGGACACCACTCATGTCGTCGTCCTGGGCGCCGGGCTCGACGGCGACCGGCCCGGCCCGCTCCTGACCCGCAGGCTCGAGCGCGCCCTTGCGATCGACGCCGCTCCCGCACCGGACACGCCTCGTGTGGTGTTCGTCCTCTCGGGCGGCCAGGGCGACGACGAGGTCCGCTCCGAGGCCGACGCGATGGCCGACTATCTGCGCGGACGCGGAGTGCCCGCCGACCGGATCGTGCGGGAAGACCGCTCCGTCAACACCGGGCAGAACCTCCGCTTCAGCGCGGCCCTCGTGGACGGGACCGCTCCCGGCCGCCGCGCCACGGTGGTCACCAGCGGCTTCCACGTCTACCGCACGACCCTGCTGGCCCGCCGCGTCGGCGTGCCCGTCCATGTCGTGGGCGCGCCGACCTCCCCCGCCTACTGGCTGGCCGCGACACTGCGCGAATTCGCCGCCGTCCTGTGGCTGGACCGCCTCCTGCTGGTCGGACTCAGCCTGCTGCTGGCAGTTCCGGTGGCGACGGCCGTCTTCCAACAATGAAGTGGCGCCCGCAGACCTCGGTGCCCAGCTTGATGAGGACGAGGACAGCACCAGATTCCGGCCCGGGGCTCCCGGGCTGCGAGTACTGATCCGAGTCAACTCCGCGCGGGCGAGCGGCATCCGGATGGTGACGCCCCCTGCGGCCCTGGCCGGTCGGCGGCCGGACTCACCCGAATCCTGCGCGAAGCCTTGACGCGCTCTGTTCGGATGCGTACATATGACTGCGCTGACATGACAGCGCAGTCACACGGACAGACGGGGGCCTCATGCCGCCGGACCCGAGGAGACACCATGACGCGAGCACCGGGGCGTGGCAGGGGTCCTGCCGCGCCGCGCAGTGTCGACGTGGCCCGGCTGGCGGGGGTCTCCCAGAAGACCGTGTCGCGGGTCTTCAACGACGAGCCGTACGTCTCCGCCGACGTCCGCCGCCGCGTCCTCGAAGCCGCCGAGGAACTCGGCTACCGTCGCAACAACGCCGCCCGGGCGCTGGCCTCGGGGCGGACCCACACCATCGGCGTGGTGACGCTGGGGACCGCCCTCTACGGACCCGCCTCGCTGCTCATGGGCATCGAGCGGGCCGCCCGGGACACCGGGTACGCGCTGCGCGTGGTCAACACCTTGGAAGGGGACCCGGGCGGTGTCCCGGGTGCCGTGAACTCGCTCCTCGACCAGGGCGTGGACGGCATCGTCATCTCCGAGCCGATCGACGAGCAGAGCGACGAGGGGGAGCAGTGGGAACCCTCCGTCGCCGTACCGGTCCTGGTGCTCGGGGCGCCGCCGCCGTTCGCCGGCTCCACGGTGCTCACGGCGGGCGTCGGCGCCGGCCTGATGGCGCGGGCGGCCACAGAACACCTTCTGTGTCTCGGGCATACGACGGTCCATCACCTCGCCGGACCACAGCGCTGGTATGCCGCCCGTGACCGGCTGGGCGGATGGCGGGCGGCGCTGGCCGCTCACGGCAGCCACGAGCCGCCGGTCATCGAAGGCGACTGGTCGGCCGCGTCAGGCTACGCGGCGGGCCGCGCTCTGGCCGCCGATCCGGAGGTGACCGCGGTGTTCGCCGCCAACGACGACATGGCCATCGGCCTGCTGCGCGCGCTGGCGGAATCGGGCCGGCGCGCGCCGGAGGACGTGAGCGTCGTCGGCTTCGACGACATCCCGGTCGCCGCTTATGTGACTCCTCCCCTCACCACGGTGCGCCAGCCCTTCGACGCCGTGGCGCAGGAGGGGCTCAAGCGTCTCGTGCACGCCATCGAGAACCCGCGGGCCGATCCGGTTCCGGCGAGCGGCCCACCGGTCGATCTCGTCGTCCGTGCGTCGACCGCGCCCCCGCCGGACCTGGCGGGCGGGCGACGCGCCGACCAGCTCTCCCGTACTCACCCCGGCGACTCGGCCGCCCCGATCGGAGGTCCCGCCCCCACCGCTGACCAGCCCCTGTCTCGCGGAGCTGCCGGCTGATGCGTGAGCCGCCCCGTCGGCCGGAGCCGAGCTCCGACACCGACACCCGCACCCGCGCATCCGCCGCGCTCTGCCCTGCTGCCTCGCCCCGGCGCTTTCACGTCCCCGGGCGCCCCGCCCGGTGATCGAAGCGCCGACATCTCACGACCGTGGCCGCCTCGCGCGGTCGCCGTACGCACCGGTCCCGGGCGCCTGTCTCCGGGCCACGCCCCGGTGGTGTCCCCGATGACTCGGTCGGACGCCTGAGCTGCCGGTGTTCATCGAACGCCCTGCCCCTCCTCTCCTTCACCTCTGTCTCGCACGCCCTCGCCCGCGTGCCGACCCCATCGCCATCGGCCGGAGTTCACCATGCCCGAATCCAGATCCGTCGCCAGTTCCTCATCGATGAGCCGCCGGCTCTTCCTCGGCGCGACAGGGGCCCTGTCGCTCGGCGCCGCCCTCACGGCCTGCGGCGGAGGCTCGGGCGACTCGTCCGCGTCCTCCGATCCGGTCAGCCAGGCCGACATCGACAAGGCGATGAAGACTCCGACCGAGCTGGCTCGCCGCCTACGCGCACGCGGGCGGCCACCTGGTACTCGGCCGGCGCACCGGATACGCCGACCACGAGGCACGCGCCCGACTCGAACCGGCGCCGGGCCGGCTGGCCGAGGTCGCGGGGGTGACGTACGACGAGTGCAGCAACTCGACCGGCGACGTCCCGGTGCGTGCGCCGGCCGACGGTCCGTTCGCAGTGCCGCAGGGTGCGACGGCGACGCACTGGATCGAGTGCCTGAACGCCGTCGACGCCACGGTGCTCGCCGAGTACGACCACCCGCACTTCGGCCGCTGGCCGGCGGTCACAACCCGCAGCCACGGCGCGGGCCGCATCACCTACGTCGGCACGGTCCCAGGACGCGATTTCGCCCGGGCCCTGGCCGAGTGGCTCGTGCCGTCCGCGGCCGGCGGCCGGCAGGAGCTGCCGGAGAACGTCACCGCGACAACCGGGACGTCCCCGGACGGACACCGAGTCCATGTGATCCACAACTGGAGCTGGGATCCGGCCCGCGTCGCGACCCCGACGGAGCCGCCCGACCTCCTGGACGGCGGCTCCCTCCCCGCAGGACCGCGCTCGACCTCGGCGCGTGGGACGTGCGGGTGTTCATCACCACGGAAGGGCCGACGGCCCAGTGATCACCCCAGGAGGGGCTGTGCACAGAAGAAGACTGACGCAGGTGATGGGAACCTTCGTCGCGACCTCCGCGATGCTGGCCATACCCGCGTCCGGAGCGCAGGCGTACAACCCGACGGGCGGAGTCCTGTACCAGCTCGGCAGCGAAGCCTGTCTGAAGGGGCGCGGCAACTGCGCCGTCTACCCCAAGTCGGCGCAGCTGCCGAGCGGTCGACTGGTCGCGTCGTTCGAGAAGTCCACCGTCGTGACGGAGACGGGCAGCGCCGACAGGCAGACCCTGCCGGTCCACAAGAGCGACGACCACGGAACGACCTGGCAGCCGCTGTCGGAGGTCAAGGCTCCGGCGTACCTCTCCGGCGATCCCCGGTACGCCAAGTACACGAGCAACTGGACGAACCCCTACCTCTACACGCTGCCGCAGGACGTCGGAGACCTGAAGCAGGGCACGCTGCTCCTCGCCAGTGTCGTGTCCGGCGACGACGCGTACTACAAGGAGCGCAAGGCGGCCGACCCGAACTGGACACCGTCCAACGACGGCGACCGCAAGGACCTGGCGATCGCCCTGTACTCCAGCACCGACGAAGGCGCGACCTGGAAGGTCGTCAACGTCGTCGCGACCGGCGGCTGGCAGGGCGGCAGCGCGGGCGCGATCGGCCAGAACGTCGCGGCGGCGAACACCAACAGGCAGGTGGATCCCCTGTGGGAGCCGTACCTGATGGTCTACAAGGGCAAGCTCGTCTGCTACTACTCCGACGAGAACGACTACCTGGGCTTCGACCCGGACACCGGCGTCCCCCGACTGGACCCCGCGAACGACACCGCCACCGATTCGCGAGGCCAGATCCTCGTCCACAAGACCTGGGACGGCCGCAGCGCACAGTGGAGCGCCCCCGTGGTCGACGTCGCGGGACTGACTCAGAACATGGGAGGCGGCAAGACGGAGATCGGCGGCGGCCGGCCGGGCATGACGAACGTCGTCCGGACGACGGACGGCAAGTGGATGCTCCCCTTCGAGTACTGGGGCGGCGGAACCAACACCAGGTACGTGATCGCCGACAACCCGCTGGAGTTCTACCGCGGCTCCGCGACCGGTACGGGGGTAACCTCGCTGCCGGTGGACGCCGGCTCCCGCCCCCTCGCGACAGGCGGCAGCCCGGTGATCATCCGGCTTCCGGGCGGTCGTCTCGTCTACAACGCGTCCGGCAGCGGCAACGTCTGGGTCAACGAGAGCGGACGCAGCGACGGCGTGTGGAAGGAGTACCAGACGACCTCGCGGGGCGCGTACAGCCGCAACCTGCAGTACGTCGAAGGCACCGGCCGCGTCGCGATCCTCAACAACGAGGGCACGTCGGTCCTCCGTTACGCCGAGGTCGACCTCGGCCAGTCGGAGGGCGCCTACTACCAGTTGGTGAACCGCAAGACCGACCAGGTGATCGGTACCGGGGACAACACCAACGACGCCAGCATCGGCAACGGAGACGTCCCCGACGTCCGCCTGGAAGAGCCCGGCTCCGCGTCGAACCCGGACACCCAGTACTGGCACATCGTGACCGAGCCCAACGGCGGCAGGACGCTGCTGAACAAGTCGGGCGGCCGGGCGGCGGCCATCTGGACGGGGAACGCGACGGCGGGCCAGCGCATCGGCCAGTGGGTCGACAACAGCGCCACCGGCAGTTGGAACCTCGTCAAGACCGACGACGGCTTCTACAGACTGCGGTCGGTCAAGAACACCAGCCTGTACCTGACCGGCGCGTCCGAGAGGGCACCGCTCACCCTGCAGAACGCGGTGGCGGACGGCTCGCAGGAATGGGAACTCGTCCGGTAGGCGCGAACCCGACCCGGCCGACACCAGGCGGCGCCCCCGTAGTGACTTCGGGGGCGCCAAGAACGGAGAGAGCACCGAGCTGTCGGGTCACTTGGCAGTTGCTCCTCAACGCGCGCCGAGAAGCCCGGTCAGCAGAGCTCGACCGTCATCCACGCACGACCGCAGGTCAGCGCACTCGGCCTCGCGGCTTCAACGGCACCGGCGGCAGCGCCGGAGCGGGCAGCGGAGCACCGTCGTACCCCTTCACCTCCCCGAACCGCTCGAGACCGATCACCCGGCGCCTGAGCACCTCTTCCACATCCGCCAGAGCCGCCCGCACCCGCTCCAACTCGGCTTCGAGATCCTCCACCAGCACCGCCGCGTCCTTCTGCCGCGCTTCCGACACTGCCCGCATCGACGGCATCCGCCACCCCCGCGAACTCTCGGTCAGCAACGGACCGAGACTTCCGTGCCGGCGTCCATCTCGCGCCTGATCAGCGGAAAACCTCACATAGGGTTCGGAAAGAGAACGACTCTGAGGGAGTCGCCGGCCGGTCAGGGACGAGGATGCTCTTGGCTGTACCAACGCCGTCTCAAGCCAGCCGCCGTACATCTTCCAGATAGCGCAGGACGGCCGCGACTCGGCGGTCCATCTGGTCCGTCGGGGACAGGCCGAGTTTCGCGAAGATGCTGCGGATGTGTTTGTGGACGGCGCCGTCGGTGACGACGAGCTTCTCGGCGATGGCGGAGTTGCCCAACCCCTCGGCCATCAGGGCGAGTACGTCCCGTTCGCGGGGGCTGAGCCGTTCCATGCGGGTGTCCTGGCGGGAGCGGGTGAAGAGCTGGGCGACGACCTCAGGGTCGATGGCGGTGCCGCCACCGGCCACGCGCCGTAGCGCGTCCAGGAACTCCTCGACCCGGCCGACCCGTTCCTTGAGCAGATATCCGAGGCCGTTCACCCCGCCGCCGAGCAACTCGGTGGCGAAGCTCTGCTCGACGTACGCGGACAGCACGAGCACGGCAAGGTCGGGCCGTCGGCGCCGCGCCTCGACCGCGGCGACGATCCCCTCGTCGGTGTGGGTCGGCGGCATCCGTACATCGAGGATGGCGACGTCCGGCTTGTGTACGTCGATGGCAACCAGGGCCTCGTCGGGGGTGCCCGTGGTCGCCACCACGTCGAGCCCCTCGGCGCGCAGCAGCAGGGCGAGCCCCTCACGCAGCAGGGGATCGTCCTCGGCTATCACGATCCGCATGTCAGGCTCCACAGGGGAGATCCACTGTCAGAACGGTCGGACCACCGGGCGGGCTGGTCAGGGCGAGCCTGCCGTCGTGCGCCGCGATGCGGCGACGGATTCCGTTGAGCCCGGAGCCGCCCTCCTCTCCCCCGGAGCCGAAAGCGCGGGAGTCGCCCCCGGCGCCGCCCCTGCCGTCGTCCTCGACGGACAGCAGGAGTCGGCCCCCGCCGCCGCGTGCCGTGACGACGGCGTGCCGGGCGCCGCTGTGCTTGGCGACGTTGGTCAAAGCCTCGGCGACCACGAAGTAGGCGGTCGCCTCGACGGAGGCGGCGCAGCGTTCGGGCACGTCCACGTCGATCCGGCAGGGCACCGCGCAGTTCGCGGCGAGACCGGAGAGCGCGCCCGCGAGACCCCGGTCAGCCAGCACCGGCGGCAGGATGCCGCGGGCGACCGTACGCAGCTCGGCCAGCGCCTGTTCGGCGGCGGACTGGGCGCGTTCCAGGAGTTCGTCGGCGCCCGCCGGATCGCGGGCCACCATGCGGCGGGACGCCCCGATCAGCACGGCGACGGAGACGAGCCGGTTCTGCGCACCGTCGTGCAGCGAGCGTTCGATGCGGCGCAGTTCGGTGGCGTGCGCGTCCAGCGCGGCGGCACGTGTGGCGGTCAACTCCGCGACGCGCAGAGAGAGATCGACATCGGGGCCGGCTGACAGGAGCCGTCGCCCGGGGCCCGCCTGGAGCCGGGCCATACCGGGCGCCAGCCCCAGGACGATGGCGATCCAGCCCACACCCAGCAGCGTCACGGCGACGGCGTCCGGCCAGGTGTGCGCGTTTCCGATTCCCACGGAGGTGGCGGTCGCGCCCTCGGGTATGAACGTCCAGTACAGCGGGAACGCGGTGTCCCGCACGGCGAGAACCGGCAGCACGACGCCGAGCAGTCCGAGCAGCGCCCCCACGGTGGAGTGCCGGACCAGCCAGCCCAGTTCGCCGCGGGTGGTGCGGTCGACGAGGGCGGCCCGCAGCCGCGCGGGCGGGGGCTCCGGGGCGGCGACCTCGGGGCCCCAGCGGGTTAGCCGGCCGCGTTCCCGGCCGGCCAGGGCGTGCAGAGTGCGCAGGAGCGCGGGTGCCATGAGCAGCCCGACGCCGAAGACGCTCGTCGCGGCGGTGAGAGTCAGCCAGAGCAGCAACAGCATGGCGAGCAGGGCCGTGTTGAGCCCGGACGCCAGCTGGGCGATCGCCTCACCGGCGGCGCTCAGGCTCCGTAGCGCGACGTCCTTGAAGCTCTCGCGGCTCTCGCGTCGGTCTGCCGCTCCACTCCTGCCCGCTGTCATGCGAACGACCTTATGCCGCCGGCGGGTTCGCCGTGGCCCGAGCGGTGGGACAGTACAGCCTGCTGTACCCCGAACCGGGCGGGCCGCGGGATCGGCCGCCAGAGGTGCTGGTCCGTAGCGTTGATGACGACAGCAGGAACGGCACACGGCCACCGCGGGACCACCCCACCAGACTCCGGGAGCAGCCGCCATGCAGCACACCACGACCCCCGAACCCGCCGACCGGCTCAGCTCCGGGGACATCGCCCGCACCCTGCTCTGGATGGTGGTGGTGGCCAGCGCGCTCGCCAACATGGCGGCCTCCTTCGGCGGCGCCGACACCTGGGTGCACCTGGTGTGCGGCGGGATCACCGTCCTGTGCGCGGGCACTCTCGTCGTGCGGAACCTGCGGGGCCGGCGATGAACGCCACCAGCACCGCCGTCGCCCCTCCATCGCCCTGGAGGGCGTCAGCAAGGCATACCCGCGCGGCGTACGCGCCCTCGGGCTCCGACAGGAGCACGCTGATGCACTGTGCCGCCGGGCTCGACTGGCCGACGTCGGGCAGCGTCCGCATCGACGGTCACGAGATCGTCGGGCTGAACGAGTCCCGCCAAACCGCTGGACTTCACAGGTGAGGTACTTGCTCGTCACCGCATTGTGATTCAGCCACCTAGCGTCCGGCGAGGGATCCAACCACGCACTTACCGCTGAGTGTGGTCGCACTCGGGTGGGGGATTGCGTGTGTTGGCAATAACGGCGTCGAGCCGGTCGCGGGCCGCGAGCAGGTCGTCGATGCGCTCGCTCATGCGAGCCCGTTCAGCCTCCAGGTGATCCAGCAGTCCTGGGGCGACGATGCCGGCGTCCACGCAGGGGACCACCAGCTTCACTGACCGGCTGGGCAGGCCCGCGGCGAAGAGCTGCTGGATCAGTCTGACCCGGTCGACGGCGGATTCCGCGTACTTGCGCTGGCCCCCAGCAGTGCGCTCGGACTGCAAGAGGTCCTGCTCCTCGTAGTACCGCAGCGCGCGCACACTCACTCCGGCCTGATCGGCTACCTCACCGATGCGCACGGGGCCTCCGTCTCTCGGGGTTCTGCTCGATTTGCACCTGACGTTGACGTCAGGTTTTAGCGTACGGACGTACCGTCGCACCGAGCCATTCGACCAAGCGAGGCAGGACATCATGCGTGCAGCACGTTTCCACGAGTACGGCGACACCGGCACTCTCATCGTGGAGGAGGCGCCCGAGCCGCAACCCGGCCCCGGCGAGGTCCGAATCCGCGTCACAGCAGCCAGTGTCAATCCTGTCGACTGGAAGGTGCGCAGCGGCGCCGTCCGCGCGGTGCTGCCCGTGGACCTGCCCGCGATCCCCGGTCGCGATGCCGTGGGTGTGGTCGACAGGCTCGGCGACGACGTTCAGGGCGTAAGCATCGGCGACCGCGTCTTCGGACTGGGCGGTGTCACCGGCGCGACCGCAGAACTGGCGGTGCTGTCCGCCTGGGCGCCCGCGCCCGAGGTCTGGAGCGACAAGCAGGCCGCCGCCGCGGGACTGGCATCCGTCACCGCTCTGAACGGGCTGAAGCCTCTTGGCCCACTCAAGGGCCGCACACTGCTGATCGAGGGCGCCGCCGGTGGCGTAGGAAGCGCCGCGGTCGAGATCGCTGTCGCCGAGGGAGCCACCGTGATCGGTACGGCCAGCGAACGCAACCACCAATTCCTCGCCGCTCTCGGTGCGGTTCCCACCGCCTACGGCACCGGACTCAAGGAGCGCCTGGCCGCCCTGGCTCCGGGCGGGATCGATATCGCGCTCGACACCGCAGCCTCCGGTTCCCTTGCCGACCTCGTCACGATCGTCGGCGACCCCCTTCGTGTGGCCACGGTCGCCGACTACGCGAACGCCCAGCGCCTGGGTGTCCACATGGCCAACGCGGAGAACAGCTCCGCGCTTCTCGAGCAGGCGGCCGAACTCGGCCGCCAGGGCCGCTACACGCCCTGCATCGAGCGGTCCTACAACCTCGGGGAGATCGCAGAAGCGCACGCCCACTCCGAGCGCGGACGGGTTCGAGGAAAGATCGTTGTCCTGATCTGATTGACCGTCAGGGCTTCCGTCAGAGCGTCGATGAACGCGGGCGCCCCCGTGGTCCGGTCCGTGGTCATCGGTTGTCACGACAACGTGTCCATCGTGGATGCGCCAGCCGTTCCGATTCCGAGACGTATCTCTGAAGTACTCGTGGCATTCGAGGCCGGAGCCCGGTCAATGCAGCAGGCGCTACCCGTTCCGGGGTGAGTGCACCCCCGCCGGCCGGCCCGCCTGCTTGATCGTGGCGCAGGGCCGGAGTTCCTAGCGTGGTGGTCATGTCAGGGCAATGGCCTGAACGAACGCAAGGAGCGCGCGACGGATGAAGAGCGAACTCATCTCCCGTGTGGTGACCAGGACATTGGCGACCGCGCTGGCTGGTATCGCCGTGGTCGTTCCCGCCGCGGGTGCGACCGCGGCCGTTCCGGTGCGCGGTGGGACGCTCCACGCGTCAGACAGCCCGGCGCTGAAGGCCCATGTGGACGCCATCATGAAGACGGGTACGGTCGGGGTGGTGGTCCGGTCGAGCGGACCTCAACGTACCCGGAACGCCGCCGGCGGGGTGGCCGACCAGGCCACTGGGGACCGTGCACGCCCCGGCGACCGGTTCCGGATCGCCAGTACCACCAAGACGTTCGTCGCCACGGTGGTGTTGCGACTCGTCGGCGAGGGACGCCTTTCACTGGACGACACCGTGGAGCACTGGCTGCCCGGAGTGGTCTCCGGCAACGGCAACGACGGCAGCAAGATCACCGTCAGACAGCTGCTCCAGCACACCAGCGGGCTGTTCGACTACGCGGCGGACTTCCCCGTGCTCACCAGCAAGGCCGGCTACCAGGCCGACCGCTACACCGCCTGGACCGCCGAGCAGCTGGCCGCCATCGGCATACGGCACGCCCCGAATTTCCAGCCCGGTACGAGCTGGAGCTACTCCAACACCAACTACATCCTCGCCGGAATGATCATCAAGAAGATCACTGGGCGCGACTGGACCCAGGAGGTCACCGCGCGCATCGTCCGCCCGCTGGACCTGCACAACACCCTTACCCCGACGACGGACCCGCGGATCCCCGGGCGCCATCTGCGCGGCTACTCCGCCTTCGGCGAGGAAGGCCCGGAGATCGACGTGACCGCCCTCAACCCGTCCGCCGGGGGCGCGGCGGGCGCCATGATCAGTACGACGGCCGATCTGAGCCGCTTCTACCAGGCCCTCCTGAGCGGCAAGCTGCTGCGCCCCGCGCAGCTGGCGGCGATGAAGACGACGGTACGGGCCCCGGAGCTGGATCCCGCGTGGGCCGGCATACGCTACGGCCTTGGCCTGATGGAGATCCCGCTGTCCTGCGGCGGTTACTACTACGGTCACGGCGGCGACATCCCCGGCTACACCACCCGCGACGGATTCAGCGCTGACGGCCGCCGAGGCGTGGTTCTGAACGCGTCCGGCGACGGCTCCTCGGACTCGTCCAGCCAGCAGACCCAGAACGACCTGATCGACGACGAGCTGTGTGGGTGAGGACCGGCTGACGCGCGAGAGCCACCCATGTGAGAACGGCTGATCAGGCTGTGCCGGCACCCGCTCCGGAGCCGTCATGGCCATTCGTCGTCCCCCCGTGCCCGCTCAGCGTTCGCGACCGGCTCCACCAGGCTGCAAGGCCACGGTGTCAGGGGGTAGCCCGAGTCCCGGAGTAGCGCCTGCTGTACCGCGGGATGGGCAGCACATGGGTTGGTGACCGACCCTGTGCGCACGGAAATCTGTAGGCATGACCCGACGCAAGGCAGTGATCATCCCCTCGGTCCTCCTCTCCCTCAGCAGCCTGGCGGTCGCCACGCCTGCCATGGGCGCCCCGGCGCCCGGTTCGCCGGCCCCGGCCTCGCAGGCATCCGCCCCCTGGGAACGCGGCGAGAGTGTGGTGGCCGGCATCGACCGCAGCTCCCACCCCCTGCGGACCACAAACCCCATGGGCAGCCTGCGCGATCTCGACGCGCTGGGCCGGATGCTCAAGGGCGCCGAGGTGGTGGGGCTGGGCGAGGCCACCCACGGTTCGCGGGACTTCTTCCGCATGAAGCACCGGGTCTTCCGCTATCTGGTCGAGGAGAAGGGCTTCAGGACCTTCAGCCTGGAACTCCCCTGGAGCAGCGGTGCGCGGATCGACCAGTACGTGGTGCAGGGCAAGGGCAAACTCAAGGACATCGCCCGTGAGGAGTTCCAGGGTTCCTACCGGATCTGGAACAACCAGGACTACATCGACCTCATCACGTGGATGCGGGGCTACAACCTCCACCACCCAGGCGACCCGGTCCGTTTCATGGGCAACGACATGGGCTACGCCGGCCCGGAACTGTACGCACGGGTCATCGACTACGTATCGCAGAAATACCCGCAACTGCTGGCGCCGGTAACCGAGTTGTACCGGGGTCTGGCCCCGACCACCGACGCCGGCACCTTCGCCGAGGAGTACGCGAAGCTGCCGCTCACCGAGCGCCGAGCGCGGGCGGAGCGGACCCATAAGGTCTACGCCCTCCTGCGTGCACAACGCCAAGGCCCCGGTGACAAGCAGGACCATCAGTGGATGACACAACACGCCCTGGCCATCCACCAGATGGCCAGGGGCCTTGCATTCGACCTCGGCGACGAGGACCAGATCGCTCCGATGATGAAGCTCCGCGACCAGGTGATGGCCGAGAACGTGGAGTGGTGGCGCCGGCACACCGGGACCAGGATTCTGCTGTCGGCCCACAACACCCATGTGTCCTACGACTCGTTCGACACGCGGTACCCCAAGACCCAGGGGTCCTTTCTCCGCGACGCGCTCGGCAGCCGCTACACGAGCATCGGCTTCTCGTTCCACAAGGGTTCCTTCAAGGCCTTCGGCACCGACGACAACGTGATACGCACCTACCGCGTGGACGGCGCGAAGCCGGGCTCCAACGAGCAGACCCTGGACAAGGCCCGCCGGGACGACTACATCCTCGACATGCGTACGGCCCCCGGACCGGTGCGCGAATGGCTCGACAAGGAGCGCGCCACCTGGAACATCGGCGCGGGATGGCCCGACCCCGTGGAATACACGGCCGCCCTCGGCAAGGCCCACGACATCCTCATACACCTGCACGACATCCAGGCCACCACATACCTCGGCGCACCCTGACACCCCACCGCACCTGACGGAGGGCCGCGACGGCCCGGTTCGCCACGCGTCAGGGCGGCCGGAACCTCTGCGGCAGCCAGGAACGTCTCAGACCAGCGTTCACATGGCACTCCAGTACGTCGCGCCGTCATACACTCCGGCCCCACGACCGGAAGCCGCCCTGCACTCACGGGTCTTGCAGTGCCTGCCCTGCTCGATCCAGTGCGGAAACGTGTCGCGACTGTAGCCGGACATCAACGCCTGGGCGGCACCGAGCCGGGCGGCTGGTCCGCCACGTCCGCTCGGCAGGCCCGGGCCACCCATGGCCAGGGGAGGGCAGGGGCTACGCAGAGATCGCCGCTGCATCACTCGGCGGGACACCATCCGGAGGTGGGTGGTCGCCTCCCTCATTGGCCGCCGACAACGGGTCGGCTGCCTGCTTTGTTTGCCCCTGCTCCTCCCCCGCGGAGCCACGCCTCATTCGGCCTCGTTCGGCCAGTAAATCGCTGAGGGCGGCCTCCCACGCGGACCTCGATCATGCCGAGGCGAGGTTCGCCATTACAGAGAGCGCGATCGCTCATTCTTATTCCCGGAGGATCACTTTGAAGCTTGGTTTCGGAATCCCCGCCGTAGGACCCGCCGTCGGCAGCGCTCACGGCCTGAGCGCCTTCTGCCGTGGGATCGAAGACCTTGGCTATGACTCGCTGTGGGTGGCCGATCGGCTGGTCACGCCGGTCGCACCGCACACGCCTTACCCCGGCGAACAGCAACCGTTCCCCCCGGAGATGACCCGCTCCCTCGATCCTCTGTTGCTCTGGACCGTGGCCGCGACAGCGACCAGGCGGGTGCGGCTGAACGCCAGCACGCTCAACACGTTCTACTACGAGCCACCACACCTCGCCCGGCTTCTCACTACGCTCGATGTGCTCAGTGAAGGTCGCCTCGAAGTGGGCGTCGGGCTGGGGTGGATGAAGGACGAGCACGATATCGCCCGCAGCGCGGATTGGCATCAGCGCGGCAAGATTCTCGACGACCTGCTGGCATTCCTGCAGGCGTGGTGGACGACCAATCCGGTGGCCTGGGAAAGCCCCTTCTTCACTCTGCCGCCGATCCACGCCGATCTGCGCCCGGTCCAGGCCGGCGGGCCGCCCATCTGGATCGGTGGTGCCAGCGCTGCCGCGATGCGCCGGGTCGGCCGCAGTGGCGTCGGCTGGCTCGCGTTCGAGGGGCTGCCGGACGACGTGATCGATGCCTGGTGGTCGATAGCCCGCCGCGCGGCCGAAGACGCGGGCCGCGATCCCGACACGCTGAAGACCGCCATGCGAATCAACCTCGAACCGAACACATCCGTTGACTCGCTCGCCGCCAAGCTCACACGCCTTGCCGAGTCCGGTGTGGACGAGGCGTTCGTGGACGCTTTCGCCGCGTTTTCCACCCTCGACCAGACCCTGGACTTCGCCGACCGATTGATCGCGCGCACCGGTCAGCTGTGACCACGGCCGCGGCGGACGAAGAACGAGATCGTCGTCAGTCTGTGGAAGACCAGGTGGTCAAGAGCCGCACTGTCTACCGACGCTCCGGTGAGGAAGACCTGGTCGTTGAGATCGACGCTGCGGCCGATGCCGGCATCTTCACAGAGGCCGAGAGCATGGATGAGGACAGGGACGAGGCAGCCGACCGCTTGAACCAGGTGGAGAAGGAACTGGGCCTGGACGCTGACTGCGGGCGTACTCGGCGGGTGTCTGGCCGTACTCCTTCTTGAAGGCGCGGACGAAGTGGCTGCTGTCGGCGAACTGCCAGTGTGCGGCTATTTCCGACACGCTCGGGCGGGTACCCGGCGCCGTCAGTTCGAGGCGGGACTGCTCCAGGCGTCTGCGGCGGATGTACGTGGCCACCGAGTCGCCGGTCTCGGCGAAGGCCCGGTACAACGTCCGTACGGAGACCTTGAGTTCGCGGGCCAGAGTCGCAGGGGAGAGGTCGGGGTCGGTGAGAAGGCTGTCCGCGATCTCCCTGGCCGCCTGGGCCAACGCGGGGGCCAGCAGGGGTTCGGTGTCGTCGAATGTCTGCATGAGCACCCCTTTGACCAGTTCGAGTAGGGAGTTGCGGGCGGCTCGTGCACCGGCGGGGGTCAGGTCGTCGAGCGTCGCCTCGACCATCTCGGTGTACGCCATGAGCAGTCGTAGTTCGGGCGAGTCGGCCGGGCCGACGGTCGCCCGGTCGCGGATCAGCGGACTGAGCGGCGTGGCCGGCAGGATCAGTACCTTCGCGGTCGAATGCGGTGCCAACTCGAAGCGGGCCGGAGGGCCGTTGTGGCGCACGATGAACTGCCCAGCCGGTACGGCGATCTCGTCCCGGTTGCGCGAAGAGACGAAGCGCCACTCGCCGCGTCCCATCACATGCACCAGGACCCGGTCCTCAAGGTGGTGGGAGGCGCCCCGGGTGCCGCCGGCCATCAACTCGCCGTAGACGCCCGAGATCACCGTGTCGTTCACCTGTGACGCACGGACCCGGACCCGGAACTCACCCGATCCGACCGGCTCCCAGGGCGGCAGCGGGAGCGCGTCTCCGATCTGCGACTCCCACGCACGCCGGAAGACGTCGAAGCCGTTCTGCGCGGCAGTCGGTGTAGTCGCGGTAGTCGGGGCCGTCGTGTCGACGAAGAACTTCCTTCCTGGTGCTGGTCCGTCGGGCTGAGGTTCCGCGCGTTCCGTGTCGTTCATCTCAACGCCTCCCTCACCTCGTCCTGCCGACGACCGCCGCACCCTCACGGCCTGATTCCACCACGGCCCGCATCGCCCGGCACCGACGTTCCATCAGAGTGACGCTGTCGTACAAGCGCACGCCGCCGCGGTCTCCCTAAGGTGAGCGAGGCGGACAACGATGTCGCAACGCGCGAAGACAGAGACAGCGCGCTTGCTTCCATGCTTCCGCCTCATGGTGAGTACTGAAGGGTTCCAGCTGTCATGTCTGACACCAATTTCGGCACCGACGTTCCGTCGAGCGATCCGGCTGCCGATGCAGCCGCTGTCTTCGACCTGCTGATCGGCCTTGTCCGCGCCCAGGTTCTGAGGGGCATAGCGGCGCTGCACATCGCCGACCACCTCTCCGACGGAGCGATGTCGGCCGAGGAGGTGGCCGAGCGCGAGGGCAGTCATCCACAGGCCACGTACCGTCTGATGCGCGCGGCCTCCTCGATCGGCCTGCTGAGCTACGAGGGGAACCGTCGTTTCGGTCTCACCGGCCGGGGCCGCCTGCTGCGTTCCGGGGCCCCCGGCTCCATGCGCTCCCTGGTGCTGGCCCAGACCGGCCAGGCGCTCTGGCAGTCCTGGGCGACCTTCTCCGAGGCCGTGCGGGAAGGCAGGACCCAGACCAAGAAGGCGCTGGGGATGGAGATCTTCGAGTACTACGCGAAGCCGGAGAACGCCGAGGAAGCGGCCCTCTTCGCCCAGGCGATGGGAGACCTGTCGGGCCTGGTGACGCAGGGCGCCGTGGCCGCCGTGTCCACCGCCGGTGTGTCCACCGTCGTCGACGTCGGCGGTTCGAACGGTGACTTCGTCCTGGCGCTGCTGGAGGCCGACCCCGGGCTGAGCGGGCAGGTCCTCGACCTGCCGCACGTCGTCGAGGCCGCCCGCGGCGAGGCCGACAAGCGCGGTCTGTCCGGCCGTTTCTCGGCAGTGGGCGGCGACTTCTTCGTGGAGGTTCCCCCGGCCGACCTCTACCTGGTGAAGACGATCTTGCACGACTGGGACGACGACCAGTGCACGACCATCCTGCGCAACTGCCGGTCCGCCGTGCACGAGGGAGGACGCGCGGTGGTCGTCGAGATGGTCGTCGGCGAGATCGGCAAGCCCGACCTGGCCACCCTGTCGGACATGGCCATGCTCACCACGACGAACGGTATGGAACGCGACCTGGCCGAGTTCGACGCCCTGTTCGCGGCCTCGGGATGGCGCCGGTCGAAGACGTACCCCGTGGGTAGCGGTTACTTCGGCCTGGAGCTCGTCGCCGTCTGATCAGCAGGCGGCTCGCTCGATCGCCGAGACGCTCCCCCGGCCGGACCCCCATTCACACCGCGACTTCACTGTGTGGCACGCGGGTTGGTCAGGCCGGCCTGTTCAGCCGGTGAACCACCGGGTCGCTCCCCTCGCCGCACCTCACACTGTCCACCTTCCGCTGGTACGTCGGCGACCCCACCGACGTCTCACCCCGAACACACCGGTGCGTGGTCGATCGCACCGCCAGGGCCGCGGTGAGCAACCCAGTGGGCTGATCAGACCTGCTGCTCGAACTCCAGGCCTCCGTACCGGCGCCCAGCGATGTCCTCGCGGGTGCCGACGATCAGGGTCTGGGTGTAGACGTCGAGGTCGATCGACTGACCATGTATCTGTGCCAGGAGGACGAGGTCGCCCTCGTCCGGAGCCGACTGCCACGGGCGGGAGAAGCCGCCCAGCTGGACGGAGACTCCGTGTGAGGCGCCGCCCGCTGCAGCTTCCCGTACGGCGTCCTCGAAACGGTCCAGGACGTCGTCCCGGTCGGGCCCGCCGTTCCGGAACGCGCTGGTCGCGGGGGCGCCGTACCAGTCGGGCGCGACGGTCAGTCCCGGGACCGCATACAGAACGCCTGGTTCGTAGACCGTGGTCTGCCCCGGCTCGCCCCCGAGTTCGTACGTCGCCGTACGTTCCGTGGTCCGCGCGTCGGCGGGGACGTGGAGCACCACCGACGACTCCGGCTCGTACTCGATCTCGGTGAAGAACAACAGGCTTCCTTCGGGCGGCAGCTCGATGTCCAGGACTTCGTGAGGGAGCGCCGCACAGTCGACGGTCAGCACCAGGGGTTCGCGTCCGTCGGGCCAGTCGACGCCCTCAGGCAGGGCGGGGAGGCCGCCCGTGCGCGCGGCGGGTCGGGCCTCTTCCCGCTGGGCGAGGGTCAGGCCCTGGAAGGGGACCAGGTGGAGGCACGGCCGGGAGCCTGTGAGTATCTCCTGGGCGACCGGCCCGGGGACGCCGTGCCTCTCGGCCGTCCGGAGGACGAGCTCTTCCGCGATCGAAGTCGTCATGACCGCGATCATGCCAGGGCCCACTGACACTGAGTGGCGCCCGATTCCTCTACAGCAGGCAGCAGTTACTACAGTTGCGGAATGGCCAGAGCAGCGCTGTCCGGCTCTCGACCAGATCAGGAACCAGCGGTGAGCGGTCGACTTCGATATCCCGAAGCAGGGCGGCAATTGGCGCCAGGCCCAGCCACTGACCAGGACGTAGGAGAACCCCTACCTCTACGCCGAGGGCGACCCCGTCAACCGCATCGACCCGCAGGGCCTGTGGAGCTGGCAGGTGGGCGGTGAAGTCTGCTTCTGGGTCTGCCTGGGCGGTGGTTACTCCCAGGACGACTCCGGCAACAGCGGCCCCTTCGTGAAGATCGGCGTGGGGCTTCCCGGTGTGGGCGGCGGCCTCGAGGGATCGACCGGCGGAGCGGACTCCGGTCCGTCGGCCTACGGCAACTGCGCCGCCGGCTACGGCCCCGTGGGCGGGCAGATCGGCGGCAGTCCGGGTGGGTCCCCCACGGCCAGCGTCGGGGGTGGCCTCGGAACCTACGCCTCGACCCCTACGTGCAGCGGAGGACTACAGATCCAATTCTGATGTGCGTCCGTTGACCGTTCCATTGAGCGTGTGTCCGGCCCCCCAGGGGCGGACACACGCTCTCCCCGCGAGACTTTGGAGGCCTCGATGAGAATCTTCGTCGCCGCGTTCGGCATCCTCGCCGGCATCGCCCTCGTGCTCTACAGCAGGAAGTTCGCCCGGGCCGCCCCAGGCCGGCGAGGAGCCTTCGGGCGGGCCAACGCCGCGGCGGGCGAATCCGCGGTGCGGCTGGGCCCGTTGATCGTCGGTGTCTTCCTCATCGTCGTCGGAATCCTCGCGGCCACGGGCGTCGCAGAGGTTGGATGACGACCACGGCTGGGGACGCTGTGCGTCATCGGGGGGGGGACCCGCGTAGTGCTGTACCGGCGCGGGGGCGCTCAGGCGGGTGCCGGTGCCGGGCGCAGCGCCGCGAGCGGAGAGCGCCGGCCTTTCGCCACCGCGCGCAGCTGGTCCCAGTCACGATCGGACCGCGCCGGCGGCCTGGGTCGGTCTCGTCCAGGGCGCCAGCTCGACGATCTCGGCCTTGAACTCCGGCGTGAACGAGCGGCGAGAACGCGGCTTCTTCTTCCCCATGCTCTCCATGATGGACATCATCCTTCCGGGGCCGAAGCCCCTGATCTTCGATGTCCGTCAAAGCGCATCAAGCCCAGTCGTGTGTTGCGCATCGGCCGTATGACACGTGCCGTCGTTGTGCCCCTTGCTTCGGTCGCTCCCAAGAGGACAACCGCGTGCAACCGCGCCGCGCCGCCGTTGCAACCCACCCGTTCGGAAGCCCCGCCAGGCCGCACCTGCAGGGCTTCTCGTCGCACGCCGCTCTCACACAGCCCCTACGAGCGGGGGTCTGGATGCATCTATTTGACCAGGTGGAAGACCTCCGGGCCGCATAGCGCTTGAGGCAACGGACGGTATCGCGTCGGGTCTTGCCCTCCTTGATCCGGCGCTCGTAGTAGTCCCGGTGCGTGGGTCGACCCGCAGGCGGGTGAACACGATGCGGTGGAGCGCGGCGTTGGCCTGCCGGTCGCCCCCGCGGGTGAGGCGACGGACGCTGGAGCCGCACTTGCCGGTGAACCGCGGGCGGGGTGGACGCTGGCAGTGCCACCGGCGGGTGATCAACGGGATTCTGTTCCGGCAGCGGACCGGTCTTCCCTGGAGGGACCTGCCTCCCTGCTCCGGTAGTTGGAAGACGGCCCACGACCGTCATCGCAGATGCCGCCAGACTGCCCCTCAGGCCAACCCGCCGAGCACTCGGTCGGGCCATTCCAGGCTTCGCAACTCTGTTAGCGGTGAAGACAGTTCGTCACCGGTGACTACGAGCAGTAGCGGTCGCTTGTATGACACTTCCGTCAGCTTGCGGGTCGCCGGTTCGGCCCGATGGTTCGGCGGTGGCAGCGAGCAGGGCGGTGTCGTCGTCGACCCGGTCGGGGACGTTCAGCAGCTCCAGGGCCCGTTCGATGATCCGCTGGGGGTCGGTGCGGGCGGCGACGGGGAGCGCGCCGCAGGTCCGGCACAGGGACGCCAGGCAGTCGTCCAGGGACAGCGCCCGGTTTTCCACCAGGCCGTCGGTGTACAGCAGCAGGCTGGTGCCGGGCGGGAACGCCACCTCGCGGTCGACTGGGGTGCTGCCCAGTCCCAGCGGCAGCGCCGGGGGCAGCTCCAGGTAGGCGGTCTCGGCGGCTACCAGCAGGGGCGGCAGGTGCCCGCCGGCGGCGTAGCGCAGACGGTGGCGGTGTGGGTCGTAGACCGCGTACAGGCAGGTGGCGAAGCGTTCGGCGGCGAGCGACTGCAGGTAGGCGTCCAGCCTGGCCAGCACCTGGGCCGGGCCGGCGCCCTCCATCGCGAGGCTGTGCAGGGCGGAGCGCAGTTGGCCCATCACGATGGCGGCTTCCACGTCGTGGCCCATGACGTCGCCGATGGCCAGCCCCACGGCACCGTCGGGCAGTGCGAGCACGTCGTACCAGTCGCCGCCGACCTCGGCGCCGCGGTCGCTGGCCCGGTAGTGGGTGGCCAGGCGCACCCCGGGCACCTCGGGCAGGCGGTGGGGCAGCAGGGCGCGCTGCAGGGTCAGGGCGAGGCGGCGCTCGTTGTGGTACCGGGTGGCGTTGTCGTAGGCCAGGGCCAGGCGGTGGGCGAGGTTCTCCAGATACTTGTGTTCGACCGCGGAGTAGTCGGTGTGCCGGACCAGTACCAGGGCCCCCAGTGTCTGGTCGTGGGCGTGCAGCGGCAGGGCCAGCACGGCGGCGGGCGGCGGGGGCGGGCCGGCTGGGGCTGGGGCTGGGGCGGTGCCGTTGATCGCGTGGGTGGCGGCGCTGGCCAGGGCCTCGCGGGCAAGAAGGGGTGCGCCGGCGATGTATGCCGGGGGCGACTGGGCCGGGGCGGGTGCCGCCGCGGTGAGGTGGATGCTGATCTGGTCGGCGAAGTCGGGCAGCAGGATCTGTCCGGCGGTCTGCAGTATGCGGTCCGGGTCGAGGGTGGCGGACAGCCGCAGGCCCGCGTCGGCCAGGGTGGCCAGCACGGCCAGCTGGTCACGGGTCTCGGTCAGGACCTGTTCACGCAGCCAGGACAGCTCCAACCCGGTGCGGACGCGCGCCAGCAGCTGGCGCGCGGAGAAGGGTTTGGCCAGGTAGTCGTCGGCGCCGGCCTGCCGGCCCTGCACGGATTCCTCCTCGCCGGCGCGGGCGGTGAGCAGGACGATCGGCAAACGGGCGGTGCGTGGGTCGGCGCGCAGCGCCCGGACCAGCTCGAAGCCGTCCATGTGGGGCATCATTACGTCGCTGAGCACCAGCTCCACCGGCTGGGCCAGGGCCGTCTCCAGGGCCGCCCGGCCGTCGGCGGCGAGCAGCACGTCGTAGTCGGGGTCCAGGAGCTGGGTGAGGTAGGCGCGCATGTCGGCGTTGTCGTCGACGACCAGCAGGCGGGCCCGGCGGGGGCGGTCGGTTTCGTGCGGGCCAGGGCCGTCGGCCGCGGAGGCGGGGGCGGGCGGAGTGTGTGCCGAGGGGCTCGGCGCGGCGGGAACGGGCTCAGTCGCCAGCCAGCCCAGCGCCTCGTCCACATAGGCCGCAGCGCGGCCGGACCGGCCGCCTTCGCCTTCCCTGAGGGTCTCCCCGGCGAATCCGACGCTGTCCGCGGCCGGGTTCGGGCGGGGCCGGTGGGCGGCGGCGAAGGGGAGGTCCACGGTGACGGTGGTGCCCTGGCCGGGCCGGCTGTCCACGCCGACGGTACCGCCGTGCGCTTCCACCAGGTCCTTCACCAGCACCAGGCCGAGGCCGCTGCCCTCGTGGGAGCGGGAGCGGGCTCCGCGGACTCGGTGGAAGCGCTCGAACAGGCGCGGCAGCTCGTCCGCGGGGATGCCGGTGCCGGTGTCGGTCACGGTCAGCCGGGCCCGGTCGCCGGCCGCGGCCACCTGCACTCGGGCGCCGCCGGTGAAGGTGAACTTCAGGGCGTTGCTGAGCAGGTTGAGGATGATCTTTTCCCACATCTCCCGGTCCAGGGACACCGGCTTGGACAGCGGCGGGCAGTCCACCTCCAGCGTCAGCCCGGCCGCCTCGAAGGCGGAGCGGAACACCCCGGCCAGCTCGGCCGTGGCACGGGCGAGGTCGACCGGCTCAAGGGCCGGGCGTATCTGCCCGGCTTCGGCCCTGGCGACGTCCAGGAGGGTGTTGACCTGCTTCAGCAGGCGCAGAGCGCCGCGCTCGGCCAGCTCCAGCTGCTCGCGCCGCTCGGGCCGGTCCTCGTCGGCCAGGGTCTGCTGGAGCGGGCCCAGGAGCAGGGTGAGCGGGGTGCGCAACTCGTGGCTGACGTTGGCGAAGAAGGTGGTCTTGGCCCGGTCCAGCTCGGCCAGCGCCTCCGCCCGCCGGCGCTGTTCGTCGTGGGCGAGCGCGGCCGTCAGCGCCCCGGCCACGGCGGCGGCGAGCACTTCCAAGAAGTCCCGGTATGTCCCGGCCGGAGGGAAGCAGGGGTTGACGCCCACCACCAGGACGCCTCCCACCTGGCCCGCACAGTCCAGCGGCAGAGCCAGCACCTGCTCGACCGGGAGCCGGGAGGCCGCGGCGTGCCGCCCGGCCGTGTTGCCTCCGGTGAACGCGGCAGCAGGCAGCGTGGCAGGGGCACCGTCGGCGACCACCTGCGCCAGCCGGGCTGCGACCTCCGACCCGGCGGCGGCACTCTGCGAGACGGCCTCGGGCGCCTGCTGGAGCCCGGCGGAGGCAGCCGGCCGCAGCACCCCCGGCTCGGAGGCCAGGTACAGGCCGAGGAACGGGATCTCCTCGGGATAGGAGCCCAGCACCTCCGCGACGACGCGGGCGACCTCACCCGGCGTGGGCAGCCCGGCGGTGCGGGCGCCGGCCTCGCTCAGCAGGCGCAGCCGACGCTCGCCCAGTACCCGGCCGGTGGTCTCGGTGAGGATCTGCAGCACGCCGCCGACGGTGCCGTCGTCCAGCAGCACGGGCTGGAAAGAGGAGTCGAAGTAGCACTGCTCCGGAAAGCCGTGGCGCTCCATGATGAGCGGTTCATCGGAGATCAGCATGGACTTGCGGGTGTCGATCACATAGTGGAAGTGGGAGCTCACGGGGGCCCAGACCTCGGGGAACACCTCCTTGTACGGCTTGCCGAGCGCCCAGGGGTGCTTGGCGCCGGGAATGAGTGCGGCGCCCGGGTTGTACAGCGTGGCGAACTCCGGGCCCCAGTACAGAGCCATGCCGTGCTCAGACGTGAGCATGAGGCGCAGGGTGTCCACCAGGGGCCCCGGCCAGGACTCGGGGGGCCCGAGCGGCGTCGCCGCCCACTCGATCCCGGCCAGAAGCTCGCCGAACGCACCGGCCTCGGCGAACATCCGGGCCGCCGCGGTGCGCGGATCCTCGGGCCGGGTCATGAAGAAATCGCCCTCCTGACGCCTACGTGATCCGCCCGCGCCCCCCAAGCGCTGCCGGACGCTACTCGCTGCGGACCTTCGGGCAGAACGGACGCCGGATCCGACGCGTCTGGCTACACTCCCGCCAGAATCACAAGGCCAATTAGGCCCAAACTGCTATTTACTCAGAAGTGTAGGCTTTTAAGCACCCGCCCACGGAGGTGATCATCAACTCGCAGTCCTGTGGGAGGCCGACATCGGTCGCGAGACTGGTGGGCTCGCATGTTGAGGTGTCGCGTATGCGGAGCCGACGTCGGCAGCCCCATGACGCTGAGTGAGCTGTCAGGGGCGGTCGATCGCGGTCTGGGATGATCGCGCGGTGAGTGATGCGAGGCTGCTGGCCGCGGAGGCTGTTGAGTCACCTGTCCGGGTGTTCTTCGTGGGGCACTCCGTGGAGGTCGTCGACTACGACCTCGGGCCGGAACGGCGACAGGTGGCCCCCGATCTGCGCATCCTCGTTGTGGGGCCCGGTCCCCGCAGCGACACCTGGGCCTAGGGCCTGTCGTTTGGATCACGGCGCAGAGAATCGGCAGCACTTCTTCGACGCCGGTGAGCGGGGCCTGGTGCGTGCAGCTGCAAGGCGGAGG
>NZ_JBIBHN010000020.1:0-146878 GCF_042957035.1 Streptomyces sp. NPDC008137 | reverse complement strand
GATCGGTGGTGGGGGGGGGGGGGGGGGGGGGGGGGGGGGGGGGGGGGGCCGTGCCGGGGGGTGTCCGTCCTCGGAACGTCGCGAGGGGGTCTCACGCCGACTGACTGTTCGTTGACGCGACAACCGCTGCGGGCGGACACCCCCCGACACGGCCCCTTGCGTAGTCCCCCGGCTGCGGGCGTGCGCATCGCTGGGGGCGGCACGGGTGGGCGGTGGGGGCCCCGCTCGAGCGAAGCCGAGAGTGGGGGAGGCACCCCGCTCCGCCGAGCTGCGCAACGCCCCGCCCCAGCACGGATGCCGCTTGAAATCCTCGCTTGACCTCAAGCTTGGTTGAGATTGAAAGGTGGTGTGCACGCAATCGGCGAACGTGACTGGAGTGTTCAATGAGCCGTCGGACCGAGCAGCACCCCGATCTCACCGACCCGCGTATCGGTGCTCCCCTCTTCAGTACCTGGCGCGTGGGGACGCCCGAGCGGCAGGAGCGGACTGTGGAGGCGATCGGGAGTACGTGGGAGCGGCGGCCCTGGCCCGCTGATGGTCTGCTGGGATATCACGTGTACGTGGGGCATGACGGGTCCACGCTGATGCACCACTCGCAGTGGAGTGGTGAGCAGGCCTTCGAGGCGTTTGTGAAGACCCATCGGCAGGAGCGGGTCGACGAGATCGACACCGCCGTGCCGGGGATCGAGCGCGTGGGGATCGGGAGGTACCGGCGGTATCGCAGCCGGGAGCGGGTCGTCGGGGACGTGCGGGTGCCGGAGTTGATCGTCACCGTGCGGATCGACTTCGAGGACGGTGCCGGGGCGGGGCCCCTGGAGTGGGTCGACCTGGTGGTGAAGGCCCTGGGGGACGATCCGGAGGGGGATGCCGGGCTGATCTCCGCTCACTTCCATCTGAGTACCGATGGCGGGCATGTGCTGAACTACGCCGAGTGGGAGAGTGACCAGGCCTATGACGATGCCCTGGCTGCGTCGGGGAGCGAGGGTACCTGGGAGCGGGTGCGGACGTACCCGGGGATGAAGGGGTCGAGCGGGAGCCGGTATCGGCATGCTCTGGGGCTTGTCCCGGGGTGAGCGGTGTGAGGTGGGCCGGCTGAAGCGGTCTGTTCAGCCGGCCCTTGTGGGTTACGGGCGGAAGCGCAGGACCTGGGGGTCGTGGTCGCTGATCTGGTCGTTGAACTCGGCGTTGATGTGCACGCTGTCGTACTCGAAGTCGCAGTCTCGGCGGATCGACGGGCTGATCAGGATCTGGTCGAGGACCTGGCTGTTGCCCTGGTAGACGTACGAGTAACGCTCGCTGCGGGGAAGCGACTTGACGGCCGACCAGAGTTCGCCGCGGCCCTCCAGGAGCTTCGCGGTCTTCGAGAACTCGAAGTCGTTGATGTCGCCCAGCGTCACGACGTCCGCGTTCTTCTGGGTGTCGAGGATGTCCTTGACGAAGGCGTTCACCAGCGTGGCCTGCTGGTGGCGCTGGGTCTCGGAGCTGCGGGACGGCGGCTGGTACTGGGAGGTCAGGCCCTGGTCGCCGCCCTTGGAGTTGAAGTGGTTGGCGATTACGAAGACCGTACGACCGCGGAAGGCGAACTCGCCGGCCAGCGGCTTGCGGCTGTTCTTCCAGGCCTCGTCGGCGGGGGCGATACGGCCGGGGCTCAGCGTGAGGTGGGCCTTGCCGCGGATTTTCGTCACGTCCGTGGCCGTCGAGGCGTCGCCGCCCGCGCGGTCGGTGAAGGAGACCCGCTCCGGGTTGAACAGGAACGCCTGGCGGATGTTGCCGCCCGGCTCGCCGCCGTCAGCGCCGTTGACCGGGTCGATCGAGCGCCAGTCGTACTTCGGGCCGCCGGCCGCGACGATCGCGTCGATCAGCTTGGCCATGGTCTGGTCGGCGGCGACCGTGCCGTCGTTCGTCGCGCCGTTGTTGTCCTGGATCTCCTCCAGGGACACGATGTCCGGCGACGCGAGGTTGTTCACGATCGCGGAGGCGTGCTCGGCGAAGGTGGCGTCGGACGGGTCGAGGTTCTCGACGTTGTACGTCGCGACCGACAGTTCGCCGCCGCGCTGCTTACGGGTCGTCTCGCGCTTCAGGTCACCCGTCTTGAGGGTGCCGAGTTCGCTCGCGACCAGGGTGTAGCCGCCGAACTGGTTGTAGTCGAGCGGGCCCGCCGTCGTGCCCGTGAGCGTGTCGCCCACGTTCGCCTTCGGGAAGTCGGCCGTCGAGCCGAGGGACTGGATCTGCAGGCGGCCGGTGTTCTGGGCGTCGTAGGCGCCGTAGACCGTGCCGCCGTGGCGGTTGCGGTTCTCGTGCGGCTTCACCGTCACCCAGAGTTCGGTGTACGGGTCGGTGGCGCCGACGACACGGGTGTCGGAGACGCGGACGGTCATGCCCTCCAGCGCCTCGTAGTGGTCCAGGGCGTACTTCGAGGGCTTGAGCGGGAGGGCGTTGATCGAGCCGTTCGCGGTCGTGTCGCCGGGGGGCGCGTAGGCGGCGGGGACCGACCGGGAGGAGATCGTGGTGGCGGCGGGGACCTTGTTGCCGCTGGAGAGGACCGTGAACGTCGGCTTGGTGATCTCCGTCAACGACTGGTTGCCGGAGGTGGCGCCGCCGGGGACGTACTCCGCGACCGTGCCGCTGACCGTGACGGAGTCGCCGACGGCGACACCCTTGGGGGCGGAGCCGGTGAAGACGAAGACGCCCTCGCTGGTCGCCGGTTCGGCGTCCGGGTTCGGGTCCTGGATCCAGAAGCCGCGGGAGGAACCGTACGTCCGGATGCCGGTGACGATTCCGGTCACGTCCGTGACCTGCCGGCCGGCGTAGGGGGACGTGCGGGTGCTGCCCTGGACGTCATGGATGCGCACCGAGTCCGCGTGCGCGGGGGTGGTGAGGGCGATCGTGGATGCCGCGGAGCACGCGGCGGCGACGGTGAGCGCGGCGAGACGCGCGGACGACTTGCTCGGCAAGGGGTCTTCCCTCCGGGGACGTGACAGAGCGCCGGGACGAGGGTGGTGCGTGGGCTGTCCGCCGCTGCCTGTGGGGCGGCGGGGCGGTGTGACGTGTGTAGCGGGTGGTGGACGGACGGGTGAGGTGGGGCCGACCCGGTGAACAACTGTCCGCCGACTTCTACGCGCGTCAATCTCCAGCCTGTTCATGTCACTTGTCAAGGTTTCGGCCATGTACGGCGGCCGACGGGGAGATGAAGCAGGCGGCATGGGTGGAAATCCGTCTAGGCTGAGCGGCTGAGTCGTATGAGGCGCCCTAGGAGAAACAGCCGATGTCAGACAGCTCCCCCCTGCCGCCGGTGCGGCTGCACTCCGAAGCGGAGCTGGCACGTGCCGCACTGTCCACGCCCCTGCTGTCCCGGGCCGCCCGGCTCGCCCGCTGGGCCGGCCCCGACACCCGCGTCGACGCCGGGGGAGGGCTCGTCGACGAGCAGCTGCCCGCGGCCGCCGAGACGCTCGGGCTGAGCGGCGACGATGCCGCCGCCGACGCCAGCGAGGCGTGGCGGGTGGCCGTCGACGCCGGGCTCGTCGAGGTCGTCGACGAGGAGGAGGGCACCGTCCGCGCGGGCGAGGACCTGGCCCTGCTCACCGGCGGCTCGCCGCAGGACGTGCTCGCGCTGTGGCTCGCGGCCCTGGAGACGGTGCTCGCCGACGCGAGCGTGCCCGACCTGGAGGGGCTCGCGGATCTCGTCGACGAGGACGGCGAACTCGACCTCTCCGGGCTGGAGTGGGACCCCGAGTCCGAGGCCGAGTTCCTCGACGGCGTGCTCGGCAACCTCTATCTGCTGACCGCCGGCGAGGACACGCCCGGCGAGGCGCCGGTGCCGCTGCCCGCGCTGGCCGCGTCGGTGATCGTGCCCAGCGACATGGGCGAGCCCACCAACGACGTCCTGGAGCAGGTGTCCGACGCGATGATGCGGCTGGACGACCAGTTCCGGATGCTGGAGCCGGTCGGATTCGTGGAGTACCAGCCGGTGGACGAGGCGCTCATGGCCGATGCCGAGGAGGAGCCCGCGGCGCCCGTCGACGACACCGACGTCTCCCGGTACGGCATGGTCCGCCTCACCCCGCTCGGGCTGTACGGGATGCGCGCCCGGCTGCTGGAGGCCGGGTTCGAGGCACCGGCGGTCGGGGACCTCGCGGACAAGGGGGCCGACGCGCTGCTCGACGGCACGGCGGAGTACCCGCCGGGGGCGGCGCAGGCCGAAACCCAGCAGTGGCTGGAGCGGCGGGAATCCCTGGCCGCGGCACGGGAGTTGCTGGCGGCGGCGCGGGGATCGGACGCCGGGGCGCCGCTGCGGCGGTTGCGGTGTCAGCAGGCCCTGTCGCTGGTGGGGGCTTCGGCCGAGCCGGCGCTGCGGGAGGTGCTCGACGACGCCGAGCTGGGCGGGCTCGCGCGGGTGTGGCTGACCGAGCACGGAGCGGCGGACGTGCCCGCCCCGTCCGAGGCGATGGTGTACTGGCTGACCATCGACACGGTGGCCGCGCAGCTTGCGGCCGAGGGCAATTCCGAGGAGTTGCGCGCCCTGGTGCAGGGGCTCGCTCAGCAGCACAGTGGGTTCTTCGCGGCTGTGTGGCGGGTGGATCATCCTGCCGTCGCTGATGTGCTGGAGGCGATGGGGCGGCTGCACCCGGACAAGAAGGTGGCGAAGGAGGCGCGGAAGGCCGCGTTCAAGGCTCGGTCGCAACAGGGTGGTTGATCCCGCTTTGTGAGTGCGGCGCCGTCTCGGCTTGTCGCGCAGTTCCCCGCGCCCCTGGGGTGTTGTTCAACCCGCGTTCATGGATGAGCGGGACGGTTTCGCCGAACGAGGTCCGCCACCCTCCACGGCATACTCACCGTCACAGGAGACACCATGTCGCTCACCCGCAGGGACTTCGCCAGAACCTCCGCGATCACCGGTGCCGGTGTCGCGCTGGCGGGCAGTGTCGGCGCCCTCGCCACCGCACCGAACGCCCTCGCGTCCTACGACACCGACACCGACAGCGCGGGCGAGGCGTCCGCGGACGCCCGGCACGGCGTCGGCTACGGGCCGCTCGTCGCGGACCCCAAGGGCATCCTCGCCCTGCCCGCCGGCTTCACGTACCGGATCCTCACCTACAGCGGGAAGACGAAGCTGGAGTCCGGCGAGTTCACGCCGTCCAACCACGACGGCACCGCCGCCTTCGACGGTCCCCGCGGCACCACCCTGCTCGTCAACAACCACGAGCTGAAGGGCCCGCGCGCCAACTGGGAGCACCCGGTGCCGCTCACCGAGGGCCTCGTCTACGACCCGGCCGCCGCCGGTGGCTGCACGGTCGTCGAGGTGCGCCCCGACGGACGGGTCGCCGAGTGGGTCGGCATCGCCGGCACCTCCACCAACTGCGCCGGCGGCAGCACCCCCTGGGGCACCTGGCTCACCTGCGAGGAGAACTCCGACAAGGCCGGCGTCAACGGCATGACCAAGGACCACGGCTATGTGTTCGAGGTCGATCCCTGCGACCGGCGCGCCAATCGCAGCCCCAAGCCGCTGAAGTTCTTCGGCCGCTACGACCACGAGGCCGTCGTCATCGACCCCAGGCGCGGCCACGCCTACCTCACCGAGGACGCCTCCGGCCCCAACGGCCTCTTCTTCCGCTGGACCCCGCCCAGGGGCTTCGTGTACGGCCCCGGGAGGTTCCGGGGGCTCGCCGACGACGCCGGTGTCCTCCAAGCGCCCAAGTGCTTCGACTCCGGCGGCAAGTTCGTCGACGACCTGTCCCGGGCCACGAAGATCGGCACCGTGTACGGCGTCGACTGGCTGGACGTGCCGGACCGCGACGCCCGCACCGTCCCCGTGCGCAAGCAGTTCAAGGACGACGAGGTCACCCGCGCCCGGAAGCTGGAGGGCATGTGGTGGGGCGACGGCGGTGCCTACATCGTCTCCTCGTACGCCCGCGAGGAGAGCCCCGTCCAGCACGACGGGCAGGTCTGGTTCTACGACCCCAAGCGCCGGACGCTGACGCTCAAGGTCCTGCTCGGAGTGAACCCCGACCCGTCGAAGGACGGCGCCTTCGACGGCCCCGACAACATCACCGTCTCCCCGTACGGCGGCCTCGTCATCGCCGAGGACGGGGAAGGGGTGCAGCACCTCTTCGGGGCCACCGACAGCGGACGTACGTACCCGATCGCCCGCAACGACCTGAACATCGGCACCGAGGAGGAGCCGGAGTTCAGCGAGTTCACCGGTGTCACCTTCTCGCCCGACGGCCGGATTCTGTACGCCAACATCCAGGACCCGGGCATCATGCTCGCCATCACCGGTCCTTGGAAGCGCCAGCGCCGGTAGCCGCCTCAGTCCTTCGAACGAGTGGCGTTCGCTCGGTTTCCCCAGCCCATCTCTGCGTCGGAATAGTGTTTGCAGCTCGTACTGATTCTCGTTCGAGGCAGGGTGGGCTGTGGCAACGGACCGGCATGGAGGGGTTGTCGAGGGCTCGCGTGTGTGGCTGCCCGACGGCTCGGTACGTGCGATCGAGGAGGTGGTCGCCAAGCGCCTCCCCGTGCTTTCTTTCAGTAAGCAGTGGGATACCAGGTCAGTTCGGTACGGAGCGAACCAGGGGCCGCGAGACCATTCGGTCGGTGAACTTGTCGCCTTGACTCCGGATGCTTTTTTCGGTGACATTTCACGAGAAGCCGTGAGGATTGAGTTCGTCTCCGGTCGCACCGTCGAGGCCGCACTTGGTCAGTGCTGGGTGACACAACGACGGACGGGGCGGCAGGCATGGCAGTGGAAGCGCAGCGATGCTCTAATTCCAGGTGATCGTGTGCCGTTTCCGCTGTCCGCTGCCCATTTCGGAAAGGTGGGGGATGTCCGCGAGGGGTATTTTGTCGGCGCGATGCTCGGTGACGGTGGGATGACGTCCTGCACTCCGGAGTTTCATGGAGATCCGCTTGGCGGTGCGGTGGAGTTTATGCGTGACTTCGCTGCAGAATACGGTTGTGGCGTCCGTGAGATTCCACAGGGTGCCATCGTGCGTCTGCGGTTTCCTTTCAAGTTGGGGCATCGTAATCCGGTGACAGAGTGTCTGCGGCGCTTCGGTGTGTGGGGTCAGCGTTGCGATGAGAAGCAGCTCCCCGATGTCGAGTTGAGCCGTGAGTTCTGGATTGGATGCCTCTCAGGACTTGTTGACACTGACGGTTGTGTTCGCGAGAGGGTCAACTCTCGAGGGACGCAGCACGGCTCCGTCGAGTTCGCCACGGTATCGCCTCTGCTCGCGAAGCAGGTGTCCGATGCATTCTTGCGCTTGGGAGTTGCCAACAGGATTCGGGTGGATCAGAGGCAGCAAAGCAAGGTACATTCCCTCAAGGGTCGCGCCGTCGTGAGTCGACGCCCGATTCATGTCGTGGAGATTTCACGAGCCACTGCACTCGTTCGCGTCGCCGGGCTGTTGGATCTTCGAATCGGGTACAAGGCATCCAGGCTGAAGAGGCTGGTGTCCACGGTTGGGCACGTCGCTCCGGCGCGGAGCGAGATGCATGGCTATGACGAGTCCGTAGCGCTGGATCGCGTGAAGACCATTTCGTCTCTCGGTATCCGCCGCGTGCATGGTGTTGCAGTGAACCCATCCGGCCTGTTCGTGGTCGATGGCCTCGTGACCGGGGCAGGCGACACGGCCTCCGCCGTGGCTTCACGTCGCGCACCGTCTCTCCCCTGTAGTCGACGGTCGACCCGGGATGTCTCGGTCCTCGATCAGGTGGCCAACGCAGGTGGACAGTTTCACCACCTTGTCGATTCGGACAACTGACATCTAACATTTCAGTTCATGGAGACCATCCGACCCCTGCCCCGGACCCTGCTCAGGGACCGGGCGTACGCGGCGATCCGGGACGCCATCGTGGCCGGGGAGATCGAGCCCGGTGCGGTGGTGCGGGACGCCGAGCTCGCGGAGCGGCTCGGGCTGTCCCGGGCGCCGGTGCGGGAGGCGTTCTCCCGGCTGGTGGACGAGGGGCTGCTGGAGAGCAAGCCGCAGAGCTATACGCGGGTGACGCCGCTCGTGGCCTCCGACGTGCGGGACGCCGCCGCCGTGGTCGGCGCCATGCACGAGCTGGCGACGCGGGTCGCCGTGCCCCGGCTGAAGGCCGCGGACATCGAGGCGATGCGCGCCGCCAACGAGCGGTTCGCCGCCGCCGTCGGCAGCGGAGACGTGGACGCGGCCCTGCGCGCCGACGACGCACTGCACGAGGTCCTGGTCCGGGTGAGCGGCAATCGCGCGGCCGCCGCGACCGTCGCCCGCTACACCCCGCTCATCCGACGCCTGGAGCGACGGCGCTTCGGCCAGGGCGGCAGCTGCCGTTCGGCCGGGCTGCACGAGCGGCTGATCGAGGCCTGTGCGGCCGGTGATGTGACCGAGGCGGTCCGCGTCACGGCCGAGATCTGGCGGGGGCTCGAAGAACTCGCCGACTGAGACCGACCCCCGACCCCGGGAGGACCCATGCCCCTTTCCTCGTACGAGCGCTACCCCCTGCTCTTCGGGCCCTCGCCCGTCCACCGTCTGGAGCGGCTGACCGAGCACCTCGGTGGTGCCTCCCTCTGGGCCAAGCGCGAGGACTGCAACTCCGGTGTCGCGTACGGCGGGAACAAGACCCGCAAGCTGGAGTACCTGGTCGCCGACGCGCTCGCCCAGGGCTGTGACACGCTCGTGTCGATCGGCGGGGTGCAGTCCAACCACACCCGCCAGGTCGCGGCCGTCGCCGCCCGGGCCGGGCTCAAGTGCGTGCTCGTGCAGGAGAGTTGGGTGGACTGGCCCGACGCCGTGTACGACAAGGTCGGCAACATCCTGATCAGCCGGCTCGCCGGGGCCGATGTGCGGCTGGTGAAGGCAGGGTTCGGGATCGGGTTCAAGGAGAGCTGGGAGCAGGCGCTCAGGGAGGTCGAGGAGGGCGGCGGGAAGCCGTACGCCATTCCGGCCGGTGCCTCCGACCATCCGCTCGGCGGCCTCGGCTTCGCCGCCTGGGCGCATGAAGTGGTGCGGCAGGAGCGGGAGCTGGGCGTCTTCTTCGACACCGTGGTCGTGTGCTCGGTGACCGGGTCGACGCAGGCCGGCATGGTCGCCGGGTTCGCCGCGCTGGAGGAGGCGGGCGGGCGGCCCCGGCGCGTGCTCGGCATCGACGCCTCCGCCAAGCCGGCCGCCACCCGCACGCAGATCGCCCGGATCGCCCACAACACCGGGCGGCTCATCGGCCTCGAGCGCGAGCTGACCGAATCCGACGTCGAACTCGACGAGCGGTACCACGCGGGCATCTACGGCATCCCCGACGAGACCACCCTGGCGGCGATGCGCCTCGCGGCCCGCACGGAGGGTATGGTCACCGACCCCGTGTACGAGGGGAAGTCCATGGCCGGAATGATCGACCTGGTCTCCAGCGGGGAGATCGGCCGCCACTCCACGGTCCTCTACGCCCACCTCGGCGGGCAGCCGGCGCTGAACGCGTACAGCGCGTTGTTCTGAGGGGCGCCTCGGGCCGGGGGCGGCTGCCCGTGCCTCTCGGCGGGGGAGCGCGCGTGCGTGGGAATCAACCCGCCGGGGCCTCGGTTGTCTGCGGATACCCGAGATCACGGAGGAGACCCATGCCCGAGGAATCAGCCGTTCGAGAGCTCCGGCTCGTCGTGACCGCCGACGACTACGACGCCGCGCTGCACTTCTACCGGGACGTGCTCGGTCTGGCCGAGCAGGGGGCCTTCGCCTCGGAGGGCGGGCGGGTCACGATTCTCGATGCCGGGCGGGCCACGCTGGAACTGACCGATCCGAACCACGCCGCCTTCATCGACGACGTGGAGGTGGGGCGGCGGGTGGCGGGGCATGTCCGGGTCGCCTTCCAGGTGGACGACTCCGTCGCCGTCACGGCGAAGCTGGCCGCCGCCGGAGCCGAGGTCGTCGCCGAGCCGACGCGCACCCCCTGGAACTCCCTGAACTCCCGGCTGGAAGCCCCCGGCGCCCTCCAGCTGACCCTGTTCACCGAACTGGACGACTGAGCGGCCCGCCCCGCTTCCCCTGCCGGGCCGGATCCGGCGCCGGATACAGTGCTCTGCGTGCGGACGGACAATCAGCGGGGGGAGCCGGGCACGGACCGGCCCGACGGTGCCCGGCGCCGGGCCACGATCCATGACGTCGCGCGGCTGGCCGGGGTGTCACGCCAGACGGTCTCCCGGGCGGTCAACGACAAGGGGGAGATCGACCCGGGCACCAAGGAGCGGGTGCTGGAGGCGGCGCGGCTCCTGGACTACCGGCCCAGCCGGTTCGCGCGCGGACTCGTGCAGAAGGGCGCGGTGACGGCGGGCCTGGTCATCCCGGACCTGCGCAACCCGTTCTTCCCCGAGGTGGCCGCCGGAGTGCTGGAGGCGGCTGAGCAGCGCGGCTGGCAGGTCGTCGTATGGGACTCCCGTATCGACGACGCCAGGGAGCGGCAGGCGCTCGACGTGCTCTCCCACCAGGCGGACGCGGTCGTGGGCTACTTCAAGGATTCGGACGACGTGCTCACCCGGCACCTCGGGGGCGTGCCGCTGGTTCTGCTGGAGCGCGGTCCGCAGCAGACCCGGTTCGCGGCCGTCGGTATCGACGCCTCCGCCGGTGTCGAGCAAGGCATCGCCCACCTGGTGGAGGCCGGGCACCGCCGGATCGGCATGCTGGACGGCGAGCGCGAGAACGGGGCCCGTAAGCAGGCCTTCCTCGAGCAGGTGCGGCGGCACGGGCTGCCCGTCGACGACAGCTGGATCGTGCTGTGCCCCGAGCACAGCGTGGCGGGGGGCGAGGCCGGCATGGAGCGGCTGCTGGACGCGCGGCCGGAGATCACCGCGGTCTTCGGCTTCAACGATCTGATCGCGGTGGGGGCGATGCGTACCGCCCGGCGCCGTGGCCGGGGGGTTCCGGACGATCTGGCCGTGCTGGGCTTCGACGGTCTCTCCCTGGGCGAGCTGGTGGACCCCGCCCTGACCACCCTGCACATCGACAAGCGGCAGCTGGGACGGCTTGCCGTGGAGCAGATGGCCCGTTTGTGCGCCGGTCAGGAGCCGCTGCGGGGCGCGGACGCGTGGATCACTCCCGAACTGGTCGTGCGCGAGTCCGCCTGACTCCCGCGGCTGCCGGGCCCTGTCGGCAGATCACCCCGCCGTTCTCTTGACACCGGTTTTCGGGCGCCCCGATACTCAACGGCAACGCTCACGTGAACGTTCACGAACCCCCAGAAGTCCCCATCGCGACACCGTCGGCCCGATCACCACGCGCCCGCCGACATCGTTGTCTCGGCTTCCTCATCCCGGAAGCGCCCGAAGCATCCGAAGCGTCCCCCCATCCCCGTGAGAACGGGCCCGCGGCAGCGCTGTCCCCCGGCCGCGGTACGCCCGGAAAGCGAGTGCGCGCCCATGGAACACCGAACGATGTCCCGCAGACGCTTTCTGGGGGCCTCCCTGGGGGGCGCGGGAGCGGGCCTGCTCGGACTGACCGGATGCGGGACCGAGGCGGGCTCGGCCTCCGCCGGCACGGACCACCTCAGCCTCTGGTACTGGAAGGGCTCGCTCAGCGACAAGCTGCTCGCCACCGCCAGGCGGGGTGTCCCCGGTGTGCCGGGGCTGCGGGTGAAGGGCTCCCAGATCCCGGACGGTGACATCGACTCCAAGGTGCGTACCAGCCTCGCCGCCCGCGCCTACGTCCCGGACCTGACCGTCGTCAACAGCGACAACCTCGCCACGTTCTTCCCCGACGAGAACGAGTTCCTCGACCTGCGCACGCTCGGCGCGGAGTCCGTCCGCGACCAGTATCTCGACTGGAAGTGGAAGGCCTGCTTCACCCCGACGGGCAGGATGATCGGCTTCCCGCTGGACGCCGGTCCCACCGCGCTCTACTACCGCCGGGACCTCTTCCGGGACGCCGGACTGCCCCATGAACCGGCGGACGTCGCCGAGGAGATCCCCACCTGGGAGAAGTTCATCGCCGCCGGACGGACCCTGCGGGCGAAGGGGCCCGGCAAGCCGTACCTCGTCAGCAACATCGGCAACGTATTCCAGCAGGCCCTGCTCCAGAGCCCCAGGCAGTTCGTGGACGCCGGCAACCGCTTCATCGGCGATCAGGAGCACGTCCGGCGCGCCTGGGACCTCTCCGTGGAGATCCTCCGGCAGAAGCTCAGCGCCCGGATCACCGACGGGACGCCCGACTTCAACGCGGCCATGAGCGGGGGCCGGGTCGCCGCCATGACCACGGCGGTGTGGGCCATCTACGGTCTGAAGGGCACCGCCCCCGAGACCTCCGGATCCTGGCGGCTGACCACGCTCCCCGACGGCCCCTGCAACTACGGCGGCTCCTACGTCACCCTGACCCGCTACTGCCGGGAACCGGAGGCGGCCTTCGCCTTCCTGAAGTGGCTGCTCAGCCCCGCGAACCAGCTCAAGAGCTACCAGGAGATGGCCCTGTTCCCCACCACTCCGGCCTCCTACGCCGACCCGGCGATGCACAAGCCCGACCCCTTCTTCGGCGGTCAGCAGCCCATCGACGTCTTCGGCCCGGCCGCCCAGAAGGCCCCGGTCGTCTACTTCAGCCCCTATGAGGAGACCGCCAACACCCCGTTCTTCCAGGAGCTGACCAATGTGGAAACGCTCGGCAAGAACCCCGACCGGGCGTGGCGGGACGCCGTCAACACGGCCGAGACCACGCTGTCCCGGGTGGGGGTGAGCTGACATGGCCACGGTTCTCGACCCGGCCGGAGCGCCGGCGGCCGACGAGCGGCCACCCGCCCGCCGTACCAGGTCCACCACCCCGGGCGGACGCAGGCGCCACATCCCGCCCCTGCTCGCCATCTCCCCGTTCTACGTGCTGTTCGCCGTCTTCGGTGCCTTCCCGATCGTCTTCTCCGTCTACCTGTCCTTCCAGGACTGGGACGGCATCGGCGACATGCGCTTCGTCGGGTTCAAGCAGTACGGCTGGCTGCTCCAGGACTCGGTGTTCTGGCACTCGGTGCTCAACACCTTCGAGATCTGGCTGCTGTCGACGGTGCCGATGCTGTTTCTGGCGCTCGTGCTGGCGTTCCTGCTGCACTCGCAGGTCCGCTTCAGCGGCGTCTACCGGGTGGCGTACTTCATCCCCAACGTGACCTCGATGGTCGCCATGACCGTCGTCTTCGGCTCGGTCTTCGCCCAGGCGGGCCTCGCCAACGCGGTGCTGAGGGCGATCGGCGTGGACGGGATCGGCTGGCTGTCCTCGGAGTGGGGCATCAAGTCGTCCGTCTCCCTCATGATCATCTGGCGGTGGGTCGGCTACAACGCGCTGATCTTCCTGGCGGGCCTCCAGGCCATCCCCACCGAGCACTTCGAGGCCGCCCGCGTCGACGGCGCGAACAGTTGGCAGACCCTCTTCCGGGTCGTACTGCCGCAGCTGCGGCCCGTGGTGCTGTTCGCCGCCGTCACCTCCACCATCAACGGCCTGCAGATCTTCACCGAGTCCCAGGTGCTCTTCCAGTCGACCGACGTCGGCACCACCGGCGGTCCGGGACAGGAAGGCATGACCATCGTGCTCTATCTGTGGCAGAAGGCCTTCATGGAGCACCAGTTCGGCTACGGCGCCGCGATGGGCTGGGTCCTCTTCGCGATCATCGCCATCTTCACCATCATCAACTGGCGGCTGGTCGCCGGCTCGGACGACGACCGCCGTCCCGGCATCGCCGGTCTGCTGCGCCGCAAGGGGGCTCGCCATGGCCGCTGACGACAGGACGACCGGCAGCGCGGGGCTGGCCATCAGCTCCGGCAGCAGGCTCAGCCGTATCGGCGTGCGGGCGACGCTGCTGTTCGGGGTACTGGTCTCACTCTTCCCCTTCTACTGGCTGGTGGTGCTGGCCTCCGGCACCACTCAGGACATCTACCGCTACCCGCCCAAGCTGCTGCCGGGGCCGCATCTGCTGGACAACATGGGGCGGGTGCTCGACACCGTCGACTTCTTCGGCTCGCTGTTCAACACCGTCGTCGTCGCCGTGCTCGGCACCGTGCTGGTGCTGTTCTTCGACTCGCTGGCCGCGTTCGCCTTCGCCAAGTACGAGTTCCCGGCGAAGAAGTTCCTCTTCGGGATGCTGCTGGTGACCTACATGATCCCCGCGCAGCTCTCCCTGGTGCCGCAGTTCGTCACCATGGCCGAGTTCGGCTGGGCGGGCTCGCTGAAGGCGCTGATCATCCCCGGCGCGGCGAACGCGTTCGGCATCTTCTGGATGCGCCAGTACGCCCAGAACTCACTGCCGGACGAGCTGCTGGACGCGGGGCGGATCGACGGCGCCGGCTTCTTCCGCCTCTACTGGACGGTCGCCCTGCCGCTGTTCCGCCCGGCCCTGGCCTTCCTCGGCATCTTCACGTTCATCGGCCTGTGGAACGACTACATCTGGCCCCTGGTCGTCATGATCGACCCGGACAAGGTCACCCTCCAGGTCGCCCTGGCGAATCTCAACGTCCTCTACAACACGGACTACTCCCTGGTGATGGCGGGCGCCTTGATGAGCGTCATCCCGCTGATCGTCGTGTTCCTGATCGGGGCGCGGCACTTCCTGCGGGACCTGGCGGCAGGGGCGATGAAGATGTAAAGCGGTGGGCCGGATCGCCTCGATAGGATGCGGGGAATGTCCCCGTTCTGCAGGGAGTGACTGTGGCGCAGGTCCGGCCCATGCGCGCGGACGCCCGGCGCAACTACGAGCGGTTGCTGAAGGCGGCCGGGGAGGCCTTCGCCGAGCACGGGGAAAGCGCGTCGCTCGACGACATCGCCAAGCGGGCCGGGGTCGGCTCCGGCACGCTGTACCGGCACTTCCCGACCCGGCACGCGCTGCTGGAGGCCGTGTATCTCGACCGTATCGAGGCGATCGCGGCCCGGGCGGATGAGCTGGCGGCCGGGCTGCCGCCGGGCGAGGCGCTGGTGGAGTGGCTGTACGAGCTCGGTGCGGGGCTGATCGCGGTGCGTGGTCTCAAGGCGCTGCTGGGTCCGGCCGTGACGGACGCGGGCGCCTCCGTGGGGGCGGCGTGCGGTGACTCGGTGAAGGGTGCGGCGGGGCGGCTGGTGCGTGCGGCACGGGAGGTGGGCGCGCTGCGGGGGGATGTCGAGCCGATCGATGTTCTGCGGCTGGTTCATGGGGTCGCCGTGGCGGCGGAGCTGGCGGATGCGGAGTGTGGGTATGTGCGGCGGTATTTGACGCTGCTGGTGGAGGGGTTGCTGCCGAGGGGGGTGTGAGTGGCGGGGCCGGGCGCCGTAGGGGTGCGGGAGTTCCGGCGGTGTGGGGAGTGTGTGGTTTGTCGCGCCGTTCCCCGCGCCCCTGAGGACGTGGGGGAGATGGGGGTTTGCAGGGTGTGGGGAGTGTGTGGTTTGTCGCGCAGTTCCCCGCGCCCCTGAGGACGTGGGGGAGATGGGGGTTTGCAGGGTGTGGGGAGTGTGTGGCTTGTCGCGCCGTTCCCCGCGCCCCTGAAGGGGCGCGGGGGAGAAGGGTGTTTACAGGGCCTGGGCTGCCGGCTTGACCATGCCCCTGACCGTGCGGGACTTCACGAAGTCGCCCATCGCCGTCATGTCCCACTCGCCGGAGAACTGGCGGATCAGCTTGGCCATCATGACGCCGGTCTGCGGTTCGGCGCTGGTGAGGTCGAAGCGGACCAGTTCCTCGCCCGTCGTGCCGTCCAGGAGGCGGCAATAGGCCTTCGCGACCTCCGTGAACTTCTGGCCGGAGAAGGAGTTGACCGTGAAGACCAGGCCGGTGACCTCCTGCGGCAGCCGGCCGAGGTCGACCATGATCACCTCGTCGTCCCCGCCGCCCTCGCCCGTGAGGTTGTCGCCGGAGTGCTTGATCGCGCCGCCCACGATCTGGAGCTTGCCGAAGTAGCAGCTGTCGATGTGGTTGCGCTGCGGCCCGTAGGCGATGACCGAGGCGTCGAGGTCGATGTCCTTGCCGCGGTACGCCGGCTCCCAGCCGAGGCCCATCTTGACCGAGGAGAGCAGGGGGCGGCCGCCCTTGACGAGGGAGACGGTCTGGTTCTTCTGGAGGCTGACGCGGCCCTTGTCGAGGTTGATCTTCCCGGTGCCGGGCGCGGGCGGGGGAGGGGTGGCCGGGGCCGGGGGTGCCGCGGGGGCGGAGACGGGCGGGGCCGGCGGGGCCACCGGCGGCTGCATGGGGGCCGGGGGCGGGGTCACCGGCTGGGCGGCGGCAGGTTCCTCCACCGTCACACCGAAGTCCGTGGCGATGCCCGCGAGGCCGTTGGCGTAGCCCTGGCCCACCGCGCGGGCCTTCCACTGGCCGTTGCGCAGGTAGATCTCCACGATCACCAGGGCCGTCTCGCTGCCGAGCTGCGGCGGTGTGAACGAGGCCAGGACGGAGCTGTCGTCCGCGTTGCGGATCGTGGCGGTCGGCTCCACGCCCTGGAAGGTCTGGCCCGCGGCGTCCGGGCTGGCGGTGACGATGATCTTCTCGATGCCGGGGGGCACGGCCGTCGTGTCGACCGTGATCGCGTCGGGCGCGGTGCCGCCGCCGGAGCGGTACGTCACGCCCGGGCCCGACGGCTGGTTGTAGAAGATGAAGTCGTCGTCGGAGCGCACCTTGCCGTCGGCGGTGAGCAGCAGGCCCGATACGTCGAGCCGCACGGGAGCGGCGACGTCCACCGTCACGCGGGCGGCGGACAGGGGGATGTTCGAGCCGGGGGTCATAGCTGTCATGCCGGGTGAACGAGCGAGGCGGTTTTGCCGTTCCCTTACCTTGCCGCCAATCGGGTCAGCGGCGGTTGCGGGGGTGGTCGCGTGCGGTGCGTTCGTTGCCCCGCTTGTAGTCGCCGGTCCAGCGGGCCATGACGAGCTGGGGGTCTGAGGTCTCGACCTCGGCGAGGAACTGGGCCGCCCGGGGGCCGTTCAGGGTGGTGGCGGGGCGGCCGTGGTGGGTGATGCGGACGGTTCCGCCGGTGTGCTGCTCGTAGCTGAATCCGTGGGGTCGTGGCATGCCGCGAGGGTACGAGGCGGGGGGCAGGCGCCCCAGTGAATTTCGCGGGCGGTCATTGATAGGTGTTTTGCTGTCAATCCGTCGAAGATCGGAATCAGGCGGATGTTCCCCTGGGCGGCCCGGCTGCACAAGACTGGCTTGGAAGGATCTTGCGGACCGTGTTCGGGGGACGCGTGGGGTGCGGCCGGAGGGGGTCGCACCCCACGCGCGGTTCGGTCCGTGAGTCCTGGCTACGGCACCACGACGATCTTCCGTCCCACGCCGGACGCGAACTGCTCCAGCGCCTGCGGGTAGCGCTCCAGCGGGATGCGGTCGCTGATGAAGACCTCCGGGTCCAGCACGCCGTTCGCGAACAGCTCCGCCGCCCGTTCGAAGCTGTGCAGCACCGCCATCGAGCCCGTGATGGTGATCTCCTGGTTGTAGACGCGGTACGGGTCGATCGTCACGCGGGTCGCGTAGTCGGCCACGCCGAACTGCAGGAACGTCCCCGCCTTCGCCACCCGGTCCAGGCCGTCCTGGATCGCCGCCGCGTTGCCCGTGGCGTCGACGACCAGGTCCCAGCCCTGCGGGCGGTCGAGCTCGTCGGGGTTCGCGGCCGACGCCGAGACACCCAGGCGGCGGGCCGTCTCCAGGCGGGCCGGGTTCACGTCGACGACGTCCACGCTCGCCGCGCCCGTGCGCTTGGCCAGCTCCAGCATCATCAGGCCCATCGTTCCGGAGCCGTAGATCAGGACGTGCGCGCCGAGGCGGGACTGGAGCACGTCGTAGCCGCGTACCGCGCAGGACAGCGGCTCCACGAGGGCCGCGTCCTGTGTGCGGACGTGTTCCGGGAGCTTCACGCAGTTCGCCACCGGGGCCACCGCGAACTGCGCGGCGCCGCCGGCCGTCGTGACGCCGATCGCCGCCCAGCGTTCGCAGAGGTTGTTGTGGCCGGTGCGGCAGTAGCGGCACTCGTAGCAGTAGAGGGACGGGTCGACGGCGACCCGGTCGCCCACCGCCACCTCCGTGACCCGGTTGCCGACCCCGACGACCTCGCCCGCGAACTCGTGCCCGGGCACGATCGGCAGCGCCGGGGCGAACTCGCCCTGGAGTATGTGGAGATCGGTGCCGCAGAGGCCGCAGGCGGCCACCTCCACGACGACCTCGCGCGGCCCTGGCGTCGGGTCCGGGACCTCGGCGACGACGGCCTTGCCCACGGACTCGATGACGGCGGCCTTCATTTCACGGCTCCCAACGACAGGCCCTGGACCAGTTTGTCCTGGGCGGCGAACCCCGCGGCGAGCACCGGCAGGGAGATGACGAGCGACGCGGCGCACACCTTCGCCAGGAACAGGCCCTGGCTGGTGATGAAGCCGGTCAGGAAGACGGGGGCGGTCTCGGCGACCACCCCGGTCAGCACCCGTGCGAAGAGCAGTTCGTTCCAGCTGAAGATGAAGCAGATCAGCGCCGTCGCGGCGATACCGGGGAGGGAGATCGGGGCGACCACGCGCGCGAGGACCGTCGGAAGCCTCGCCCCGTCCACCTTCGCGGCCTCGATCACCGCGACCGGGATCTCGGCGAGGAACGACTGCATCATCCACACCGCGATCGGCAGGTTCATGGACGTGTAGAGGATGACCAGCAGCCAGATGTTGTCGAGCATCCCGGCGTTCTTCGCGAACAGGTAGATCGGCAGCAGGCCCGCCACCACCGGCAGCATCTTCGTGGAGAGGAAGAAGAACAGGACGTCCGTCCACTTGCGGACGCGGTTGATCGACAGCGCGTAGGCCGCAGGGAAGGCCAGCAGCAGGACCAGCAGGGTCGAGGCCACGGACGCGACCGCCGAGTTGATCAGGGCCGGCCAGGGGCTCGCGCCGCCGCCCGCGCCGAAGAACTCGCGGTAGCCGTCCAGGGTGAGGGAGGCCGCGAAGGAGGGCGGGTTGGTCGCCGCGTCGGCTTCCGAGTGCAGGGACGTCAGGGCCATCCAGGCGATGGGCAGGAAGAACACGATCCCGGCCAGCCAGGCCATGAGGCCCATGCTGTTGCGGCGTACGGCGTTCATGCGCGGGACACCTCCTCGCGGAACAGGGACGACACCACGCGCAGGGCGAAGGTCGCGATGACGATCGAGCCGATGACGACCAGGACGCCCGCGGCCGAGGCGAGGCCGTTCTCGTGGGCCTGGTAGAAGCTCTGGTAGACGGTGTAGGGAAGGTTGGCGGTGCCGAGGCCGCCGGACGTGATCGTGAAGACCGCGTCGAAGTTCTGGACGATGTAGATCGAGCCCAGCAGGGCGCCCAGTTCGAGGTAGCGGCGCAGGTGCGGCAGGGTCAGATGGACGAAGATCTGCCAGTCGCTCGCGCCGTCGACCCGGGCCGCCTCGACCTGCTCGTGGTCCCGGCTCTGCAGTCCGGCGAGCAGGATCAGCATCATGAACGGCGTCCACTGCCAGACGAGGGAGGCCTCGACAGCGAGCAGCGGGGTGTTGGAGATCCAGTCGGGCTGTGGGCCGCCCACATAGTGCAACAACCCATTGAGCAGACCGTATTCAGGGTTGTAGAGCACATGCTTCCAGAGCAGCGCCGCCGCCACCGGGACCACCAGGAACGGCGCGATCAGCAGGGTGCGGACGACGCCCCGGCCCCGGAACCTCCGGTCCAGCAGCAGGGCGAGGACGAGTCCCAGCACCAGGCTGGCCAGGACCACCGCCACCGTCAGCAGCACGGTCGTCCACACCGAGTGGCGCAGGTCCGCGTCGGTGAGGACCTCCTGGTAGTTGTCGAGGCCGGTGAAGTGCCGGGCGTCGGGATAGAGGGCGTTCCAGTCGAAGAAGGAGATCACCAGCGTGGCCACGAAGGGCAGCTGGGTGACGACGACCATGAAGATCAGGGCGGGCAGCAGCGGGGCCCGGGTGGCCCAGGCGCGCAGCCGGGCGGAGGGCCGGCGGACCGGGGTGCGGAGCTCGGGGGAGGCCACGGGGGCCGTTGTCGTGGTGGTCATCGTCCCTCGTACTCCTCGGAGATCTTCTCGGCGAGCTGCTGGGACTTCTCCAGGGCCGACTCGACGGACTGGCGTCCGGCGATGGCCGCGCTGATCTCCTGGGAGACCTTGGTGCCGAGGTCGGTGAACTCGGGGATGCCGACGAACTGGATGCCGGGCGCGGGCCGCGGCTGCACGCCGGGGTCGTCGGGCCGGGCTCCCTCGATGGCCTCCTTGGTCATCTCCTGGAAGGCGGCGGCCTCCTCGCGGTAGTCGGCGTTGGCGTAGGTGGACGCCCGCTTGCCGGCCGGGACGTTCGACCAGCCGGCCTTGTCGCCGACCAGTTCCTCGTAGCCCTTGCCGGACGCCCAGGAGACGAACTTCCAGGCGTTGTCCGGGTTGCGGGAGGACTTCTGGATGCCCCAGGCCCAGGTGTAGAGCCAGCCGGACGACTTCGTCTTCTCGACGGGGGCGGGGGCGTAGCCGACCTTGCCCTTGACCGGGGAGTTCGCCGCCTCCAGGGATCCGGCCGCGGAGGTGGCGTCGTACCACATGGCGACCTTGCCCTGGGTCATGTTGTTCAGGCACTCGGCGAAGCCGGACTGGGCGGCGCCGGACTCGCCGTGCTCGCGCACCAGGTCGACATAGAACTTCGTCGCCTTCTCGAAGGCGGGTGAGTCGAGCCGCGCCTTCCAGTCCTTGTCGAACCAGGTGCCGCCGAAGGTGTTCACGACCGTGGTCAGGGGCGCCATCACCTCGCCCCAGCCGGGCAGGCCGCGCAGGCAGATGCCCTTCATGCCCGGTTCGGCGCCGTCGGCCCGCGCCGCGAGGTCCGCCACCTGCTGCCAGGTGGGGTGCGCGGGCATGGTCAGGCCCTTCTTCTCGAACACGTCCTTGCGGTACATCAGGAACGACGACTCGCCGTAGAAGGGCTGGCCGTAGAGCTTGCCGTCCTCCGCGGTGAGGGACTGGCGCATCGGCTTCAGGACGTCCTGCTCGTCATAGGCCGGGTCCTTGGCGACGTAGCCGTTCATCTCGTGCAGCCAGCCGTTGCGGGCGTAGATCGGTATCTCGTAGTTGGACAGGGTGGCGACGTCGTACTGGCCGGCCTGGTTGGCGAAGTCCTGGCTGATCTTGTCGCGGACGTCGTTCTCGGGCAGGACCGTGAAGTTGACCTTGATGCCCGTCTCCTTGGTGAAGTGGGCGCGGGTCAGCTTCTGCAGCTCGACCATCTGGGGGTTGTTGACCATGAGGACGTTGATGGCGTCGCCGCCGGATCCGGCCCCGCCCGCGCCGACCCAGCAGCCGGAGAGCAGCGGGGCGAGCAGCGTCCCTGCGGCGGCCGCGGCGAGCGTGGCTCGCGGTGGCCGTCGTCGGCTCTGGGTTCGCATGGATCGCTCCTGGAAGTATGGGGAGATAAGGGGTTGTTCAGGGCATGGCTGCGCCCGATGGGGGATGTCGGTGCGGGACCTGGGTGTGAGACGTCGGTTCGGGTGTCAGACCCGGATGACCTGGGGTCCGAGCAGTGAGTAGCGGTGGGCTTCGGCCGTCGGCAGCAGGGTGCTCGTCACGATCGTCTCCAGCGAGCCGACCTCGGCGAACCGGCAGAAGCTGACCGCTCCGAACTTGGTGTGCACGCCCGCGAAGACCGTGCGGCGGGCGGCCCGGATCGCCTGCGTCTTGACCTCGCTGACGGCCGGGTCGGGGGTGGTGAGGCCGTGTTCGCGGGAGATGCCGTTGGCGCCGATGAACGCCAGGTCGACGACGAAGCCGGCCAGCATCTTCGTCGTCCAGTGGTCGACGGTGGCGAGGGTGCCGGAGCGGACCCGGCCGCCGAGCAGCAGGACGGAGACGGTGTCGGTCTCGGCGAGCGCGCCCGCGACCGGCAGGGACGCGGTGACCACGGTCAGCGGCCTGTCCCTCGGGAGTGCCTCGGCGATGAGCTGCGGGGTGAAGCCCTCGTCGACGAAGACGGTCTCGGCGTCCCCGAGCAGCTCGGCCGCGGCGGCCGCGATCCGGCGCTTCTCGGGGACGTGGCTGGTGGCGCGGAAGGCGAGCGTCGTCTCGAAGCCGGCGCTCTCCACGGGGTAGGCGCCGCCATGGGTGCGGCGGAGCAGGCCGTGGTCCTCCAGGACGCGCAGATCCCTTCGTACGGTCTCCTTGGCCACGCCCAGTTCGCCGGCGAGCGCGGTGACGTCGACCGAGCCGTCGCGGCGTGCGACGAGCACGATCTCGCGCTGACGTTCTTCCGCGGTTCTGTTCATGGCCGTCACCCGCCTCCTGCTGTGCTGCCCGTTCGGGCCCTCGGTCGGGCCTTGGGGAAGTTCTACAGGGGGTCGGGTGTGGTGACCAGGCCTGATGCGGGCTCGATGCTGCCCGCGTGTGCCCGTTCGGGCGAGGCGGGCCCATGAGCCCAGGCGGTGCGGTGGTGTGGCGGCCGCGGGTTCGTCGTGGCTGGTCGCGCAGTTCCCCGCGCCCCTGGACGTGGCGCTGACGCGCCTACGGCCAGGGTGCGGCGGGTGCCCGGATACGCCGGCGGGCGGGCCCGTTCTCTGCCCGCCCGCCGCCCGAGGTGCTGTCTTCCGGTCAGTACGGCCAGATCGGCGGGTCCGTCACGAACTGGCCGCCAAGGTACGCGTGCGCCTCGTTGCCGTCCCGCAGCTCGCCCTGCTCGGCGATCAGCTTCTCGGCGAAGGGCTCGGAGTCGTCCTGGGGGTCGTAGCCGAGCGCTCGCGCCGTGGTGAGGTCCCACCAGAGCCGGGTGTTGGCGGAGGAGCCGTAGACGACGGTGTGGCCGACGTTCTCGGCGGTCAGGCTCGCGTGGAGGAGGCGGGCGCCATCGGCCGGGCTCATCCACACCGACAGCATGCGCACGCTGGTCGGCTCGGCGAAGCAGGAGCCGATGCGCACGGAGACCGTCTCGATCCCGTGCTTGTCCCAGTAGAACTGCGCGAGGTCCTCGCCGAAGGACTTGGACAGGCCGTAGAAGGTGTCCGGGCGGTGCGGGGTGTCGACGGGGATGAGCGGGTCGTTGCCCTGGGGGCGCGGGGTGTAGCCGACGGCGTGGTTGGAGGAGGCGAAGACGATCCGGCCCACGCCCTCCTCGCGGGCGGCCTCGTACAGGTGGTAGGTGCCCTCGATGTTCGCCTTGAGGATCTTCTCGAAGGGGGCTTCCAGGGAGATGCCCGCGAGGTGGATGATCGCGTCGACGCCCCGGACGGCCTCGCGCACGGCCTCCTTGTCGCCGAGGTCGGCGACGATCGCGTCCGGCGCGTCCTCGATCGGGCGCAGGTCGAGCAGGCGCAGCTCGTAGCCGTAGGCCGGGAGCAGGTCCCGCATCAGGGTGCCGAGGCCGCCGGCGGCGCCGGTGAGCAGAACGGTGCGGGGAGCGGGCATCCTCGGTTCTCCTTGAATGGGCCACCGTGTACATGGGTGCACGGCATTCATATGCGTGGACACGCTATGGAGCCGGGGTGGAGCCCGTCAAGTATGTCGCGGGAGCGGCGAATCCGCTGGTGCGTCGCGGGTTCGTGCGCTTGACCGGCACCGAGGGGGCGCCTTAGCGTGGAGGTGTTCAGAAATATAGACGCCAATCATGAATATGGAACCGGGAGAGCTTGTGACGTCAGCCCCTCTCGCCGCTCGGCTCACCGTCCCCAGCGGACCGCTGTTCTTCCCGGTCACCGCGTACGGCCCCGACGGCTCCGTGGACCTCGACGCCTACCGCACGCATGTACGTCGCGGGGTGGAGGCCGGAGCCGCCGCCGTGTTCGCCTGCTGCGGCACCGGCGAGTTCCACGCGCTCACCCCCGAGGAGTTCGAGCGGTGCGTCCGGGCGGCCGTCGAGGCGACCGAGGGGCGCGTGCCGGTCGTCGCGGGCGCCGGGTACGGCACCGCGCTCGCCGTGCGCTACGCCCGCCTCGCCGAGGCCGCCGGGGCGGACGGGCTGCTCGCCATGCCGCCCTACCTCGTCGTCGCCGGGCAGGAGGGGCTGCTGCGGCACTATCGGGAGGTGGCCGCGGCGACCTCCCTGCCGGTCATCGTCTACCAGCGCGACAACGCCGTCTTCACGCCGGAGACCGTCGTCGAACTGGCCCGCACGGACGGGATCATCGGCCTCAAGGACGGGCTCGGCGACCTCGACCTCATGCAGCGCGTCATCAGCGCCGTGCGCTCGGAGGTCCCGGGCGACTTCCTGTACTTCAACGGCCTGCCGACCGCCGAGCAGACCCAGCTCGCCTACCGCGCCCTCGGCGTCACGCTCTACTCCTCCGCCGTGTTCTGCTTCGCGCCCGAGCTAGCCCTCGCCTTCCACCAGGCCCTCGGGAACGGCGACGAGCGGACCGTGGAGAAGCTGCTGGACGGTTTCTTCCGCCCGTTCGTCGAGCTGCGCGCCCAAGGCCGCGGCTACGCCGTAGCCCTCGTCAAGGCCGGGGTACGGATGCGCGGACTGGACGTGGGCGAGGTGCGGCCTCCGCTGCACGAGCCGACCGAGGATCATGTCAAGCAGCTCGCCGAACTGATCGAACGCGGCTACGCGCTGCTGGAGGAGGCCCGATGAAGGCGTCGGCATTCGTCTACCCCTGGGACGTCAACGGGGACCCGGAGGCGCCCGCGCGGATCGCCGCGCTCGGCGTGGAGCAGGTGACGCTCGCCGCCGCCTACCACTCCACGCGCGCCCTCACTCCCCGCCACCCGCGCCACCGCATCGTCACCGCCGAGCACGCCTCCGTGCTCTACCCGGCGGACGATCGCTGGGAGGGACGTGAGCTGCGCCCCTACGCGGCCGGTGCCTGGGCCCCCGGGGACGCCTTCGGGGAGGCCGCGGCCGCTCTCGCGGACGCCGGTCTCGAGGTGCACACCTGGGTCGTGCTCGCCCACAACTCCCGCCTCGGCGCCGAGCACCCGGACACCTCGGTCGTCAACGCCTACGGCGACCGCTACCCCTGGGCGCCGTGCATCGCCCAGCCCGCCACGCGCGCGTACCTGACCGACCTGGCGGCGGAGGCGGCCGTACGGCCCGGGGCGCGGGGCACCGAGCTGGAGTCCCTCGGCTGGTACGGCCTGCAGCATCTGCACGCCCACGACAAGACCGGCGGCATCGGCCTCGGTGACGCCGGGCAGTACCTGATGGCGCTGTGCTTCTGTCCGTCCTGCCGGGAGGGCTACGGCCGGCACGGCCTGGACGCCGACGAGCTGGCCGCCGCCGTACGGACCGCGCTGGAGCCGGTCTGGCAGGGGGCGACGCCCTCCGACGGGGGCTGGCCGGGCATCGAGAAGCTCCTCGGCGAGACCCTCGCGAACACCACACGCGCGTACCGCGACGAGACCGCCCGCACGCTTCAGGAGCAGGCGGTCGCGGCGGTCCGGGCGGCCGCCCCCGACGGCTTCCAGGTACTGCTGCACGCGGACCCGGTGTCCTACCACGTCGGTGCCAACCCCGGCGTCGACCCGGCGCACATCCTCTCCGTCGCGGACGGCGTGGTCGTGCCCTGCGCGGGCGGCACCGGCACCCTGACGCCGTTCGCGAGCCAGGGCAAGGAGGGCGCCGTCATCGCCGCCAACTTCCCCGTCGTCTCGGGCATGGGCGGCAGCCCGGGCACCCTCGCCAACGACGCGGCAGAGGCCCAACGACTCGGCGCCACGGAACTGCGGCTCTATCACGCCGGGTTGGCGTCGGACGGCGACCTGGAGGCGGTCCGCGCCGTTCTCGCGGGTCGCTGACGCGGCCAGGGCGCGGGGTGGCTCGGTGCCAGTGGTCATGCCGGGTCGGTGTCCGACCGTGACCGGGAGGCGCCCGGCTCGGTCCGCGCCGGGCGCTGAAGCAGCGGGGCCGCCGTCGCCAGGAGGGCGATGCCCAGGGCCACCAGGACGAGCCGGTGGCCGGTCAGCTCGACCAGGGCCGCCCCGGCGGCCAGGCCGATCACGTTCGGGGCGTACACCAGCGTGTTGGCCGTGGCGGTGGCGCGGCCCAGCAGTGGGCCGGGGGTCTCGCGTTGCACCGAGGTCAGGGTGGCGATCAGTACCGCGGGCAGGCCCGCGCCGATCGCCGCGCCGCACACCAGCACCAGCGGGTCGGACGGCACCGCCCGCAGGGCCACCGCGACGGCCAGCAGGGCGATGCCGTACGCCGCGAAGCGCCGCTCGCCCAGTCGGCGCAGGGCCGTGCCGGAGATCAGGCCCACCGCGACCGACCCGGCGCCCTGCACGGCGTACAGCACACCGGCGTACGCGGGGGAGTACCCGAGGCCGTCGACGACGGCGTAGACCATTGCCCCGTTCACCCCGGCGCACAGCATGGTCGCGCCGCCCGCCAGGACCAGGGGGCGCAGCGCGGGGTGGGACCAGAGGTGGCGGGCGCCCTCGGCGGTCCGCTTCCGTCGGCTTCCGGTCGGTGGCGCGGGCTTCTGCTCCCGGACCCGCAGCAGCGCGTACAGCCCCGTGGCCAGCACGAACGTCGCCGCGTCCAGGAGGGCGACGCTCGCACCGCCGTATGCCGCGTACAGGCCCGCGCCCGCCAGCGGGGCCAGGAGTTTCATGCCCTCGTTGGCCGTCATGCGCAGGCCGTTGAAGTCGCCGAGCAGGGACGAGTCGACGGCGTCGGTCACGAGCGCAGACTCGGCCGCGTCATGGACGACGCCCGCCGCGCCGTACACGAACAGCACCGCGTACAGCAGCCACAGGTCGCCCGGGGCGTCGATCCTCACGAGGGTGAGCAGGAGGGCGCCCAGGAGCATGTTCACGCCGATCAGCAGCGGCTTGCGGTGGCCCCGGTCGGCGAGGGTGCCCAGCAGCGGACCGGCCAGGGTCGGCAGCCACATGGCGAGCACGCACAGCGCGGCCAGGCCGTCCGAGCCGGTGAGGTCCTTGACCCATACACCGGACGCCAGCCACAGGGCGGAGGTGCCGAAGCCGGAGACCACCACCGAGGAGAGGCAGAGCGCCGCGTCGCGGTCACGCAGGACGAGCACGAGAGGCCAGGTCGACTTGGTCGTCATGCCTGGCCATCGTGGGACTAAGGACCGGGCGGAGGGATCGGGAGGGTGCCCTAGATTCCAGCGTGGGGACAGTGATCGATTCCCAGCGTGGGGACAGTGATCAGTCCCCTTGCGAGGCGAGCATCGCCCCGAGCTTGCCGAGGCCCTGGAGCCAGCCTTCCTCGTGGAGTGCCCGCCGCCGCTCAGTGGCGAAGTCGCCCTGGTCGAGGGTGAGTGCGGACCGTCCGGCGTCGGTGTCGTGCAGCGACAGCGTGACCACCGTCTCCCGGTCCTCGGGGTCGGGGTCCTCCCAGCGGAAGGTGTACGACAGGCCTACCGGGGGATCGACGTCGATGTACTCGCCCACCAGGTGGAACAGCTCGCCCTCCGGGGGCTGCATCGCGATCCGGTAGGCGCCACCGGGGCGGAGGTCGATCTCCACACTCGGGGTGCTGAACCCGTCGGGGCCCCACCAGCGGGCCACTTCCCCGGGGTCGGTCAGCTCTCGGAACACGCGCACGGGCTCACCCGCCAGCTCGCACTCCAGATGCAGTCTCAGCTGGCCGTCCTGTGTCATCACGCACCACCTGCCACCGAAGGTGCCTGGAATAACCCCAATGTGCATTTTATGCTGGCTGACCATGGGCCACGATTCCGTGGCGATGAGTTCCATGGCCCGAGCCGGTCTACCTCCCAGGAACGGAACCAGGAGGAGCAGCCGATGACCGACACGATCCTGGACCTCGGACCGCAGGCAGCGGTCGTGGCGCGCCTGGCCGAAGGCGTCACCGACGAGCAGCTGGCGGATCCGACGCCCTGCCCCGAGTACGCGGTGCGCCATGTGCTGGGACATCTGTTCCACCTCGCCGCCGCCTTCCGTGACGCAGGCCGCAAGGAGCTCGGCGCCACGACCGACACGAACCCGCAGTCCGCGCTCCCGGACATCGGCCCCGGCTGGCGCGAGGAGCTGCCCCAGGTGCTCGGCGAACTGGCCGAGGCCTGGCGCGACCCGGCCGCGTGGACCGGCATGACCCGGGCCGGAGGCCTGGACCTGCCCGGCGAGATCGCGGGCCTCGTCGCCACCGACGAGCTGGTGATCCACGGCTGGGACCTGGCCCGCGCGACCGGCCAGTCCTATGCCCCGGACCCGGCCGCGCTCCAGGTCTGCCGCGACTTCCTCGCGGCGGCCGACGACCCCGGTCGCGGGGAGATCTTCGGCCCCGTCGTGCCCGTGGGGGCGGACGCGGCGCTGCTGGACCGGGCGGTGGGGCTGAGCGGGCGGGAGCCGGGGTGGACGCCCCGGCCGTAGAAAGCGATTTCCCTTTCCTTTGTCGAAAGCATTGACGAACCACACGCGCCCTCCTACCGTCATCGCGTCGTACTTCGTACGTCATATATGAGACGCGATACGCGAGATCCCATACGCGATCCGTCGAGACGCGAGATCCGAGAGGCGCGCATGACCTCTGTGCCCACGCCGATCCCCTCCCGCACGCAGTTCGTGCTGGAAGGGATCAAACACCGCATCCTCACCGGGCAGCTGACGCCCGGGCAGGCGCTGGTCGAGACCGAGCTCGCCGCGCAGTTCGGGGTGTCGAAGACCCCGGTGCGCGAGGCGCTCAAGACCCTCGCCGGGACCGGGCTGGTCGTGATGAGCCAGTACAAGGGCGTCACGGTGCGCCTGGTCGACGCGGACATGGCGCGCGAGGTCTACGACGTACGGCTGCTGCTGGAGCCCGAGGCGCTGAAGCGCGCCGTGCAGCGCGGGGCCTCCCTGGACGCCGCCCGCGATGCGCTGACCAGGGCCGACGCGGCCATCGACACCGCCGAACGCTCCCTCGCCAACCGGGAGTTCCACCGTGCCCTGTACCTGCCCTGCGGCAACCCGCTGCTCGGCCGGATGCTCGACGAGGTCCGCGACCAGGCCGCGCTGGTCTCCGCCGTCGCCTGGGCCGCCTCGCCGTCCTGGGAGCGGGAGGCCGGCGAGCACCGCGAGATCCTCCGGCTCGCCCTCGACGGCGACGCCGACGGCGCGGCCCGCGCCCTCCACTCCCACATCGCGTCCTTCGTACGGCGTGCTTTCCCCGAGGCAGGACTGGAACAGGAAGGTCAGCAATGAGCAGCGTGGCGTTCGAGACCCAGCGGGCGGCCCTGGCCGACGTGGTGGCGATCCCGGTGACCCCGTTCGCCGAGGACGGCTCCGTCGCCGAGGACACCTACCGGGCCCTGCTGCGCCGTCTGCTCGACGGCGGCATCACGACCCTCACCCCGAACGGCAACACCGGCGAGTTCTACGCCCTGACCCCCGAAGAGCGCCGTCTGGTCACCGAGCTGACCATGGACGAGGCCGGGGACCGGGCCGTCGTCCTGGTCGGCGTCGGGCATGACGTCCCGACCGCCATCGCCTCCGCCCGGCACGCCCGTGAACTCGGCGCCCAGATGGTGATGGTCCACCAGCCCGTCCACCCCTACGTCTCCCAGTCCGGCTGGGTGGACTACCACCGGGCCATCGCCGAGGCCGTGCCCGAGCTGGGCGTCGTCCCGTACGTCCGCAACCCGCAGCTCACCGGTGCCCGGCTCGCCGAACTCGCCGACGCCTGCCCGAACGTCATCGGCGTGAAGTACGCCGTACCGGACGCCGCCAGGTTCGCCGCCTTCGCCCGGGACGCCGGGCTGGAGCGCTTCGTGTGGGTGGCGGGCCTCGCCGAGCCGTACGCCCCCTCCTACTTCTCCGCGGGCGCCACCGGCTTCACCTCGGGGCTCGTCAACGTCGCCCCCGCCGTCTCCCTGAACATGATCGAGGCACTGCGCTCCGGCGACTACCCGGCCGCCATGAAGGTCTGGGAGCAGATCCGCCGCTTCGAGGAACTGCGCGCCGACAGCGGCTCCGCCAACAACGTCACCGTCGTCAAGGAGGCCCTCGCCTCCCTCGGACTGTGCCGCCGCGAGGTCCGGCCGCCGAGCAAGCCGCTCCCGGAGAGCGAGCGCGCCGAGGTCGCCGCCATCGCCGCGGGGTGGTCGATATGACCGGCAGACTGCGCCCCGAGGACCTCAGGAGCCATCAGTGGTACGGCGCCGAGGGCCAGCTGCGCACCTGGTCGCACAACGCCCGGATGCGCCAGCTCGGTTACGAGGCGGAGGAGTACCGGGGCCGCCCGGTGATCGCCGTCCTGAACACCTGGTCCGACATCAATCCCTGCCACGTCCATCTGCGCGAGCGCGCCGAGGCCGTCAAGCGCGGGGTGTGGCAGGCCGGCGGCTTCCCGCTGGAGTTCCCGGTCGCCACCCTCTCCGAGACGTACCAGAAGCCGACCCCGATGCTCTACCGCAACCTGCTCGCGATGGAGACGGAGGAACTGCTGCGGTCGTACCCGATCGACGCGGCGGTGCTGCTCGGCGGCTGCGACAAGTCGACGCCGGCGCTGCTCATGGGCGCTGCCTCGGCCGACGTACCGGCGATCTTCGTGCCGGCGGGGCCGATGCTGCCGGGCCACTGGCGCGGTGAGACCCTCGGGTCCGGCACCGACATGTGGAAGTACTGGGACGAGCACCGCGCGGGCAACCTGACCGACTGCGAACTGCGTGAGCTGCAGGGCGGGCTGGCGCGTTCACCCGGTCACTGCATGACCATGGGGACCGCGTCGACGATGACCGCGGCGGCGGAAGCCCTCGGTATGACGCTGCCGGGCGCCTCCTCGATCCCGGCCGTCGACTCCGGGCACGAGCGGATGGCCGCCGCCTCCGGGCGCCGTGCCGTGGAACTCGCCTGGACCGCGCTCAAGCCGTCCATGATCCTCACCCGCGAGGCCTTCGAGGACGCCGTCACCACGGTGCTCGGGCTCGGCGGCTCCACCAACGCCGTCATCCATCTGATCGCGATGGCGGGGCGCTGCCAGGTCGAGCTCACCCTCGACGACTTCGACCGCGTCGCCCGCACCGTGCCGGTGCTCGCCAACGTCCGGCCCGGCGGACAGACGTACCTCATGGAGGACTTCCACTTCGCCGGCGGTCTGCCCGCCTTCCTCTCGCGGATCACCGACCTGCTGCACCTGGACCGGCCCACCGTCAACGGAACCCTGGGAGAGCAGATCGGGGACGCCGTCGTCCACGACGACGACGTCATCCGCTCCCGCGAGAACCCGGTCGCCGCCGAGGGCGGAGTCGCCGTGCTGCGCGGCAACCTCTGCCCGGACGGTGCCGTCATCAAGCACATCGCGGCCGAGCGGCACCTGCTCAAGCACACCGGCCCCGCCGTCGTCTTCGACGACTACAAGACGATGCAGCGCACGATCAACGACCCCGAGCTGGGCATCACCGCCGACAGCGTCCTCGTGCTGCGGGGCGCCGGACCCAAGGGTGGCCCGGGCATGCCCGAGTACGGCATGCTCCCCATCCCCGACCACCTGCTCAAGCAGGGCGTGCGGGACATGGTCCGCATCTCCGACGCCCGGATGAGCGGCACGAGTTACGGCGCCTGCGCGCTCCACGTGGCCCCCGAGTCGTACATCGGCGGACCGCTCGCCCTCGTCCGCACGGGTGACATGATCACGCTCGACGTCGAGGCCCGCACCCTCCATCTCAACGTGGACGACGAGGAGCTGGAGCGGCGCAGGGCGGACTGGACACCGCCGCCCACCCGGTACGAGCGCGGCTATGGCGCGCTCTACAACGAGCAGATCACGCAGGCCGACACGGGCTGCGACTTCGAGTTCCTGGCCCGCCCGGGCAAGGTGCAGGACCCGTACGCGGGCTGATTCGGCCCACCCCGGGGGCGCGGGGAACTGCGCGATCGACCACCACGCCCCCGCAGCCGCCACGAAACCGCAAGAGGCACTCCGCACCGCGAGATCCAGGCGGACACCGGCACATCGAGAAAGCGCTTCCTGATCCACAAAGCAAGCCGTACCGAGATCGGAGACCCTGTCATGGCCCAAGCCGCAGCCGTGGCGAAACCGCCCGCGCCACCCCGGCGGCGCCGGGCCTCCGCCACGCCGCGCAGGCTCCCGTACCTGCTGATCGCCCCGGCCGCCCTGCTCATGCTGGGCTTCATCGCCTACCCGGTCATCAGCGTCTTCTACTACAGCCTGCAGAACTACAACCCCACCAAGCCGTGGCGTAACGGCTACGCGGGCTTCGACAACTTCGTCCACGCCTTCACCAAGGACCCGATCTTCTGGGACACCTTGGTCTTCAGCGCCAAGTGGGTCGTCGTCGAGGTCGGACTCCAGCTGCTGTTCGGACTCGCCCTGGCCCTCATCGTCAACCAGACCTTCGTGGGCCGGGGCCTGGGACGCGCCCTGGTCTTCTCCCCGTGGGCCGTCTCCGGCGTGCTGACCTCCGCGATCTGGGTGCTGCTCTACAACTCCCAGACGGGCATCACCCGTTACCTCGCGGACATGGGCATCGGCTCCTACGGCACGAGCTGGCTGTCGGACACCTCCACGGTGTTCCCGGCGGCGGTCGTCGCCGACCTGTGGCGCGGGGTGCCCTTCTTCGCGATCCTCATCCTCGCCGACCTCCAGTCCGTCTCGAAGGATCTGTACGAGGCCGCCGAGGTCGACGGGGCCAGCCGTATCAAGCAGTTCTGGCACATCACGCTGCCGCATCTGAAGGACGCCATCATCCTGTCCACGCTGCTGCGCGCGGTGTGGGAGTTCAACAACGTCGACCTGCTCTACACACTGACCGGCGGCGGCCCGGCGGGGGAGACCACGACCCTCCCGCTGTACATCGCCAACACCTCGGTCGACGCCCACAACTTCGGCTACGCGTCCGCCCTGACCACGGTCGCGTTCGTGATCCTGCTCTTCTGTTCGATGGTCTATCTGCGGCTGAGCAAGTTCGGAGGCGACAACAAGTGAGCGTCAAGGAAGCCACCAAGGCGGCGCCCGCTCCCGCGCGCGCCACCCCCGAACCGCCGCGGCCCACGAAGAGGAAGCGCGCCTGGGACGAGGCCCCCCGCTGGCAGGTCTATCTGCCCCTGGGGATCTACCTGGTCTTCACCCTCATCCCCTTCTACTGGATCCTGCTCTTCTCGCTGCGCCCGGCCGGCTCGACCTCTCTCGTGCCCTGGCCGATGACCTTCGACCACTTCGAGAAGGTCTGGACGGACCGCAGTTTCGGCACCTACTTCACCAACAGCGTGCTCGTCGGCGTCGCCACCCTGCTGATGACGACGCTCGTCGCGCTGGCCGGCGGCTACGCCCTAGCCCGGTTCGACTTCAAGATCAAGCGGGCGTTCATGCTGGCGCTGCTGTGCTCACAGTTCGTGCCGGGCGCCCTGCTGCTGGTGCCGCTCTTCGAGATCTTCGCCGAACTGCAGATGATCAACTCGCTGGGCAGTGTCATCCTCGCCGAGACGGTCTTCCAGCTGCCGCTGTCGATGATCCTGATCAGCAACTTCATCAAGAACGTGCCGTACTCCCTGGAGGAGGCGGCCTGGGTGGACGGCTGCAACCGCATGACGGCCTTCCGGATCGTGGTGCTGCCGCTGCTGCGGCCCGGCCTGATCGCCGTCGGCTCGTTCGCCTTCGTCCACTCCTGGAACCACTTCCTGTTCGCCCTGATGTTCCTGAACAACCAGGACAAGCAGACGATCCCCGTCGGCCTCAACTCCCTGATGAGCGCGGACAGCGTCGACCTGGGCGCCCTCGCGGCGGGCGGCATCATCGCGGCCGTCCCGGTCGTGATCGTGTTCGCCTTCATCCAGAAGTGGCTGATCACCGGGTTCAGCGCGGGGGCGGTGAAGGGATGAGAGGCAGACAACTCGCCGTCGCCGCAGGGCTGCTGGCGCTGCTGTGCGTCCCCGCGCACGCCGAGGACCGGGACATCGGCCGCGACACCCTGCCCGCGCACGACGGCTGGGCCGCCGAGGGCGCGGGCACCACCGGAGGCGCCGCCGCAGACGCCGAGCACGTCTTCACCGTCACCGACCGGGCCGGACTGGTCCGCGCCCTCGACGGCGGCAGCGACACCCCGAAGATCATCAGGATCGCCGGGACCGTCGACGCCAACACCGACGACGACGGCGACCGTCTGGACTGCTCCGACTACGCCACCGGCGGCTACACCCTGAAGAAGTACCTCAAGGCCTACGACCCCCGCACCTGGGGCTCCGCCAAGCCCAGCGGCCCGCAGGAGGAGGCCCGCCAGGCCTCCGCCGCGAAGCAGGCCGAGCGGATCGTGCTGCCCGTCGGCTCCAACACCACCATCGTCGGACTCGGCGACTCGGCCGTCCTCAAGGGCGCCAGCCTGCAGATCAAGAACGCGGACAACGTCATCGTCCGCAACCTCGAACTGCGCGACGCCTACGACTGCTTCCCCGTCTGGCAGCCCAACACCGGCGGCCTCGGCGACTGGAAGGCGGCCTACGACACGATCTGGCTGACCGGCGCCACCCATGTGTGGGTCGACCACATCACCGCGTCCGACCGGGGCCACCCGGACGCGAAGGAACCCACCTACTTCGCCCGCAACTACCTGCGCCACGACGGACTGCTCGACATCACCAACGGCTCCGACCTCGTGACCGTCTCCTGGAGCCGGTTCGCCGACCACGACAAGGCGATGCTGATCGGCAACGGCGACACGGCGACGAGCGACCGGGGCAAACTCCGGGTCACCCTGCACCACAACGCGTTCAAGTCGGTCGTGCAGCACGCCCCGCGTGTCCGCTTCGGGCAGGTGCACGTCTACAACAACCGGTACGAGATCACCGGCGACGACTACCGCTACTCCCTCGGCGTCTCCACCGAGTCGAGGATCTTCGCCGAGAACAACGCCTTCCACGCCCCCGGCCATGTGGAGGTCGCCGACGTGGTCAAGAGCTGGAACGGCAGCGCCCTGCACCAGAGCGGCACCCTCTGGGGGTCCCCCCGGACGGAGTCTGGGGGAGGCTATCCGGTCGACCTGCTCGCGATCCACAACGCCTACAACTCGGGCAGCGAGCGCGATCTGACCGCCGACGTCGGCTGGACCCCCACCCTGCACGGGCCGATCGACAGCGCGGCGGCGGCCGACCGGGCCGTGGCCCGCGGCGCGGGAGCGGGGAGGATCCGGTGACCGGTCGCATGATCGACGCCATGAGCGAACCCTTGAGCGCCCCCCTGACCACGCCCCTGCCCGTCGTCCTCGCCGGTGCCCGGGGCCACGGCCGCTGGCACGTCGAGAACATCCGCCGGCTCCAGAAGCAGGGCCTCGTACGGCTGGCCGGCGTCTGCGAGCTGACGCCGCTGACCGAGGAGGAACTCGGCGACCTGGGCACGCCCGAGCAGTCCGCCGACTTCGGTGCCCTGCTGGACTCCACCGGCGCGCGGATCGCCGTGATCTGCACACCGATCCAGACCCACACCGACCTGGCGCTCACGGCGGCCGAGCGGGGCGTGCACCTCCTGCTGGAGAAGCCGCCCGCCCCCTCCTACGCGGAGTTCCGCCGCATGGCCGACGGGGTCGCGGCGGCCGGGGTCGTCTGCCAGATCGGCTTCCAGTCGCTGGGCTCGCACGCCCTGCCCGCCATCCGCGAGATGGTCGACCAGGGCGCGATCGGCCGGCTGGTCGGGCTCGGCGGAGCCGGTGCCTGGGTGCGCGACGAGGACTACTTCCGGCGGGCGCCCTGGGCGGGCAAGCGGCGGCTGAACGGCGTCGACGTGATCGACGGGGCGCTGACCAACCCCCTCGCCCACGCCGTCGCCACCGCCCTCGCCCTGGGATGCAGCACCCGCGCCGAGCACGTCAGCGGCATCGAGACCGAACTGCTGCGCGCCAACGCCATCGAGTCCGACGACACCTCCTGCGTCCGGATCAGCACCACGCAGGGCCACCCGGTGACCGTCGCCGCGACGCTGTGCGCCGAGGAGTCGGACGAGCCGTACGTCCTGGTGCACGGCAGCAGCGGCCGGATCACCTTCTGGTACAAGCAGGACCGGGTGCTGCTCCAGCGCGCGGGGCACGGCCCTCAGGAGTCCGAGCACGGCCGTACCGACCTGCTGGAGAACCTCGTCGCGCACCTCACCACCGGCGCCGCCCTGCTGGTCCCGCCGGAGGAGACCGGCGCCTTCATGAAGGTCGTGGAGGCCATCCGCACCTCTCCCGACCCGGCGCCGCTGCCCGACACCGCCTGGCACCGGATCCCCGACGAGAACCGCCGTGTCGTACCCGGCATCGACGGACTCGTCGCGGCCGCCGCCGACACCCTCTCCCTCTACTCCGAGCTGGGCGCCCCCTGGGCGCTGGCCGCGGAGCATCTCTCGAACGAGGTGAGCACCCGATGACCAGCAACGACACCGCGGTCCTGCGCGTCGCGGGCCGGCCGGTCGGCCGGTACGTCACCCGGCCCGAGCTGCCGGTCCGGCTCTCCCCGCGCCCCTATCTGCATCCCGTCACCACCCTGTCCGGTACGGCGGTCACCGAGCTGAGCCCCGCCGACCACGCACACCACCTCGGCGTCGGTGTAGCCGTTCCCGACGTCGAGGGGTTCAACTTCTGGGGCGGGCGCACCTACGTCCGCGACCAGGGCCCGACCGAGCTGGACAACCACGGCTCCCAGCGGCACGTCGCCTTCCAGCTGCGCGACCCGGACGGCTTCGTGGAGGAACTGCGCTGGGTGGCGGCGGCCGGTGAGCTGCTGCGTGAGCGCCGTACGGTCGCGGCCACCGAACTCACCGACCAGGCCTGGGCCCTGGACCTCACCTTCTCCCTCACCAACGTCACCAAGGCCCCGCTGTCGATCGGCAGCCCGGCGACGAACGGGCGCCCGGGCGCTGCCTACGGCGGCTTCTTCTGGCGCGCCCCCAAGGAGGAGGCGCCGCCGGACGTCTTCACCTCCGGCACCGAGGGCGGGACCGAGGCGCACGGCAGGCGCGCCGACTGGCTCGCCCTGTCCGGCTCCGGCTGGACGCTGGTCTTCGCGGGGGCCACCGAGCAGACCCGCCGCGACCCGTGGTTCGTGCGCACCGGGGAGTACCCGGGCGTGGGTTCCTCGCTGGCTCACGACGAGCGGCTGCCGATCCCGCCGGGCGAGACCGTCGTCCGCCGCGTCGTCACCGTCGTCGCCGACGGTCGGCTCGGCCGGGACGCCGCGGCGGCCCTCGTCCGCAAGGCGGTGAGCCCGTGACCACCCAGCCCGCGACCACCCAGACCGTGAGCACTCAGCCCATGACCCCCCGGACCTACCGCAATCCGATCCTCGACGCCGACTGGTCCGACCCGGACGTCGTCCGCGTCGGCGACGACTTCTACCTCACCGCCTCCAGCTTCGGGCGCGCCCCAGGGCTGCCGTTACTCCACTCCCGCGACCTGGTGAACTGGACCCTGGTCGGCCACGCGCTGGACCGTCTCGAACCGGCTGAGGAGTTCGAGAGACCCCGCCACGACTGCGGCGTCTGGGCCCCGTCCCTCCGCTGTCACGACGAACGCTTCTGGATCTTCTGGGGCGACCCCGACCAGGGCATCTTCCAGGTCAACGCCCCCGAGATCAGGGGCCCCTGGACCCGGCCGCACCTGCTGAAGGCCGGCAAGGGCCTGATCGACCCCTGCCCCCTGTGGGACGACGAGACCGGCGAGGCCTATCTGGTGCACGCCTGGGCCAAGTCCCGCTCCGGCGTCAAGAACCGCCTCACCGGGCACCGGATGCGCCCCGACGGCACCGAACTCCTCGACGAGGGCAAGGTGATCGTCGACGCCGACCGCATACCCGGCTGGTTCACCCTCGAAGGCCCCAAGCTCTACCAGCACGACGGCTGGTACTGGATCCTCGCCCCCGCCGGGAGCGTCGAGACCGGTTGGCAGGGCGCCTTCCGCTCGCGCGGCTTCTTCGGGCCGTACGAGGAGAAGATCGTCCTGGAGCAGAAGGACACCGACGTCAACGGCCCCCATCAGGGCGGCTGGGTGCGCACCGCGACCGGCGAGGACTGGTTCCTGCACTTCCAGCAGCGCGGCGCCTACGGCCGGGTCGTGCACCTCCAGCCGATGCGCTGGAGTTCCGACGGCTGGCCGGTGCTCGGGGACGACGGCGCCCCCGTCTCCGTACACGCGATGCCCGACCTGCCGCCGCAGCCGCCCGCGGCGCCCGCCACCGACGACGACTTCCCCGGCGGACGGTACGGCCGTCAGTGGCAGTGGACGGCCAACCCGGGCGACGGCTGGGCCACCCAGCACTCCGCGGACGGGCTCAGGCTGGCCTGCGTCCGCTCGGCCGACGCCCACGACCTGCGCAAGCTGCCCAGTGTGCTCACCCAGCGGCTGCCGGGCGCGCCCAGCACCGTCGAGGTGGAGCTGCGGCTCGACAGTGACGAGCCCGGGGCGCGGGCCGGACTCGCGGTCCTCGGGGACGCGTTCGGCTGGATCGGACTCCAGCGGGGCACGGACGGCACCGCGCACCTGGTGCACCGGTTCGCCGAGGCGGTCGCGGAGGCCGAGCGCGACGCGGCCCACCCGCGGCTCGCGCCCGAGGGCCGGGCCCGGCTGCGCATCGAGATCGGCGCGGACGCGCGCTGCCATTTCTCGGCCGACACCGGCGACGGCTTCCGGCCCTCGGGCCCGGTCTTCGCCGCCACCCCGTGGCGCTGGGTCGGCGCCCTGCTCGGCCTGTTCGCCCTCGCGCCCACCGGTCAGGGACACGCCGGCGCGGCCAGCTTCACCCGGTTCCGGATCAGCCCCTCGTAACGCACCTGTCGTCGTACGCCTGTTGGGAGCCGCAATGACGCACTTCCGTAGCAAGCGCTTGTCGAGACCCGGGACCGGGCACGGCAAGGTCGTGGCCACCGTGCTCGGCCTCGTCGCCGCGCTGAGCCTCGGGGCGATGGGGGAGGCCCAGGCGGCCCCGCCGTCGAGGACCGGGCCCGCCGCGGACCGCTGGACCGACCGGCCCCACGGCTTCGCCTCCCTCGCCGGCGGCACCAGCGGCGGCGCGGGCGGCAAGGTCGTCACCGTCACCGACCAGGCCGCGCTCGCGAAGTACGCGGCGGCCGAGGAGCCCTACGTCATCCGCGTCAAGGGCGCCCTGGAGATGGACCCGTTCGGCACGGAGATACCCGTCGCCTCGGACAAGACCATCATCGGCGTCAGCGACACCGCCGAGATCGTGCACGGCGGCTTCACCCTCGACCCCGGCACGCACAACGTCATCATCCGCAACCTCACCATCCGCGACACCGCCATCGAGGGCAACTGGGACTGCAAGGACACCGACTACGACGGCATCCGCCTCGACACCGCCCACCATGTGTGGATCGACCACATACGGTTCTCGCGGATCTGCGACGGCCAGCTCGACATCCGCAAGGACAGCGAGTACGTCACCGTCTCCTACAACCAGTTCACCGACAACAACAAGACCTTCGGCATCGGCTGGACCCCCGACGTCAAGACGCAGATCACCGTCGACCACAACTGGTTCCGCGGCACCAAGCAGCGCAACCCGTCCGCCGACAACTGCGCCTACGCGCACCTCTACAACAACTACCTGTCCGCGCAGCTCTCCGACGGCGACCCCGTGTGGACGTACGGGAACTGGTCGCGCGGCCGGACGAAGATGGTCATCGAGAACAGCTTCTACGACGGTGTCCAGCACCCCTACCAGGCCGACGCCACCGCCGAGCTGGTGCAGCGCGGCTCGATCCTGCGGAACACGACGGGCCGCCACGACGCGTGGGGCACGGCCTTCGACCCCCGCGCGTTCTACGCCTACCGGCTCGACCCGGCCGTCGCCGTGCCCGCGCTGGTGAAGCGGTTCTCGGGGCCGCAGAAGCGGATCGGCGGCCCGGTCGTGCTCAACGTACCGGCCGATCACCCGACCGTGCAGTCCGCCGTGGACGCCGTGCCCGACGGCAACGACTCCCCGGTGACGATCGCCGTCGCCCCCGGCACCTACCGCGAGAAGGTGTACATCCCGGCGAGCAAGCCGCACGTCGAGCTGCGCGGGACCGGGCGCGACCGCTCCGACACCGTCATCGTCTTCGATACGCCCGCCGCGCAAGGGGGTTCGACGGGGAGCGCCACCGTCCGGATCGCCGCGAACGACGTCACCGCGCGCAACCTCACCTTCAGCAACGACTTCGACGAGGCCGCGCACGAGCTCAACGGCGAGCAGGCGCTGGCGATGAAGACGACCGGCGACCGGATCGTCTTCCAGGACACGGCCTTCCTGGGCAACCAGGACACGCTGATGACCGACAGCCCCAAGCTGACCACCGTCAGCCGGGTCTACATCCGCGACTCCTACATCGAGGGCGACGTCGACTTCGTCTACGGCCGGGCCACGACGGTGATCGAACGGTCGGTGATCCGGGCGCTGAGCCGCGGCTCGGACACGAACAACGGTTACATCACCGCCGCCTCGACGTGGACGGGAAACCCGTACGGGTTCCTGATCAGCCGGTCGAGGATCGTGAGTGACGCGCCCGCCGGGACCTTCCATCTCGGACGCCCCTGGCATCCGGGCGGCGAGCCGGACGCCGTCGCCCAGGTGCTGATCCGGGACACCGAGCTGCCCGCGGCGGTCAAGTCGTCGCCGTGGACCGACATGAGCGGGTTCTCGTGGAAGGACGCGCGGTTCACCGAGTACCGCAACCACGGACCCGGGGCGGGCGTGACGGCGGACCGGCCGCAGATGAGCGACGCCGCCGCGCGGACCCACACCGTCGCGCACTACCTCAAGGGCACGGACGACTGGGCTCCGCACGCCCGCCACCACTGACCCCCACACCTTCGCAGCACGTATCCACAGCCAGTTGGATCCAGAAGAAGAGAGCCGACCAATGAAGATCAGCATTCGCAGAAGCAGGCGCGCCGCCACGGCCGTCGCCCTGGGTGCCGCGCTCGCCCTGACCGTCACCGCCTGCGGCGACGACGGCAGCGGTGCGAGCGGTGACAAGGGGTCCGAGGGCAGCGGCAAGGGCGAGATCGTCTTCTGGGACAACAACGGCGGTGTCCGGACCGAGATCTGGAAGAAGATCATCGCCGACTTCGAGAAGGCCAACCCGGACATCAAGGTCGAGTACGTCGGCATCGCCTCCACCGAGTACCAGTCCAAGGTCGACACCGCCATCCAGGGCGGCGGCCTGCCGGACGTCGGCGGTGTCGGTGCGGCGATGCTCGCCGGGTTCGCCGCGCAGGGCGCGCTGGAGCCGCTGGACGAGCGGCTCGGCGAGTCCTCGCTGAACGGCAAGCTCAACAAGGACATGGTCGAGTCGCTGAAGGCGGCCGGCGGCGGCGACGACAAGCTGTACTCGATCCCGACCTCCGCGAACAACGGTGTGCTGTACTACCGCACCGACCTGTTCGAGAAGGCCGGCCTGGAGGAGCCCACGACGTGGGAGCGGTTCTACGAGGCCGCGGACAAGCTCACGAACGCGGGCAAGAACGAGTTCGGCTACACCATTCGCGGTGGCTCCGGGTCCATCGCCCAGGCGCTGGACGCCATGTACGGGCAGTCCGGGATCACGTCGTTCTGGGACGCCGGCGGTGACAAGACCACGGTCAACGACCCGAAGAACGTGGCGGCGCTGGAGAAGTACGCGGCGCTGTACAAGAAGGTCACCCCGGCGGCCGACCTCAACAACGACTTCACGAAGATGGTCGCGCAGTGGGACTCCGGCACGATCGGCATGCTGAACCACAACCTCGGGTCGTACCAGGACCATGTGAAGGCGCTGGGGGTCGAGAAGTTCCGCGGTATTCCGCAGCCGGTGGGTGCGGGCGGTAAGCGGGTGCAGGTGTCCAACCCCGTGGACGGTCTTGGGCTGTTCAAGAGCGGCAAGAACAAGGAAGCGGCCTGGAAGTTCATCGAGTTCGCCACGTCAAAGGCGGAGAACTCGCGGTTCAACGAGGCGGCGGGGCAGGTGCCGTCGAACACGGATGCGGCGTCGGACGCGTGGATTTCGAAGGCCGAGCCCACGAAGCTGGCCGCTGACGCGTTGTCGGACGGGTCGACGACGATTGTTCAGCTGCCGTACTACCTGCCTGACTGGAACACGATTTCCAAGGCTGACAATGAGCCGAACTTCCAGAAGGTGCTGCTCGGGAAGATGAGTGCGAAGGAATTTCTGGACACGATGGCTGAGCAGTTGAACGCTGCTCAGGAGGAGTGGGACCAGCAGAACGGTTAGTTTTCTGGGTTTCGCCGTGGGGCGGCCTGTGGTGTGCAGGCTGCGGGCCGTCCCTGGCTTGTCGCGCAGTTCCCCGCGCCCCCAAGACGAAAAGGGAGTTGGTATTGGTGTCTCTTAGTCGAAGACAGGTTACCGTTGCCGCTGTTGCCTCGGTGTCTCTCGGATTATCCGCCGCTGGTACGGCACAAGCCGGCCATGGTCGACGCAGTCGCACCCTCTATATCGCCGGTGACTCCACCGCCGCCCAGAAATACGCTGCCGCCGCGCCCGAGACCGGGTGGGGAATGGCGTTGCCCTTCTTTCTTCAACGGCCTCTCGCTGTCTCCAATCACGCCGTGAACGGGCGCAGTTCCAAGAGCTTTGTCGATGAAGGCCGGCTCGATGCGATTCTCGATGTGATCGAGCCGGGGGATTTCCTGCTCATCCAGTTCGCTCACAACGACGAGAAGGCGGAGGACCCCACCCGCTACACCGAGCCCTGGTCGACGTATCAGGCCTGTCTGCGGATGTACGTCGACGGTGCCCGGGCCCGTGGGGCGCGGCCGGTGCTGGCCACCTCCGTGGAGCGGCGGCGGTTCGACGCGGCAGGGAAGGCCGTGCCGACGCACGGTGAGTATCCGGCGGCCATGCGGGCGCTCGCCGCCGAGGAGCGGGTGGCGCTGCTGGACGTGCAGGCGCTGTCGCTCGCCCTGTGGCAGGAGCTCGGGGTCGAGGAGACGAAGAAGTACTTCAACTGGACGGCGACCGAGCAGGACAACACGCACTTCAATCCGCCGGGCGCGATCGCCGTGGCCCGGCTGGTGGCACGGGAGCTGCTGCGGGCCCGGGTGCTCGGGCCGCGCGATGTGTGCCGGCTGGAGGCGGAGATCCCGGAGTCCTGGATCAGCTGGCCCGAGGCCGCCGCGTAACACCCCTCGACGCAGAAGGAAGAGAGCCGCACCATGAAGATTCAGAAGTGTCATGATCATGTCATTGGCAGAGCCGCCCTCCTGGTCGGGTGCACAGCGCTCGTGCTGTCCCTGAGCGGTACCACCGCGCAGGCCGGCTCCCGGGACGCGGCCCGCCAGACCCTCGGGACGAACGACGGATGGGGCGCGTACGGCACCGGCACCACGGGCGGTGCCGCCGCCGATGCCGCGCACGTCTACACCGTCACCACCTGGGAACAGTTCAAGGCCGCCCTGAAGGACGGCGGTTCCGCGCCCAGGATCATCAAGGTGCAGGGCATGATCGACGCCGTTTCGCAGGGCTGTGAGGCGTTCGAGGCCGAGGGGTACGACTTCCAGAAGTACCTAGCGGACTACGACCCCGCCGTCTGGGGGCACGACAAGCCGGTCAGCGGTACGCAGGAGGACCTGCGGGCCGCGTCCGCCGCCCAGCAGGACAAGATCATCAAGGCGAGCGTGCCGGCCAACACCACGATCATCGGCGTGGGCAAGAACTCCGGGATCCTCGGCGGCAGCCTCCAGATCAAGGGAGTCGACAACGTCATCGTCCGCAACCTCACCATCGAGGCCCCGGTCGACTGCTTCCCGCAGTGGGACCCGACCGACGACAACAAGACCGGCGCCTGGAACTCCGAGTACGACGGGGTCGTCGTCTACGGCTCCACCCATGTGTGGATCGACCACAACACACTGACGGACGGCCGGTACTCCGACAGTTCCCTGCCGTCCTACTTCGGCAAGACCTACCAGCAGCACGACGGGCTGGCCGACGTCGTACGCGGCTCGAACCACGTGACCGTGTCCTGGAACTCGTTCAAGGACCACGACAAGACCATGCTGATCGGCAACAGCGACAGCGCCACCGCCGACGACACCGGCAAGCTGAAGGTCACGCTGCACCACAACCGCTTCGAGGGCATCGTCGAGCGGGCGCCCCGGGTGCGGTTCGGGCAGGTCGACTCGTACAACAACCACTTCGTGGTCACCAAGGGCCAGAAGTGGGGCTATGTCTACGGCATCGGCAAGGAGTCGCGGCTCGTCGCCGAGCACAACGCGTTCACGCTCGCGCAGGGGATCAGCACGGGGAAGATCCTCAAGAAGTGGAACGAGACGCCGGTCACCGCGAACGCCAACTACGTCAACGGCAAGGCCGTCGACCTGATCGCCGTGCACAACGCGGAGATCCCCGGGGAGACGCTCCAGTCGGGCGCCGGCTGGACGCCGACCCTGCGGGCCGGTGTCGACCCGGCGAAGGCCGTCCCGCGCATCGTCGACGCCGGGGCGGGCGCCGGCCGCGTGTGCTGATCTGACCCGCCCCGACATGAACGGGCCGGGGCGGCCCGCATCGCATCCCTTGCCCCGGGGTGCGCCCGCTCCGGCCCTTCCCCATCCCGCATTCCCCATCCCGCATTCGCCGTACCGCGAAGGAGCCGCCGCATGCTCTCGCAACTCTCCCTCTCCCGCCGGGGGTTCCTCGTCGCCGGCGCCTCGGCGGGGGTCGCTCTCGGCCTCGCCTCCGGTCCCGCGCGGGCCGGTACCCGTCCGCGTCCGTTCGGCCGGTACGGCTCACCGGCCGCGCGCCGGACCCCGAAGACCCTGTACGTCCACCCGGGCGGTGCCGGTGACTTCACCACCGTCCGGGACGCGGTGGCCGCCGCGAGCGGCAGTGGGTACACCCTCGTCATCGCGCCCGGCGTCTACCGGCAGACGGTCGCCGTCGACCCCGCCCGTACGGAGATGACCTGGATCGGGGCGAGCGAGGAACCCCGTGACGTCGTGATCGTGTACGACAACGCGGCCGGGACCCCCAAGCCCGGCGGCGGCACGTACGGCACCACCGGTTCCGCCACCACCACCGTGCAGGCCGACGGCTTCACCGCCCGCTGGATCACCTTCGCCAACGACTGGCTGCGCGCCGACCACCCCGGGATCACCGGCACCCAGGCCGTCGCCCTCAAGGTCCAGGGCGACCGGTCCGCCTTCCACCACTGCCGGTTCCTCGGCCACCAGGACACCCTGTACGCCGACTCGATGGCGCTCGGCACCTTCGCCCGCCAGTACTTCGCCCACTGCTACATGGAGGGCGATGTCGACTTCGTCTTCGGACGGGCCACCGCCGTCTTCGAGCACTGCCACTTCCGGACCCTGAGCCGCACCGACCTGTCGGCCGCCCCGTACGGCTTCGTCTTCGCCCCCTCGACGGCCGGTGCCAATCCGCTCGGCTACCTGGTGACCAGGAGCCGCGTCAGCAGCGAGGCCCCCGACGGCTACTTCAAGCTGGCCCGGCCCTGGGTGCCCAGTTCCGACACCACCGCCCGCCCGATGCTCACCGTCCGGGACACCCGGCTCGGCCCGGGCATCGACGCGGTCGCGCCCTACACGAACATGGCGAGCGGCCATCCCTGGCAGTCGATGCGGTTCGCCGAGTACCGCAACACCGGGCCGGGTGCCGTCGTGTCCGTTCCGGAGAACCGGCCCCAGCTCACCCGGGCGCAGGCCGCCTCGCACACCGGGCAGACGTATCTCGGCGACTGGCGGCCCTGTGCGTAGGGCGGCCGTGCTCCTGCTCGGCCTGTGCCTGCTCTGGCCGGCTCCCGCGGCCTCCGCCGCCGAACGCGGGCCCGTCGGCTGGGCCTCGACCGGCACCGGCACCGACGGCGGGTCGGGCGGCAGGACCTGGACGGTGGACACGCGGGCCGAGCTGAAGCGGGCTCTCGCGAACGACGGCGATCCCACCGCCCCCAAGGTGATCCGGGTCGTCGGCGCCATCTCCGGGCACGAGGCCGACGACGGTTCCCTGCTCGGCGAGCAGGACTACGCGCCCGGCTACGACCTGGGCAAGTACATGTCCTGCTTCGGCGAGGACGGCGCCGCCTGGTCCGACACCCGCCACGACTACTGCAAGCAGCAGCGGCAGCTCCGCCAGACCGGCTCGAACAAGGAGAAGGCGCAGATCCAGCTCACCGTGCCGGGCAACACCACGCTGGTGGGAGTGGGGCGCGACGCCCGGCTGCTCGGGGTGTTCCTGACCGTCAACACCGGCAGCGACATCATCGTGCGCAACCTCCGTCTGGAGGCGCCCGTCGACCACTTCACCAGCTGGTCACCCGACGACGGCACCCGCGGCAGCTGGAACGCCCGCTTCGACGCGCTGACCGTGATCACCGGCAAGAACATCTGGATCGACCACTGCACCTTCACCGACGGCCGTTTCCCCGACCGCGAGGCACCTCCCGGCTTCCACGGCGAGCGCGTCCAGCGGCACGACGGGCTGCTCGACATCGAGGACGGCTCCGACTTCGTCACCGTCTCCGACAGCCGGTTCGACGACCACGACAAGGCCCTCCTCATCGGCTCGGGCGACGGACGCGGCGACCGGGACCGCGGACATCTCAAGGTGACCTTCGTCCGCAACCTGTTCAGCGGTGTCGTACAGCGCGCCCCGCGTGTCCGCTTCGGGCAGGTGCACGTCGTCAACAACGTGCACCGGGGGCGGGCGCCCCTCTACGCCCTGGGGGTCGGCGTGGAGTCCGCGATCTTCTCCGAGCGCAATGTCTTCCGCTACCCGGGCGCCGGTCCGTCCGTCGCCGTCGCGGACTACGGAGGCGAGCGGTTCCGCGACACCGGCTCCTGGTTCAACGGCCGGCCCGCCCGGCTGAACGACGTGGCGAGCGGTCTCGGCCTCGGGAGCGATGTCGGCTGGGACCCCGCCGACGTCTACGACTACCGCGCGCTCACCTCCCCGGCGGCGGTCGAGCGGTACGTGCTGCGGCACGCCGGAGCCGGGAGGCCGCATGGACGCCCATGAGTCGCTCGGTCGGCGGGCCTTCGTCGTCGGGGCGGGTACGGCGCTGCTGGCCGGGGGAGCGGTGAGCGGGGCCGAGGCGGCGGTCGTGGACGGGCCGCTGCCCGACTTCCACCCGGCGCTGAAGGAGCGGCTGACCTTCCCGCTCGCCTGGGGGACCTCCCCGGTCCGCGACTTCCGCGCCTGGCGGCGGGCCGCCCGGGCCACTGTCGAGGAGCACCTTCTCGTCGAGCGGCAGGACCGGGTGCCGTTCGCGCCGGAGTACAGCGGACGGGGCCATACGCAGGACTTCACGCGCGAGTTGGTCACCGTGTCCCTCACCCGGTACGAGCGGGTGCGCGGCGCCCTGCTCACCCCGCACGGCGACGGACCCTTCCCCGCCGTGCTCCTCCTGCACGACCACGGGTCCAAGTTCGACATCGGGAAGGAGAAGCTCGTCCGGCCCTGGTACGACGACACGCGTCTCGCCTCCGCACGGGCGTGGGCGGACAAGTACTTCAGCGGGCGCTTCGTGGGCGACGAACTGGCTCGGCAGGGCTATGTGGTGCTGTGCCTCGACGCGCTCGGCTGGGGTGACCGGGGCCCGCTCACCTACGACCAGCAGCAGGCCCTGGCGTCCAACTTCTACAACCTCGGCTCCTCGCTCGCCGGGCTCATGGCCCGGGAGGACGAGCGGGCCGCGGCCTTCCTGGCGGGGCTGGACCGGGTGGACGCCCGGCGGGTCGCGGCCGTCGGCTTCTCCATGGGCGCCTACCGCGCCTGGCAGACGGCCGCCCTCAGCGACCGCATCGCGGCCGCCGCGAGCGTGTGCTGGATGACGGGCCTGAAGGAAATGATGGTGCCCGGCAACAACACGCTGCGCGGGCAGTCGGCGTTCCACATGCTCCACCCCGGGCTCGCCCGCCATCTCGACATCCCCGACGTCGCGAGCATCGCCGCCCCCAGGCCGATGCTGTTCATGAACGGCGGGCTCGACACGCTTTTCCCCGCCGAGGGCGTACGAGTCGCCTACGACAAGCTGCGTGCCGTCTGGCGCTCGCGCCACGCGGAGGAGCGGATACGGGTGAAGACGTGGCCGGAGCTCGGCCACGTCTTCACCCACGCCATGCAGGACGAGGTCGTCAGCTGGCTCGACGACGTCCTGTGACGCTCACCGCCGTACCGGCTCGATGCCCTCCAGCGTCGGCACCACCGGCTTGATGCTGCCGTCGGCCGCGAACTCCATGCGGTCGACGGTGGTCTCCCGGTGCATGCCGTCGCCGCCCGGCAGGCCCGGGCCGTTGAGGGCGAAGCGGTGGTAGACCATGTACCAGTCGTCGGTGCCGGGCGTGTTCACCACCGAGTGGTGACCGGTGCCGAGGATGCCGTACTCGGGCCGCTTCTCCAGGATCGTCCCGCGCTTGGTCCACGGGCCGAGCGGGGACGGGCCGGTCGCATACGCCACGTGGTAGTTCTCGCTGCGGGTGTCGTCCTCCGACCACATGAAGTAGTACGTGCCCTTCCGCTTGACCACGAAGGAGCCCTCGCGGAAGTTGTCCGGGGTGATGTCCTTCACCTTCGACGCGTCGAAGGACACCATGTCGTCGTTGAGCGGCACCACGTACCCGTTGCCGTTGCCCCAGTACAGGTACGCCTGGCCGTCGTCGTCCGTGAAGACCGCCGGGTCGATCATCTGGCCCTTGAGCGCCCCGCCCTTGGCGACCAGTGGCTTGCCGAGGGCGTCCTTGAAGGGGCCGGCGGGGGAGTCGGCCACCGCCACGCCGATCTGCTGCTCCGCGCAGAAGTAGAAGTAGTACTTGCCGTCGCGCTCGGCGATCGCGGGCGCCCAGGCGTTCTTGTCTGCCCAGCTCACGTCCGGCCCGAGGTCGAGTATGACGCCGTGGTCCTTCCAGTTGACCAGGTCCTTCGACGAGTACGCCTTGAACTTGGTGCCGCTCCAGCCCTGGAAGCCGTCCGTCGTCGGGTAGATCCAGTATCTGCCGTCGAGATAGTGCACGTCGGGGTCGGCGTTCAGGCCGGGGAGCAGCGGGCTGCGGGTGCGGACCGCCTCGACCGTCCAGGCGCGCTGGGTGCCGTCGGCGGCCGTCACCGTGTACTTCTGCGGCTTGCGGAAGTCGCGGCGCGTACCGGACTTGGGGCTCAGCGTGGCACCCTCGCCGACCCAGAGCTTCGGGGCGAGGCTCCGCAGGTCGGCCTTGGGCTCCATCGGCAGCACGACCTTCGAGGCGCTGTCCGTGACGATCGAGTAGCCCTTCTGGTGCTTGGCCGTCGCGTCCACGACAGAGGTGGACGTCGACGGGTACGCGGCCAGGAGCCGGTCGTACTCCTTCTGCGTCACCGGGAGCACCGTGCCGTGCCGGGGGCTCGCCGGGAGCTGGTAGTTCGTGGACGGGGTCCATTTGCCCGAGGCGAGGTCGGTGGTCTCGAACGGCAGGTAGCCGCGGCCGCCGTACTCATCGATGAACAGGTACCACTTCTTCTCGGTGTTCGACTTGAACACCGTCGGGCCCTCACCGCGGTCCATCGCGCCCTTGCCGATGCAGTCCGCCACGAAGTCGTACTTCGTCGAGGTCAGGGAGGTCGACTTCTCGCCGGTGATGAACTTCGAGCAGGGGCTGGAGGAGGTGGGGTCCCGCTCGTCCTTGGTGTAGCGGTAGTACTCGTCCTTGTACTTCACGACCGTGGAGTCGATCACCGAGTAGCCCGGGTCGTTCCAGACCTTCGGCTCGCTGAAGGTGCGGAAGTCCTTCGTGGTCGCGTACATCATCTTGTTGTACGTGTCGCCCTTGTGGTCCGGGTCGTCGGCGGCGTACAGCTTCGACGCCCAGAAGACGACGTACGCACCGAGCTCGTCGTCCCAGTAGGCCTCCGGGGCCCAGGTGTTGCCCGCCGTGTCCGGGGAGACCTTCACCAGGCGCTGGTCGGTCCAGTGGACCAGGTCGGTGGACTCCCAGACCATGATCGACTTGCTGCCGTGCCGCTGGACGTCGTCCCAGCTGCCGCTGGAGTTCTGGTACATCCTGAGGTCGGTGGCGATGAGGAAGAACTTGTCGCCCTCAGGGGAGCGGATCACGAACGGGTCGCGCAGCCCCTTCTCGCCGATCGTCGAGGTCAGGACCGGCTTGCCGGCGTTGAGCTCACGCCAGTGCAGCGCGTCGTTGCCCCGGCTGAGGGCGTAACGGATCTGCTCGCCGTCGGCGGTGCCCTCGCCTGTGAAGTAGGCGAAGAGATAACCGGCGTACTTGGAGTGCTTCACGGGTGGTGCTCCGGGGTCTGCGGTGCTGGGCGGCGCCGTGAGGAGGGTCAGGAGAAGTCCGGTCAGGGCCAGGAACGGAAGCAGAAGCGTGCGGGGGCGCATGACACTTCCTGTCGGAGTGTGGGGGATTCTGTTGGGTATCGGCCCTCGGAGTTTCACCGGACGGGGGCAGTGCGTCAACGGGTGTGCAGGAGGCCGGTGGTTTTCGAAAGTTTCGGAACCCGGGCACACCTGTGCACGTGACGGCGGCAACGGCGGCAACCCTTTCCCGGCCCGGCGGCGACTGCTGGGCGAAACGGATCGGGGCGGGCCCCTCCGAACCGCTTCCGCCCCTCGTCCCCCAGGAAAGGAACGCTCCGTGCTGCTCAGCACCGGACGCCACCGCAGGACCCGTACGCTCACCATCGCCGCGGCCGTGGCAGTGACCGCGGGGGCGGGCGGCGTCTACCTCGGGCTGTCGAGCGGTGGCGCGCAGGCCGCCTCGGCCGCGGTCACCGTCTCCACCGCCGCCCAGCTCGAAGCGGCCGTGAAGAACGCGACCGCCGGCACCGTCATCCAGGTCCGAGGCGGCACTTACCATCCGGCCGCGACCCTCAAGTCCACGGCGAACGGCACGAGTTCGGCACGCATCACGCTGCGGCCGTACGGCAGTGAGAAAGTGCGGATCGACGGCTCCAAGCTGCCCGCGGGCTCCTGGCTGGCCGGGATCTACGGCGACTACTGGACTGTCGAGAACCTGGCCTTCGTCAACGCCCCGGCCCAGGGCTTCGTCGCCACCTCCTCGGTCGGCGGCGTGTTCAGGAACCTCGTCACCGCCGACAACGGCGACTCCGGCTTCACCCTGCGCGGCGACGGCACCACCGGCAACCTCGTGCAGAACCTGGACAGTCACGGCAACTACGACCCGGCGGGACACGGCCAGAACGCCGACGGCATCGCCGTGAAGTTCGGCTCCGGGACGGGCAACCGGATCACCGGCGCCCGGCTGTACGGCAACTCCGACGACGGCCTCGACCTCTGGCAGTTCTCCTCGCCGGTCACTCTCGAACACTCCTGGGCCTTCGGCAACGGCAAGAACCGCTGGAACGACCCGGCCTTCGAGGGCAACGGCAACGGCTTCAAACTGGGCGGCGGGGGAGCCTCCGTCGCCCACGTCGTCAACAACAACGCGGCCTGGGACAACACCCTGCACGGCTTCACCGAGAACTCCAACACCGGCGCCATCGCCCTGAACCGCAACACCGCCTACGCCAACGCTCAGAACGGCTTCTACTTCGCCACCGGCAAGGCCCGCCTCGGCAAGAACCTCGCCGTCAAGGACAAGGGCGGCCCCGTGAAGCGGGGTTCCTCGACGGTCTCCGCCGGCAACAACTGGGACAGCGGCGTCGCCACCCCGCCCTTCGAATCGACCGACGCGGCCGGCGCGTACGCGGCACGCGAGGCAGACGGCTCCCTGCCCGCGACGACGTTCCTGACGACCGGTTCCACGTCCATCGGCTCGACGATGGACTAGCCGGCCGTGTCAGCGGAGGATCGCGCAGAGGCCGACGCCCCCGGCGGTTCGCACCGGCGGGGGCGTCCTGCCGACCGGCCGAGGGGGGCTCGGCCAGTACGTCCGACCGTCCGGAGGGGGGCTCCGGACGGTCGAGTGCCGAAGGTCCGACTGGGGGAGCCGGACGTCCGGCGTCCGGCCCGCCCGGGGGATGATCCGGGCGGGCCGGAGGTTCACATGGGCCGCTGCCTCACTGGTAGCTGATGTCGGAGGCCTTGAACTTGCAGGTCTTGCCGTCCGGGCCGTACGGCTTCAGTTCCTTGGGCTCCTTGCCCGTGTTGTTGCCCTCGAAGCGCACACACGTCTTGATCTTCTTCTTGCTGTCGCCGTGGACGCGGATCTTCGACAGGGTGGCGGTGTCGCCGTAGTTCTCGTTGACGCCGACGATCGAGTTCATCGGCGCCGTGACGTCGATGTCGTTGAGCACGATCGTGCGCTTGTGCTGCGTCCCGCAGTTGCCGCAGGAACGGACCAGCTTGCCCGCGTTCTGCACCTGGAAGCCCGACACGTTCAGCGTGCCGGCGCCGTTGAACTGCAGCACCTTGTCGTCGGCGTTCTTCGCGCCGCCGCCGATCACCTTGTACACCGCGGAGGAGGACTTGCCCTTGAAGCTGGCCGCGTCCTCGCCGACGTCCAGCCACCACACGTTCTGCAGCGTGCAACTGCCCTTGCAGTGCACGCCGTCCGCGGCCGGGGTGCCGATGATGACGTTCTTCAGCGTGGCACCGTCCGCCAGCTCGAAGAGAGGCTTCTGGTTCTCGTCCTGGCTGCCGCCGCCGAGGGCGCCGCTGCCGTAGAACTTCTTCATCCCGCCGTCGTGCACACCGGAGACCGGGATGGTCTTCGACACGGGCTTGCTGCCCGTGTCCGAGGGCCAGGAGGACGCGGCGCCCGCGGTGGACAGCATCGACGTGGTGACGATCGCCGCTCCCGTGATGCCGAACGCGGACAGTCCGGCGATCAGACCCCGCCGCTTGGCGACGCTGCGGCGATGGCGGACGCGCTGTTCTGCTGGTGCAGTCATGTACCGATTCCTCGAGTGGGGGGTGACTCTTTGCGCGTGGTGGTCGTCACCGGTGAGGAAAGGGTTGCCGCGTCTTCGGAATTTTTTCACGCGCGTGCGTCAGGCCCGGTCCCGCCCGGTCGCCGACGCCAGGCCGGCCGGCCGCCGCCGGCCGTGATGCCGCCGGCCGTGATGCCGCCGTCCGGCTCGGGTGTGCCGAAGGGAGGCGTGTCCTGCCGGCAGGTCGTCCCCACCGGCGGGAGGGTGCCGTCGATCAGGTAGCGGCTCTCGTGGTCCTGGGCGCACCTGGGGCCCCGCGCGAGCCGGCCGAGGCCGAACGGCCGAGCGGCCGAACGGGCGACCTACGAGTCGCCCTCGGCGTCGTCCGCGTCGCCCTCGTCGTCCACGGCCGCGAAGCCGCCGCCCACCGACACCCGGTCCGACCCCGCGGCGGCCGTCACCGTGTAGCGGTCCTCGCCCGCGTCACGCCCTCCGCGGTCGTGGTCGAACTGGCCCGCGAACACCCACTCGCCCGCCGGGACCCTGCGGCCCTCCTTGAGGGTCCAGGTGTAGACGAGCGCGCCGTCCTGCTCGCCGACCGTGAGCGTGAAGTCGTTCTCGGACAGTGACCGCCAGGCGCCCGCGTCGGAGACCCCGCCGGTCTGGGCGACGCTCAACCGCACGGTCAGCGCGGTCAGTTCCTCGCGGGTCTTGATCGTGATGTTGCTCTGCGCCCAGAAGTCGTTGCTGTGCGGGTCGACCGAGCCGTCCGACCACAGCGGCCCGTCCTCGGTGACGGCGGAGGTGGCGGGCGGCCGCGCGGTGACGGAGGCGCTCGGCTTCCCGGAGGGCGGCGGGGCGGACTCGCGGCGCTCCGGCGAGGTGGTCGGCGTGGGATCCGCCGGCGGCACGGGCGCCCGGCTCGTCGCCTCCGGCGACGGCGTGGGCGTCGGTGACGTCGCCACCTCCTGCTGCGGTGGGGCGGCCTCGTCCTTCACCGCGGACGCCACCGCGTAACCGCCCACCGCCAGCACGCCCGCCACCGCGGCCGTCGCACCGGCCACCCGCATCCAGCCGAACACCGGCGGACGCGTGGCCCGGTGGGGGGACGCGGCCGGACCGGCCATACCGCGCTCGACCCGGGCCAGGATGCTCTCCCGGTCGGGCTCGTGCCCCCCGGCCGCCTCGTGCAGCCGGGCGCGCAGCTCCTCGTGCACGTCCCGCCGCATGGTCATCGGTCCCTTCCTCCGCCTTCACCGGTGCGCGCCCGCAAGCCCTCCACAGCGGGTGAGCAACGGGGCGCGCCCACCGTCGCGTGCATGCGCTGCGGCACTCCCTCCGTGCCCAGCAACCGCTGCAGTTCGGCCATCCCCTTCGAGGTCTGGCTCTTCACCGTACCCACCGAGACGCCGAGGGTGAGCGCGGTGTCCTTCTCCGACAGGTCGAACGCATGCCGCAGCACCACACAGGCACGCTTGCGGAACGGCAGCCTGCGCAACGCCTCCTGGACGTCGACCACGCCCGCGACATCCGGGTTCTCGGTGTTCTCCTCGCGCTGCGACCAGAACAGGGCGATGCGCCTCCGCTCGCGCACAGCGCTGCGGATCCGGGTGCGGGCCAGGTTGGCGACCACCCCGCGGGCGTACGCCGCCGGATGGTCGGCCGCGCGCACCCGGTCCCAGCGGTGCCACAGCGCCAGTAACGCGTCCGCCGCCAGGTCGTCGGCGGTGTCCGACTCGCCCGTCAACAGGTAGGCCAGGCGGGACAGTTCGGCGTAGTGACGCTCGAAGAAGGCGTGGAACTCCACGGAGGCGGCGTCGTCGACGACTGTGCCCACGGGCGACCTCTCCTCGCAGCGGCTTCGGGCACTCCCGGACGGGGGCGCCTGTGTGTGTCATGTAGATGACATGTGATCATCCGGGGGAGGTCCGGACGAGATCGGGAAGCGTAGCAGCGTTCGTCGGGGTGGTTCGTACGGAGCTTCGAACAACGTATGGCGGGCCGGACTTCGAATCCGTAACACGAAGAAAACCTGAACGTGGTTCAACACGAGGAAAATCCAGCCAGCACCCGCACACCGATCACCCAGGCATCAAGGAGCACTCGCCATGTCCGAACCGCAGAAGGTGGCCGACCGGTCCGACGCCGCACCACCACCGGTGAACAGCGTCGACCGGTTCTTCAAGATCTCCGAGCGAGGGTCCACCTTCGGCCGTGAGATACGCGGCGGCTTCGCCACGTTCTTCACGATGGCCTACATCCTTGTCCTGAATCCCATCATCCTGGGCAGCGCCAAGGACAAGTTCGGGCACCAGCTGGACGCCGTCCAACTCACCACCGCCACCGCCCTGGTGGCCGCGGTCATGACGATCATCATGGGCGTGGGCGGCAATCTCCCCCTCGCGCTCGCCGCCGGACTCGGCCTGAACGCGGTCGTCGCCTTCCAGATCGCCCCGCTGATGAGCTGGGACGACGCGATGGGCCTGATCGTCCTCGAAGGCCTGCTGATCTGCGTGCTGGTGGTGACCGGTCTGCGCGAGGCCGTCATGCACGCCATACCCCAACCGCTCAAGCAGGCGATCAGCGTCGGTATCGGCCTGTTCATCGCCTTCATCGGCTTCGTCGACGCCGGGTTCGTCAGCCGCATCCCGGACGCCGCCAACACCACCGTGCCCGTTCAGCTGGGCGGCACCGGCACCCTCGCCGGCTGGCCGATGCTCGTCTTCTGTCTCGGCCTGCTGCTGACGATCGCCCTGCTCGCCCGCAAGGTCAAGGGCGCCATCCTCATCAGCATCGTCGGCATGACGGCGGTGGCGATCGTGATCAACTCCATCGCCGACATCAAGACCTGGGGCCTGACCACACCGTCCTGGCCCGGCAACCTCGTCGACACCCCCGACTTCGGACTCATCGGCGACTTCGACCTGTTCGGCGCGTTCGGCGCCCCCGGCGTCGGCGTCATCACGGTCGTCCTGCTGATCTTCACCCTGATCCTGTCCGACTTCTTCGACACCATGGGCACGGTCGTCGGCGTCAGCGCCGAGGCAGGCCTGCTGGACGAGGCGGGCAAGGTCCCGAACCTCGGCCGGGTGCTGCTCATCGACGGAGCCGCGGCGGTCGCGGGCGGCGCGGCCTCCGCCTCCTCGGCGACCTCCTACATCGAGTCGGCGGCCGGCGTCGGCGAGGGCTCGCGCACCGGCTTCTCCAACCTCGTCACCGGCGGCCTGTTCGGCCTCGCGCTGTTCCTGACCCCGCTGCTCACCATCGTCCCGCTGCAGGCGGCAGCCCCGGCCCTGGTCGCCGTCGGCTTCCTGATGATGACCCAGGTCAAGCACATCGACTGGGACCGCTACGACATCGCCATCCCCGCGTTCCTCACCATCGCCGTGATGCCGTTCACCTACTCCATCACCAACGGCATCGGCGCCGGCTTCCTCGCCTACGTCGTGATCAAGACCGTGCTCGGCAAGGCCAAGGAAGTCCACTGGCTGCTGTGGGGGACCTCGGCGCTGTTTTTCGTGTACTTCGCGATCGACCCGATCGAGCAGCTGCTCGGAGCCAAGTGACACCAGGCGCGCGGTAACGGCGAAGGGCCGCCCCCGGGGGGAAGGGGGCGGCCCATCTGTCTGTAGAGACGGCTTTCGTACGGCGAAGGTTCAGTCGAAGGTCCGGACGGGGGTCAGCCCGTCAGCGCCGCTTCCATCATCGCCTTGGCGACCGGCGCCGCCAGGCCGTTGCCGCTGACCTCCGAGCGGGCGGCGTTCGACTGCTCGACCATGACCGCCACGGCGACCTCCTTGCCCGACGAGTCGGACTTCCCGTAGGAGGTGAACCAGGCGTACGGCACCTGGCTGTTGTTCTCGCCGTGCTGGGCGGTGCCCGTCTTGCCGCCGACCGTCGCGCCCGCGATCCGGGCGTTCGAGCCCGTGCCCTTGTCCACGACCGTCTGCATCGCCGACTGCAACTGCTCGGCGGTCGAGGAGCTGACGATCTCCTTCGAGTCCGCCTCGTCGTCGTAGTCCTCCAGCACGTCACCGCCGCTGTTGGTGATCTGCGAAACCATGTGCGGAGAGACCAGCTTGCCGTCGTTGGCGATGGCCGCCGACACCATGGCCATCTGCAACGGGGTCGCGGTGACGTCGAACTGGCCGATGCCCGTCAGGGCCGTCTGCGACGGGTACATGTCCGACGGGTACACGCTCGTCCAGGCCCGCACCGGCACATCCAGCTCGTCGTCGTTGAAGCCGAACTTCTCGGCCATCGCCTTCACCTTGTCCTGCCCCAGTTGGACGGCCATCTTCGCGAAGACGTTGTTGCACGAGTACTGCAGCGCCGTGCGGATCGTGGCGTCCGTGCAGGGCGCGCTCGGGTTCTCGTTCGACAACTTCGTGCTGGTGCCCGGCAGCGTGTACGGGTCCGGGCTGTCGGTCCTGTCGTCCACCGACTCGTACAGCCCGTCCTCCAGCGCCGCCGCCGCCACGACCAGCTTGAACGTCGAACCGGGCGGCAGCGGCTGCCGCAGCGCGCGGTTGGTCAGCGGCTTCTCCGGGTCGCTCGTCAGCTTCTTCCAGGCCGCTCCCGCGGTGTTGGCGTCCGTCAGCGACGAGGGGTCGTACGACGGCGTCGACACGACCGCGAGGATCTTCCCGGTCTTCGGGTCGATGGCGACGGCTCCGCCCTTCTTGTCGCCGAGCGCGTCGATCCCCGCCTTCTGCACGTCCGGGTCGATCGTGGTGACCACGTTGCCCGGTTCGGCCCGCTGGTTGGTGACGGTGTCCATCACGGACTTCAGACGGTTGTCCGTGCCGTTCAGGAGGTCGGTGTAGATGCCCTCCAGCTGCGTCGGCACGTACGCCTGCGAGGCGTAGCCCGTCACCGCCGCGTACCGCTCACCGTCCGTGTACGTGCGCTTGTACCTGAGGTCGCCCGTCTTCGTCTTGGCCGAGCCGGTGACCGACCGGCCGCCCACGATGATGTTCCCGAGCGGCGCCGAGTACGTCTCGATGGCGTTCCGCCGGTTGTCCTTGTCGTCTGCGAGCGCCTGGCCGTCGTAGAACTGCACCCAGGTCGCCCTGACCAGCAGAGCGAACACAAGGAGCAGAGCGAAGACCGATGCGCGCCTGATCGTCTTGTTCATCCCGAACATGAGGACGAGCCAGGAGGGGCGGATCGTTCCCGCCCGTCCGTTTTCTCATCCGGCGTTCAGAAAGCCCGCCTCGTACGCCGCGATGACCGCCTGCGTACGGTCGCGGGTGCCCGTCTTGGCCAGGACCGCCGCCACGTGCGATTTCACCGTGGCGGGGCCCACCTCCATCCGGCGGGCGATCTCCGCGTTGGTCAGTCCGGCGGCCATGTGCCGCAGGACCTCCCGCTCGCGGCCCGTGAGCCTCGCCACCCACGCGGGCGGCGCGGGGCGCGCGCGGGCGTGCTCGGTCGCGAGGGTACGGACGGCCGCCGGGAACAGCAGGCTGTCGCTGCGCGCCACCAGCCGGACCGCCTGCACGAGCGAGTCGGCGTCCGCCCGCTTCAGCAGGAACCCGGCGGCTCCGGCGCGCAGCGCGTCGTACACGTACGAGTCGTTCTCGAAGGTCGTCACGACGACGATGCGGGGCGGCTCGTCCAGCGTGGCCAGGATCTGCTCGGTCGCGCGGATGCCGTCGATCTCCGGCATGCGCACGTCCATGAGGACGACGTCCGGCCGCAGGTCCCGTACGACCGACACGGCCTCGGCTCCGGTGGCCGCCTCGCCCACCACCTCCAGGTCCGGCTCGGCGGAGAGGATGGCGCGCAGCGCGGTGCGCACCATGCGCTCGTCGTCGGCGAGGACGACACGGACGGGTGCCGGGCGGGTCATGAGGGTCCCTTCGTCGCGGGCCTTCGTACGGGCCGTCATACGGGCCCCTTCATCGGCAGGCGTACGCGCAGCCGCCAGGTCTGTGCGGACGTCGGTCCGGCCGTCGACGTCCCGCCCAGCAGCCTGGCCCGGTCCGCGATGCCGCGCAGCCCGTGGCCGCCGCCGGGCCGGGAGGGCGCGGGGCCGGTCACCGGATTCTCCACGGTGATCTCCAGCTCCCCGTCCGCCACCGCGATCCGTACGTCCACGGCGACCCGGTGACCGGCGTGCCTGAGGGCGTTGCTCAGCCCCTCCTGCACGATGCGGTAGGCCCCGCGCGACAGCAGTGGAGGCAGCGTCTCCGGGTCGGTGCCGACCGTGGCCGTCACCCGGGCCCCGCCCGCCCGGGTACGGGACAGCAGGCCGTCGAGGTCGCCGGCGAGGGTGGGCGCCGGGGCCGTGCCGGGGCCGTCGCCCTCGCGCAACACGCCCAGCACGGCGTCGAGTTCGCCGACGGTACGGCGGGTCGTGTCCTCGATCGCGGCGAGGGCCTCACGGACGAACTCCGGGTCGGAGTCGAGGACCCGGCGGGCCGCGCTCGCCTGGAGGGTGACCGCGCTCAGCGCATGGCCGACCGAGTCGTGCAGCTCCCGCGCCAGCCGGTTGCGTACCGCGAGGTCGGCGGCGCGCGCCTCGGCGGCGGCCAGCCGGCCCTCGGGAGACGGGCCGAGCAGGTCGGGCGCCCAGCGGGCCAGCAGCGCACCGCACCCGGCCGCGCAGCCCGCGAGGGCGACGAGCATCGCCGCGCCCGCGACCGGAGCCAGCGCCAAGGCCCAGGCGTGGTCGAGGACTTCGGGCACCCCGGACGGCATGCCGCGCAGTCCCGCGATGAGCGGCAGCACGATCACCGCGACGGCGAAAGGCGGCACGGCCAGCGACATCCCCGCGATGATCCCGCCGAGCCCGAGATGGAGCGTGAACCAGGCCGCCGTCCGCCCCCTCTCGCCCCGCGTCCCGGCCGGTCCGAAGGCGAGCCGGTCCGCGTCGACACCGCACAGCCAGCGCACGGCGGCGGCTTCCAGCGGCCGGGTCAGCGGAAAGACGGAGGTGACGGCGGCGATCGGCAGCCCCACCCCGAACGAGGCGAGCTGGAGGGGAAAGGAGCTGAAGACGTCCGTGGAGCCGGTGGCGGGGCCGATGATCACCGAGCCGACCAGCACATACGGCATGGCGAGAGCGCCGCCGAGGATCAGATGGACCCAGCGCAGGCGCGCCCGCCGGCCGAACAGGAGCCTGGCGGCCTGTCTCACGCCGTCCGCCGCGCGGCCCCGGCCGAGCGCTCCGCGAAGTAGTAGACGCCGATGGCGGCGACGAGGAAGCCGACGAGCATCTGCCCAGCGTAGGCGAGGCTCATCAGCGGCGTCGGACGGTCGGCGACGTCCTCCACACCGCCGAGCGAGGCCAGCGACAGCCAGCCGCCCCAGCAGGCCACGGCACCCGAGCCGACCCAGGCGAGCCCGAGCGGCACCGCCACGGGCAGGGCCCGGCCGCGCCGGAAGGCGAGCAGGAAGCCACCGGCGACGGCCGCGAGGAGGAACAGCGCGTACACGGCCTCCAGGACGTGGAAGTCGGCGCCGCCCTCCGCCGCCCGGCCCTCGCCGAGCCCGGCGGTGACGCCGCAGGCCCACAGCAGGTGGAGGGTGAGCGGCAGCAGGGCGAGTACGGCGGCCGCGACGGCCAGGACGCGGTGAGCGGGTCCGACGACATCGACGGGCAGCTCCCACACCCGGCCGCGCCACAGGTGCCCCCAGCGGTCACGGGCGTAGAGCACGAACAGGGCGCCGAGAGCGATCCCCTGGAGGATGAACCCGGTGTACACCACGGTGAACACCCAGGCGTGGAGAAAGGAGTCATGGCCCTGGTCCGGCGCGGCTCCGCCGCCGAACGCCTTCACGAGCAGCTGCGCGGGGAACCCCGTCATGATCGGCGCGAGCAGCCCGGTGGCGACCCAGACGGGCAACACCAGCAGCCAGGCGGGCACCTTCAGCCCCCACGGCCGGGTCAGCACCAGCGCCAGCACGATCACCGCACTGTCCAGCAGCACGGAGAGACCGTTGATCACGGCCATCCCGACACGGTCGCCGAGCAGCGCGCTCCCCTCGGGGATACCGACGTGGCTCCCGGCGATCCAGGCGGCCTTGAGCCCCAGGTACGGCAGACAGGAGAGGACGGCGACGGCACGCAGAATCCGCCGGGGGCGGCTCGAACGGACCGCGGGGCGGGGAGCGGCGAGGGAAGTGATCGACTGCGTCATGCGATCAGGCTCCCGCGCCGGAGTCGGACAGCACGTCCTGCACGGCGACGATCCGCCTCCGCCGCACGGGGGAGACCCGCGGGGAGGCTCTCAGCCCTCCAGGAGCAGCACCGTCTCGTCGATCTCGGCGCCCCGGGCCTGGGCGTACCCCCTGGCCGAGGCCACGACACGGAAACCGCACTTCTCCAGGACACGCAGCGACCCCACGTTGTCCGAAGCCGCCCGCGCGTAGAGAGGACGCTCGTCCACCTCCGTCACCAGCGCCCGCAGGGCCTCGGTCGCGATGCCCTTCCCCCAGTAGGCGCGGTCGATCCAGTACGTCACCTCGCGCTCGCCCGGCTCCCCGTACACCGCCGCGCTGCCGATGACGTCGCCGTCGGCCAGCACCGTGCGGACCACTGCGGACGAGGAGCGGATCTTGGCCCAGTGGGCGTCGAAGGCGTCCCGGTCGGCCGGATCCTCGGGGGTGAAGGCCGCCATGTGCAGCGCCTCGGGGTCGTTCATCTGCCGGAAGAAGACCGGCAGATCGCTGTCGTGGACCCTACGCAGCTCGACATTCATGCCTCAGAGCCTACGGGTGGCCAGTGTCAGCCGGTCCCGCGCGTCGAACAGCGCGTCCTTCACCAGCTGTTCGTGCGCCGGCGTGAGCCGGGCCACCGGCACCGAGCAGCTGATCGCGTCCCGCGCCGGAGTGCGGTACGGGATCGCCACACCGAAGCAGCGCAGTCCCAGCGTGTTCTCCTCGCGGTCCACGGCGAAGCCCTGCTCCCGAACCTGGTGCAGCTCCTCGATGAGCTTCTCCCGGTCGGTGATCGTGTGCTCGGTCAGCGCGGGCAGCGTCTCCGGGAGCATCTTGCGGACCTGCTCGTCCGAATACGTGCTCAGCAGCGCCTTGCCGAGGGACGTGGAGTGCGCCGGCAGCCGGCGGCCGACCCGGGTGAAGGGGCGCAGATAGTGCTGTGACTGACGGGTGGCGAGGTAGACGACGTTCGTGCCGTCCAGCCGGGCCAGGTGGATCGTCTCCGTGGTGTCGTCCGAGAGCCGGTCCAGCGTCGGGCGGGCCGACGCGACCACCTCGTCGCCGTCGATGTACGACGTGCCGACCAGCAGCGCCCGGACGCCGATGCCGTACCGCGTGCCCGTCGCGTCCGTCTCCACCCAGCCCAGCTCGACCAGGGTGCGCAGCAGCATGTACAGGCTGGACTTGGGATACCCGACGGCCTCCTGGACCGCCGCGAGGGAGTGCATGCCGGGCCGGCCCGCGAAGTACTCCAGCAGTTCCACGGTCCGCACCGCGCTCTTGACCTGCGCACCGCCGCCTGTCTCGCCTGCCGACATCGCCTGTGACCCCTTCGTTCGACGAGATGCTGGAGTTATAGTCTCCGACAGCATTCATCATCAGAGACAGCGTTCAGTATATCGAACATCCCTGGTGATGACGTACATACTGCGGCATTGCATGCGGCAACGAATGTGGAGGGACCCGCGGTGGCAGCAGCACCAGTCTGGAGTGTCGACCCCCGAACCGGGAAGCAGCGCGAGCAGGTTGCGGTGGAGGCCACAGCCCAGGAGGTGGACGCCGCCGTCCGGGCCGCGGACGAGGCGCGGGGCGCACTCGCCGACCGCGCCGTCCGCTCGGCCTTCCTGCGCACCGCCGCCGACGAGTTGCAGGCGGCCAAGGACTCTCTCGTCGAGACCGCCGACGCCGAGTCGGCGCTCGGCCCGGTCCGGCTGACCGGCGAACTCGCCCGCACCTGCTACCAGCTGCGGGCCTTCGCCGACATAGTGGACGAGGGCGCCTTCCTCGACGTCGTCATCAACCACCCCGACGACACCGCGACCCCGCCGATCCCGGACCTGCGCCGCTACAAGGTGCCGCTGGGTGTCGTCGCCGTCTACTCGGCGTCGAACTTCCCCTTCGCCTTCTCGGTCGCGGGCGGCGACACCGCGAGCGCCCTCGCGGCCGGCTGCCCGGTCGTCGTCAAGGCCCACCCGGACCACCCTGCGCTGTCCGAGTACGTCGCCGTGGTGCTGCGCCGGGCCGCCGCCCGGCACGGCATCCCCGAGGGCGTCGTCGGTCTTGTGCACGGCTTCGAGGCGGGTGTCGAGCTGATCAAGCACCCGCTGGTCGCGGCGGCCGGCTTCACCGGCTCGGTCCGCGGCGGCCGGGCCCTCTTCGACGCGGCGGCCGCCCGCCCCGTCCCGATCCCCTTCCACGGCGAGCTGGGCTCCCTGAACCCGGTCGTCGTCACCGAGGCCGCGGCCGCCGAGCGCGCCGAGGCGATCGGCGCGGGCCTCGCCGGGTCGATGACGCTGGGCGTCGGCCAGTTCTGTGTGAAGCCGGGCCTCGTCCTCGCCCCCGCCGGCGCCGCAGGTGACGCGCTGCTGAAGTCCCTGACCGACGCCGTCAGCGACACCGACGCCGGGGTCCTGCTCGACCACCGCATGCGCGACAACTTCGTCGCCGGTGTCGCCGAGCGCGCGCGGCTGTCCGACGTGGAGTCCCCGGTCACACCCGGCTCGGGCGGCGAGCACACCGTCAGCGCGGGCTTCCTCACCGTCCCGGCGAGCAGGCTGGCCGCGGAGGGCGAGCACGATCTGCTCCTGGAGGAGTGCTTCGGGCCGGTCACCGTGGTGGCCCGCTACGAGGACGACGCCGAGGTGAAGGCGGTGCTGTCGCGGCTGCCGGGGAATCTCACGGCGACGGTGCAGTTGTCCGAGGAGGAGGCCGCGGGGGAGGGCCGGGGTTCCGAGATCCTGGCGGAGCTGACGCCGCTGGCCGGGCGTGTGCTGGTCAATGGGTGGCCTACGGGTGTGGCGGTCGCGCCCGCCCAGCATCACGGCGGTCCGTACCCGGCCACGACCTCGACGTCCACGTCGGTCGGCGGCACGGCCATCGAGCGGTGGCTGCGGCCGGTGGCGTATCAGAACACGCCGTCCGCGTTGCTTCCCGCGGAGCTGCGGGACGAGAACCCGCTGGGGCTGCCGCGGCGGTTCAACGGGCGTCTGGAGCGGTAGCGCCGTTGGGGGTGCGGTGGAGTTGCCGTCTGCCGGTTCGTCGTGGCTTGTCGCGCAGTTCCCCGCGCCCCTGAGGGGCGAAGCTGAAAGACTTGGTCGAATGGATCTGGAACTTTCCGAACTTCCTTTCGGGCTGCGTACTTATGGGCCTGATGGTCATTGGTCTCACGAGGACGGTGTGCTCTCCGGGTGGGCCGGGCCCCGGCAGGATCGGTTCGTGCCGCCCACCGGGGAGGGGCTGGACCCCGCCGCCGACGCGCCGCGGCTGCTCGGGGCGCCCGAAGGGGACTTCCAGCTGATCGCCCGGGTCACGGTGGGGTTCGGTGCGGCCTTCGACGCGGGCGTGCTCTACGTGCAGGTGGGGGAGCGGGCCTGGGCGAAGCTCTGCCTGGAGTACTCCCCGGACGTCCCCACCGTCTGCACGGTGGTCACGCGGGGTCACTCCGACGACGCCAACTCCTTCACCGTGGACGGCAGTTCCGTCTGGCTGCGGGTCAGTCGCACCGGCCGGGCCTTCGGCTTCCACGCCTCCCGGGACGGCGAACACTGGACCTTCGTCCGCCTCTTCACCCTGGGCGGGGAGAAGGAGACGGGCGCGGCCCTGGTCGGCTTCATGGCGCAGTCCCCGATGGGAGAGGGCTGTGTGGTGACGTACGACCACATCGAGTTCCGCCCGAACTGGCCGAAGGACCTGCGGGACGGCAGCTGAGGTCCGCCGGGGAACCGGCGCTCGGGCCGGGCGCGTCCTCCGTTCCATGATCAGGGACCGAGTGACGCCAGACCGTGTGATCCGTACCGTGCTGCCCGCCGAGGTGCCGGACATCGTCGCGCTGCACGCGCGGGCCCGGGCGACCTACTACCCCGACGGGCCGCCGCAGGACGGCACCGACTGGACCGCCTCCTGGCGCACCGCCGTCGCACGGCCGGACGGCCGCGTGCTGTGCGTCGTGGAGGCGGGCCGCATCATCGGCCTGGCCTCCTTCCGCACCCCCGAGGACGCCCCGGCGGACTCGGTGAAGCTGTTCCAGTTCCACGTCGATCCCGGGCACTGGCGCCGTGGCGTCGGGGCCGCCCTGCACACCGCCTGTGTGGAGGAGTGGCAGGCCGACGGCAGGCGGGCGGCCGTCCTGGACGTGCACGTGGACAACCGGCGGGCGCAGGGGTTCTACCGGCGCCAGGGGTGGGTGCCGGAGCCGGTCGGGCCGGGCGACCATCACCTGCTCATGCGGTTCGCCCTGCCGGCGAGGGCGCCCGGGGAATGAAGCCCCCTGCTTGAACGTTCATGCACTCGGCGGAGGGAGTCTCCGTACCCGTACGAGTTGGAGAGAGCCGAGACATGCGCGTCGAGATCTGGAGCGACATCGCCTGCCCCTGGTGCTACGTGGGCAAGGCCCGCTTCGAGAAGGCGCTGCGGGACTTCCCGCACCGCGACGAGGTCGAGGTCGTGCACCGCTCCTTCGAGCTTGACCCGGGCCGCGCCAAGGACGACATCCAGCCCGTGATCACGATGCTCACGAAGAAGTACGGGATGAGCGCCGCGCAGGCCGAGGCCGGTGAGGACAACCTGGGCGCGCAGGCCGCCGCCGAGGGTCTCGACTACCGCACCCGGGGCCGCGATCACGGCAGCACCTTCGACATGCACCGCCTGCTCCACCTCGCCAAGGAGCACGGCCGCCAGGAGCGGTTGCTCGACGCGCTGTACCGGGCCAACTTCGCCGAGGAGCGCTCGGTCTTCGGTGAGGACGAGCGGCTCGTGGAGCTCGCCGTGGCCGCCGGGCTGGACGAGGACGCCGTCCGTGCGGCGCTCGCCGACCCGGAGGCGTACGCCGACGAGGTCCGGGCCGACGAGCGGGAGGCCGCGCGGCTCGGCGCGAGCGGTGTGCCGTTCTTCGTGCTGGACCGCAAGTACGGCGTCTCCGGCGCCCAGCCCGCCGAGGTCTTCGCCCAGGCCCTGACGCAGGCGTTCGGCGAGCGCGCGCCGCTGAAGATCGTCGAGGGCGGGAACACCGGCGACAGCGCGGGCGCGGACGCGTGTGGTCCGGACGGCTGTGCGGTGCCCCAGCACTGAAAAGCGCAGGTCGGAGCGTATCCATAAGCGCTTCTTAGCGACATCACGCAGTTATCGGCAATGGACGGGGGGTTCCCCGGGGACGCAGAGTGGTCCCATGGAGACCTTCGAGAACCTCGTCCGCGCCGAGTTCACCCCGAAGCACACCTACCTCAACACCGCGAGCAACGGGCTGCTGCCCGCCCGTACCGTCACCGCCCTGCACCAGGCGGTGCGGATGCGTGCCGAGGGCACGCCCCTGGGTCCCCTGTACGAGGACGTGGAGGCCGCCCGCGCGTCCTTCGCCCGGCTGGCCGGTGTGCCGGCCGAGCGCGTCGCGACCGGCGCCTCGGTCGCCGAGTACGGCGCCCTGATCGCCGCCTCGCTGCCCGCCGGCGCCGAAGTCCTCACGGCGGAGGGCGACTTCGCCTCCCTGGTGAACCCGTTCCATGCGCGCGGCGACCTCAAGGTGCGCGCCGTGCCCTTGGAGCGGCTCGCCGAATCCGTCCGCCCCGGAACCGCGCTCGTCGCGGTCAGCATCGCCCAGTCCGCCGACGGCCGGCTCGCCGATCTGCCGGCCGTCCGCGAGGCGGCCCGGGCGCATGGCGCCCGCACCTACGTCGACGCCTCCCAGTCCGCGGGCTGGCTGCCGATGGAGGCCGACGCGGACGACTTCCTCGCCGCCGTCGGCTTCAAATGGCTCATGGGGCCGCACGGGGCCTCGTTCTTCGTCGCCCCGCGGGACTTCGGCGGGCTCACCCCGCTGCTCGCCGGCTGGGTCGCGGGCGAGGTCCCCTGGGACAGCTGCTACGGCCCCGTCGAGCAACTCGCCCACTCGGCACGGCGGTTCGACATCAGCCCGGCCCTGTTCACCTACGCCGGGCTGCGCGCCTCACTGGCGCTGATCGAGGAACTCGGCGTCGACGCCGTGCACGCGCACGATGTCGCGCTCGCGGACCGGTTCCGGGCCGGGCTCGACGGGCTGGGCCACGCGCCGGTGTCCGCGCCGGGCTCGGCGATCGTGTCCGTGCCGGGGCTCGGCCACCGGCAGGGCGAACTGAGCGGGGCGGGCATCGAGGTGTCCGACCGGGCCGGCAATCTGCGGGCCGCGTTCCACCTCTACAACACCCCGGCGGACGTCGACCGGCTCCTGGACGTCCTGTCCGGCTGAGGACATGACCGGGCCGGACCTCCCGTCCCACACGAGGAGGCCCGGCCCGGTGCTCAAAGGGGCAGCACCACACCGGCATCACTGCACCGGCGTCACCGCACCGGCGTGAAGTCCCGAGCACCGATGAACTCGGGGCGTCGAACCGGCGCCGCGAACGGCTCGACCGCCGTGTTCTCCACGCTGTTGAACACGATGAACACGTTGCTGCGCGGGAACGGCGTGATGTTGTCGCCGGAACCGTGCATGGCGTTGCAGTCGAACCAGGTCGCCGAACCGGCCTTGCCCGTGAACAACTTGATGCCGTGCTGCGAGGCGAACTGGCTCAGCGCCTCGTCGGAGGGCGTGCCCGCGTCCTGCATCTGCAGCGACTTCTTGTAGTTGTCCTTCGGCGTCTCTCCCGAGCACCCGAGGAACGTCTTGTGCGAACCCGGCATGATCATGAGTCCGCCGTTGGTGTCGTAGTTCTCGGTCAGCGCGATCGAGACCGACACCGTACGCATCCTCGGCAGACCGTCCTCGGCGTGCCACGTCTCGAAGTCCGAGTGCCAGTAGAAGCCACTGGCCCCGAAGCCCGGCTTGACGTTGATCCGCGACTGGTGGACGTAGACGTCCGAGCCGAGGATCTGCCGCGCCCGGCCGACGACCCGCTCGTCGCGCACCAGCCTGGCGAACACCTCGCTGATCCTGTGCACCTCGAAGACCGTACGGATCTCCTTGGACTTCGGCTCGACGATCGACCGCTCGTCGGCCCGCATGTCCGGGTCGTGCACCAGCCGGTTCAGCTCGTTCCGGTAGACGGCGACCTCGTCCTCGGTGATCAGCTCGTCGATGGCGAGGAAGCCGTCACGCTCGAACGACAACAGGTCGGCCGGCGCCACCGGGCCCGGGGCGTCGGGCGCGCCCCAGACGACCGGGTCCTGGCGCGGCGTCAGCACCTCGGTGGCGCCACGACTCGGATAGAGGTCCGGCATAGCGGTGGTGGTGTCGTAGGTGGCGGTCATGAAGCGTCACACCTCCTCGGTGAGCAGCGGGTATACGCCGTTCTCGTCGTGGTCCTCCCGTCCGGTGACAGGCGGGTTGAAGACGCAGAGGCAGCGGAAGTCCTGCTTGATCCGCAGCGTGTGCTTCTCGTGCCCGTCCAGGAGGTACATGGTGCCGGGCGTGATCGTGTACGACTTCCCGGTCTCGTGGTCGGTCAGCTCGGCCTCACCCTCCACGCAGACAACGGCCTCGATGTGGTTCGCGTACCACATCGACGTCTCCGTACCCGCGTACAGGACCGTCTCATGCAGGGAGAAGCCGACCTTCTCCTTGGCGAGGACGATGCGTTTGCTCTCCCACGTACCGGACGCCGACTTGACGTGCCGGTCGGTACCTTCGATCTCCTTGAACGAACGGACAATCACGGTGCTGCGATGCCTCCTAGGTGAGTGCTGCTCGGTTGGTGTGTCAGGCGGTCTCTCGGACGGCGCGGGCGAGCGTGCGCAGGCCCTCGTCCAGCTCTTCGGGGGTGATGGTGAGGGCGGGGAGCATCTTGACGACCTCGCTCTCGGGACCGGACGTCTCGATCAGCAGCCCCAGCTCGAAGGCGCGCTTGGCGACCTTGCCCGCGCGGGCCTTGTCGTGGAACTCCAGGCCCCACACCAGGCCGCGGCCCCGGTACTCCTTCACGTCGGCGAGGTTCTCCTCGGTGATGGAGATCAGCGCCTGCTCGACCTGCTCGCCGCGCTTGCGGGTCTGCTTCTCCATCGCGGAACCGTCGGCCCAGTACGTCTCCAGGGTCGCGGTGGCCGTGACGAACGCGGGGTTGTTGCCGCGGAACGTGCCGTTGTGCTCGCCGGGCTCCCAGACGTCCAGCTCGGGCTTGAACAGGCACAGCGACATGGGCATGCCGTAGCCGCTGATGGACTTCGAGACGGTGACGATGTCCGGCACGATGCCCGCCTCCTCGAAGGAGAAGAAGGCGCCGGTACGGCCGCAGCCCATCTGGATGTCGTCGACGATCAGCAGCATGTCCTGCCGCTCGCACAGCTCGGACAGGGCGCGCAGCCACTCGGGCCGGGCCACGTTGATGCCGCCCTCGCCCTGCACGGTCTCGACGATCACGGCGGCCGGCTTGTTGAGGCCGGAACCCTGGTCCTCCAGCAGTCGCTCGAACCACAGGAAGTCCTCGACCGTGCCGTCGAAGTAGTTGTCGAACGGCATGGGCGTGCCGTGCACCAGCGGTATACCGGCGCCGGCCCGCTTGAAGGCGTTGCCGGTCACGGCCAGTGAGCCCAGCGACATGCCGTGGAAGGCGTTGGTGAAGGACACGATCGACTCGCGCCCCTTCACCTTCCGCGCCAGCTTCAGCGCGGCCTCCACGGCGTTGGTGCCGGTCGGGCCGGGGAACATGACCTTGTACGGCAGGTCGCGCGGCCGCAGCAGCAGGTTCTGGAAGGCCTCCAGGAACGTGCGCTTGGCGGTGGTCGACATGTCGAGCCCGTGCGTGACGCCGTCACGCTCCAGGTAGTCGATCAGGGCGCGTTTCAGGACCGGGTTGTTGTGCCCGTAGTTGAGTGACCCCGCTCCGGCGAAGAAGTCGAGGTACTCATGGCCGTCCTCGTCGTACATACGGCTGCCCACGGCGCGGTCGAAGACGGTGGGCCAGCCGCGGCAGTAGCTGCGCACCTCGGACTCAACGGTCTCGAAGACACTCAGGTCGGGCTGGGTGATGGTCACGACGAATCGCTCCTCGGTACGTGGGGAAGTCAGCGGGAGTGGGGTGGGACGGGAAGTCTCAGTGGGGCAGCGGACCGATGCGGTACAGGACCTCGGGGTCGTGCGGCCCGTCGGGGAACACGGCCGTGTCGAAGAGCACCTCGCGCTCCAGCCGGGCGCCGTGGCGCTCGGCGAACGACGTGAACAGGCGCTCCGAGGCGGCGTTGCCCGGAGTGATGGTGGTCTCCACGGTCGTCACCCCGCGCTCGGCCACGGTCCGGGCGACCAGACCGTCGAGCAGCGTGGCGGCCAGCCCGCGCCCGCGGTGCGCCTCGTCCACGGCCACCTGCCAGACCAGCAGGGTGTGCGGGCTGTCCAGCCGCACGTACCCGGTGATGAAGCCCATCGGCTCGCCGTGCTCGTCACGCGCCACGGCCGACGTGGCGGCGAAGTCCCGGCACCACAGCAGATAGCTGTAGGACGAGTTCAGGTCCAGAACCTTGGAGTCCTTCGCCATCCGCCACAGTGCGGCTCCGTCGGCCACGGTGGGTCGGTCGATTTGCGGGTCCGCTTGTACGGCAGTCATGCCAATTGAATTTACCCAGAGAAATTCAAAATCGCATCGTCGGACGGGGTCGCGTATGAGCCATGACTGTGTTATCGCGCGTGCGCGAGTCTTTGGGTGTCGGAGTGGCGGAATGTCTGGTATTGTCCGGGAAATAAGGGGCGAAGCGGTCACGGTGTGTAACGCGTCACAGCCATGTAATCCCCACGAGATCTGCCCGAATTTCCTCGCCGAGTGTCCCCAAAATCTCTGGGTTTAGGACCGAGGAAAGCGGGCAGAAGAATACGGGAAGCTGTTCGTTGATGAATTCTTAATTGTGCGCCAGCTTACACTCGCGATGTAGCGCAAAGCACGTGTAATTCAGGCTCCGGTCACTCCGTCGATGCGTTCTCGCAGGAGATCGGCGTGACCGTTGTGCCGGGCGTACTCCTCGATCATGTGAATCAACACCCAGCGCAGACTGACCTCCATCCCCGGGGCCGGCCCCTCGGCGACGCGCCCGACGTGGTCCAGCGGCAGCCCCGCGCACAGCTCCCGCCCGCGCGCGGTCTCCCGCTGCCAGATCCCCAGCGCCTCGTCGAGGCCCCGCCCCGGATCCAGCGTGTATCCGGTCGGGTCCTCGAACAGCGGCGGCACGTCGAGACCGGCCGTCACCCGCTGGAACCAGTTCCGCTCGACCTCGGCGAGATGCTGCACCAGCCCCAGCAGCGTCAGCGCGGACGGCGCGGCCGACGCTATCCGCACCTGCGCGTCGTCGAGCCCCGCGCACTTCAGCGCCAGCGTGGCCCGGTGGAAGTCCAGCCAGCTCTCGAGCATGGCCCGCTCGTCACCGCTCAGATGCGGCACAGGGCGGCCGTCGGGGAGGGCCGGGGTGTCTTCGGCAGATGTGTCGGTGGTCATACGGGGAGCATGGCACGCGCCACTGACACCGGCGTCACTCTGCCCGTCCGGCGCTTGAGGACGAGGCCGTCCAGGCCGAAGCGGGGGCCTGGGGGCGCAGCCCCCAGCGGGGTCGAAGGGGCGGAGTCCCTGGAGGCAGGGACGGGAAGGGGCGGCGGGGGCGAGGAACCGAAAGCCTCAGCCCTCGACCACCGCCCCGCCTCGGGCCACGACCGCCCCGCCTCGGGCGACTACCGCCATGCCTAGGGCGACTACCGCCCCGCCTAGGGCGACTACCGCCCCGCCTCGGGCGACTACCGCCATGCCTAGGGCGACTACCGCCCCGCCCCGGGCCACGACCGCCCCGCCCCGGGCGACCACCGCCCCGCCTCGGGCGACTACCGCCATGCCTAGGGCGACTACCGCCCCACCCCGGGCCACGACCGCCATGCCTAGGGCGACTACCGCCCCGCCTCGGGCGACTACCGCTACGCCCCGGGCCACGACCGCCACGCCCGGGCGACTACCGCCACGCCTCCTCCACGGCTCGCAGCGCCCCCTGCACATCCACCATCAGCCCCCGCTCGGAGAGCGCACCCCCCAGCGCCGCCAGACTCGCCCGCACAGCCCCCCGCGTCGCATCCGCACCGTAGTGGTTGACGCGGATCATCTCCTTGGCCAGCGCACCCCCGCCGGCGGCGACCGGCAAGGCGGGATCCGACCGCAGCGCCCTGGCCACCAGCTCCGATGCCACCACCCCGGACGGCGCCCGGAGCGTCGTGGCGACGGGCGCCGCGTCCCGGGCCTCGTACACATACGGCTCCAGGCCGCCACCGAGCGCGATCGCCCCGGCCCGCGTGGCCGCCGCGGCGGAGGCGTGCCGGGCCATCACGGTGTCCAGCCCCGCCGCCTCGATCCGCTCCACGCACGCCTCGAGCCCCAGCATCTCCAGCTGCGCCGGAGCGTGCGGCAGCGCCTTGCGACCGCCGTCGATCCACCGCTCCTTCCAGTCGAGGAGCGACAGGTACGACCGGCGCGGCGCCCGCGGGTTCGCCGCCATCCGGGCCCAGGCCCGCTCGCTCACCGACACCGCCGAGACACCGGCGGGACCGCCCATCGCCTTCTGCGCCCCGATCACGCACAGATCCACGCCCCACGCGTCCGTCAGCACCGGCTCGGCGCCGATCGACGCCACCGCGTCCAGGTAGAACAGCGCCCCGTGCGCCCGCACCACCTCGCCGATCTCCGCGACCGGGTTGGTGTTGCCGGTCGCCGCCTCCGCGTGCACCAGGGACACGAAGTCGATCTCCGGGTGCTCGGCGAAGGCCTGCCGGATCTGCTCGGCCCTGACCGCCGTGTGGAAGGGCACCGCCAGGTCGATCACCGTGGCGCCGCAGTCCCGCAGCCAGTCGCCGAAGGTCTGCCCGTACGGGCCCGTGATCACGTTCAGCGCCGTCGTCCCCGGACCTGCCGCGGCACGGATCGCGCCCTCCAGCGGCAGCAGCGCCTCACCCTGCGTGATCACGACGTCCTGCTCGGTGCTCAGCAGCCGCGCCACACGGTCCTCGATCGCGGCGAAGCGGTCCGCGCCGAGCGGGGCCAGGTCCAGAAACGGGTGCGTCACGGTGGGGCTCTCTTCGTTCACGGGGCGGGCGCCATCTGCCCGGGGCCGACGGCATCGAGGGTAACCGGCGGGTACGTGCCCCCTCGCAGCCGAGGTCACCGGCTCATTAGGGTGCGGTGCATGAGCGATCGCACGGTGCTGCACGTGAAGGGGCGGGTGCTCGTCGGGCCCGAGGACGTCCGCGACGAACTGTGGGTGGTGGACGGCCGGGTCTCCTACGACCGTCCCGCCGGCGCCCGCGACGTCCGCACCGTCAAGGGCTGGGCCCTGCCCGGCCTCGTCGACGCGCACTGCCACGTGGGACTCGACCGGCACGGCGCGGTCCCGCGGGACGTCGCCGAGAAGCAGGCCCTGACCGACCGGGAGGCGGGCACTCTGCTGATCCGCGACGCGGGCTCGCCCTCCGACACCCGCTGGATCGACGACCGCGAGGACCTGCCGAAGATCATCCGCGCCGGGCGGCACATCGCCCGCACCCGTCGCTACATCCGCAACTACGCCTGGGAGGTCGAGCCGGAGGACCTGGTCGCCTACGTCGCCCAGGAGGCCCGCCGTGGCGACGGCTGGGTCAAGCTGGTCGGCGACTGGATCGACCGCGACCTCGGCGATCTGTCGGCCTGCTGGCCCCGCGGCGCGGTGGAGGCGGCGATCGCCGAGGCCCACCGCCTGGGCGCCCGCGTCACCGCGCACTGCTTCGCGGAGGACTCCCTGCGGGACCTCGTCGAGGCGGGCATCGACTGTATCGAGCACGCCACAGGCCTGACCGAGGACCTCATCCCCCTGTTCGCCGAACGGGGCGTCGCCATCGTGCCCACCCTGGTCAACATCGCGACCTTCCCGCAGCTCGCCGACGGCGGCGAGTCCCGGTTCCCGCGCTGGTCGGCCCATATGCGCCGGCTCCACGAACGCCGCTACGACACCGTCCGGGGCGCCTACGACGCCGGCATCCCCGTCTTCGTCGGCACCGACGCCGGCGGCACCCTCGCCCACGGTCTGGCGGCGGCCGAGGTCGCCGAACTGGTCACCGCCGGAATCCCGCCCCTCGATGCCCTGGCGGCCGGAACCTGGACGGCCCGCACCTGGCTCGGCCGCCCCGGCCTGGACGAGGGTGCCCCGGCCGACCTGGTCGTCTACGACCAGGACCCGCGGGCGGACGTACGCGTCCTGGCGGCGCCGCGCCGGGTGGTGCTGAACGGGCGCGTGGTCGGGTAGCCAGCGGGCGCAGCCGGGGAACGCCCGCGCCGGAGGGATCGAAAACCCTCAGCCGGTCACCGCACGCTCCAGCGCCCGCAGGAACCCGTCCGTCGTCGTCCGGTCCCGTACCGCCAGCCGCAGCCACTCCTCGTCCAGGCCGGGGAACGTGTCGCCGCGGCGCACGGCGTAGCCGAGGTCGCGCAGGCGTCGGCGTACGGCCGCCGCGTGCGGCAGGCGGATCAGGAGGAACGGGCCCTCCGCCGGCTCGACCACCCGCACCCCGGTCCCGGCGAACCGCGCGAGGCCCGCCACCAGATGGGCGCGGTCCGCCGCGACGCGATGGGCGGCGTGGGCCGCCTCGGCCACGCCCCGGGGACCCACGCACGCCCGCGCTGCGGCCAGAGCCGGTGTCGACACCGGCCACAGCGGCTGCGCCCGCTCCAGGTCCTCGACGGTCTCGGGCGCCGCCAGCACGTACCCGATCCGCAGCCCGGCCAGCCCCCAGGTCTTGGTCAGGCTGCGCAGCACCACCAGTCCGGGGACGTCGACGCGGCCCGCGAGGGCCTCGTGCTCGCCCGGCACGGCGTCCATGAACGCCTCGTCCACCACCAGCACCCGCCCGGGACGGGCGAGCCCGGTGATCGTCTCCGCCGGATGCAGCACCGACGTCGGATTCGTCGGATTGCCGATCACCACCAGGTCAGCGTCCTCGGGGACGGCCGCCGGATCAAGCCGGAAGCCGTCCGCCGCGCGCAGCAGCACCCGGCCGACCGGGTGCCCCGCGTCCCGCAGCGCCGCCTCCGGCTCCGTGAACTGCGGGTGGACGACGACCGGCCGCCGCACCTTCAGCGCCCGCGCCAGCAGTACGAAGGCCTCCGCCGCGCCCGCCGTCAGCAGCACCCGCTCCGGCGGCAATCCGTGCCGCTCCGCCACCGCCGCGCGCGCGGCCCGCCCGTCGGGGTAGGCCGCGAGCCCGCCCAGCGACGCGGCGATGTGCTCCCGCAGCCACACCGGAGGCGTGTCGGCCCGGACGTTCACGGCGAGATCGACGAGCGAGCCGCCGTCGTCCCGGACCTCCGCGTCCCCGTGGTGGCGCAGATCGTGCCCGCTCTCAGTGCGCATGCGAGTCCGCCTCCCGGTCGACGTGCCCGGGCGCGTGACGGCCCTCGACGGCCTGCTCGTACCGCTCCCACACCAGGTCCAGCAGCTCCGGCTCCGGACCGATGACGCCGGCCGAGCGCACCTCGACCTCGGGGTGCGCCTCCGTCCAGCCCTCCGTCTGCTGCCGCACCCGGTCCGGCTGGACGCCGGTGAACAGGAAGTACGGCAGGACCACGATTCGCCGGGCCCCCAGCCGCACACACCGGTCGAGCCCGTTCGGCACGTCCGGCGCCGCCAGGGACGCGAACGCCGTCTCGACCCCCGCGTACCCCCGGCCCTCCCACAGCAGCCGCGCCGCCCTGTGCACCTCGGCGTTCGCGCCCGGGTCCGTGGACCCGGGCCCCACCAGCAGCACCGTCACATCGGCCCGGTCGCCCGGTCTGCGCCCCGCGGCGCCGCCCAGCGCCTCGTCCAGCCGCCGTTCCAGCACGTCCAGCAGCGCCGGGTGCGGGCCGAGCGGGGGCGCGTACGTGTACGAGATCCCGGGGTGCCGCTCCTGCTCACGGGCCAGGGCCGCCCGGAAGCCGCCCTGGGCGTGCCCGGCGGGCACCAGCATCAGCGGAACGGCGGTGAAGTGCCGTACGCCCCGCTCGACCAGCTCGGTGACGGCGTCGCCCAGCGGCGGCCGCGACTGCTCGACGAAGCCGCCCGCCACGGGCAGTCCGGGGCGCCGCGCCCCCAGCTCCCGTACGAACGCGCGGAACGCCTCGGATCCGGTGTCGTCACGGGTGCCTTGGCCGGCGATGAGCAGGGCGGGCGGGGTGGTCACAGGTGCTCCTCGGCGGAAGTGGGGTGATACGGCGGGACGTTGAGCGCGGCCTCGGACTCGGCCGGACGGGGCGGGCCGGAACCCGGCTCGGCGCCCTGCGGGCGCCGCACGACGGCACAGGTCGCCCTCGCCGGGCTCGCGGCCGACTTCCGCTTGGGGACGAGGAGTTCACCTCCGCCGGCGAGCGCGGCGGCCTCGGCCACCGACGGGGTGCCGACGGCGGCGAGCGGCGCGTCGGACGGGTTCGGCACCCCCACCTCGGCCAACTCCCCGGCGGAGTACGTCACCAGGAGCACCCCGAGCCGCCGCGCGGCCTCGGCCAAGCCCGGCTCCCCGGCCTTGGCGTCGACGGTGGCGAGCGCGGCGACGGACGCCACGGACAGCCCGGCCTCCCGCAGGGTGTCCTCGACGAGCCCGAGCACCTCCTCGACGGGCGCACCCCGCGACGCCCCGACCCCGACGACGAGGGACCCGGGCCGCGGCGCCGCCTCCTCGCACGGCGCCACGACGCCCGACCGGGCCGCGCGCTCCCGTACGGCGGTGTCCGGCACGGGCACGACGACGTGCGCCTCCCGCAGGGCGTTCACGCCCCGCACCGTCACCGGCTCCGGGGCGCCGGGCCCGCCCCCGAAACCGACCAGCGTGCCGCTCATGACGTCCGGCACCTCTCCACGAACCGGAGCACCGCACCGGGCTCGGACGCCCAGTGCGTGTGCAGATAGCTCGCGTGCACACCGCGCCGTACGAATCCCTCGACCCGCCGCTCCGGGGTCCGGAACCCCCAGGCGGGATCGGACCCGGAGCCGGGCTCCACGGCAGTGCGGTGGAATTCGTGACCCCGCATCCGGGTCCCCGCCGCCGCGAGCACACTGTCGCCGACCGCCACGGCGTCCCGGTACCCCAGGGTGAGCCGCCGCGTCATCCGCGCCCCGGCGTCCAGCACCCCGCACATCGGCTGCCCGTCCAGCTCCCGGCACAGATACAGCAGCCCCGCGCACTCGGCCGCGACCGGGGCGCCGCTCTCGGCCAGGCCCGCGACGGCCTTGCGCAGGGGTTCGTTGGCCGACAGCTCGGAGACGTACATCTCCGGGAACCCGCCCCCGATGACCAACCCGCTCGTCCCCTCGGGCAGTTCCTCGTCGCGCAGGGGATCGAAGGGCACGACCTCGGCACCTGCGGCGGTGAGCAGCTCGGTGTGCTCGGCGTAGGAGAAGGTGAACGCCTCACCGCCGGCCACGGCGACCCGTGGCCGGGGTCTCCCGTGCGAACGCGTCGGCCGGCGGCCGGCCGAGGAGACCGCCTCGGCGGCGTCCCAGGCCCCGCAGGGCAACGCGCCCGCGCCCCGGGCCAGCCGCATCAACGCGTCCAGGTCGCACCCCTCGGAGACCTGCTGGGCCATGGCCGCGACCGCGTCGACCGCCTCCTCGCGCCGCTCGGCGACCGGCACCAGCCCCAGATGCCGCGACGGTGTGTCGACCTGCGGCGCCCGCCGCAGCACCCCGAGCACCGGCACCCCGACCTGCTCCATGGCCTCCCGCAGCAGCCACTCGTGCCGGTCCGTCGCGACCTTGTTCAGGATCACGCCCCCGACCCGCACCTCCGGATCCCAGGACGTGAACCCGTGCACCAGCGCCGCCACCGACCGGGACTGCGACGACGCGTCGACGACCAGCACCACCGGCGCCCGCAGCAGCTTGGCGACATGAGCCGTGGACGCCAGCTCGCCCTCGCCGGCCGCCCCGTCGAACAGCCCCATCACGCCCTCGACGACCGCGATGTCACACCCCCGCGCCCCGTGCAGGAACAACGGCCCGACCAGCTCCGGCCCGCACAGATAGGCGTCGAGGTTCCGTCCCACGCGCCCGCTCGCGAGCGCGTGATACCCGGGGTCGATGTAGTCCGGCCCGACCTTGTGCGGGGACACGGCGAGTCCCCGAGCGGCGAACGCGGCCATCAGCCCCGTGGCGACGGTGGTCTTGCCGCTGCCGGATGCCGGCGCGGCGACGACCAGCCGGGGGACGGACGAGGACATCACCACTCGATGCCCCTCTGCCCCTTCTGCCCGGCGTCCATGGGGTGCTTCACCTTGGACATGTCGGTCACGAGGTCCGCGAAGTCGACGAGCTTCTCCGGCGCGTTCCGCCCGGTGATCACGACATGCTGGGTCCCGGGCCGGTTCCGCAGCACCTCCACGACCTCGTCGGTGTCGATCCAGCCCCAGTGCAGCGGGTAGGCGAACTCGTCCAGCACATACAGCTTGTACGTCTCGGCCGCCAGGTCCCGCTTGACCTGCTCCCAGCCCTCCCGGGCCTTCTCCTCGTTGTCCATCTGCCCGTCGCGCTGCACCCACGACCAGCCCTCGCCCATCTTGTGCCAGTCGACGGACCCGCCCTCACCGGACGCCCCGAGCACGCGCAGCGCGTTCTCCTCGCCGACCTTCCACTTCGCCGACTTGACGAACTGGAACACCCCGATCGGCCAGCCCTGGTTCCAGGCCCGCAGCGCGAGCCCGAAGGCGGCGGTGGACTTGCCCTTGCCGATGCCCGTGTGCACGAAGACCAGCGGCCGGTTCCGGCGCTGTCGGGTCGTCAGACCGTCGTCCGGTACGACACTCGGCTGTCCCTGCGGCATTACGCGGCCCTCCTCGAAGTCCCCTGCACATCCTTGACCAGCCCGGCGATGGAGTCGGCCCGCAGCTCGTCCAGCGTCACGGCGGTGCCGCCCAGCTCACCCGCGAGCTGCCCGGCGAGCCCCAGCCGCACCGGACCCGACTCGCAGTCCACGACGACGGACGCGACGCCCTCGGCCGCGAACAGCCGCGCCGCACGCCCGGCCAGGGCGACCGGCTCCGGGCCGCCGGTGGCCCGTCCGTCCGTCACCACCACGACCAGCGGCCGCCGCGCGGGATCGCGCAGCCGCTCCACCCGCAGCACGTCGTGCGCGCGCAGCAGCCCGGCCGACAGCGGCGTACGGCCGCCGGTGGGCAGCGACTCCAGCCGGACCGCCGCCGCGTCCACAGAGGAGGTCGGCGGCAGCGCGACGTCCGCGCCCGATCCCCGGAAGGTCACCAGACCCACCTTGTCGCGCCGCTGGTACGCGTCCAGCAGCAGCGACAGCACGGCACCCTTCACGGCGCTCATCCGCTGCCGTGCCGCCATCGACCCGGAGGCGTCCACGACGAACAGCACGAGATTGCCCTCGCGACCCTCGCGGGTGGCCTGCCGCAGATCGTCGCGGCGCACCACGAGTCCCGGCCCGGAACGCCCGCGCGCCCGCTGGTGCGGCGCCGCGGCCTGCACGGTCGCCGCCAGGTGAAGCTTGGTGAGGGAGCCCTTCGGCCGCCGGGCGCCCGTGGTCCGCCCGTGTTCGGTCCGCGCCCGCGAACGCCGCCCGGCGGCACCCTCGCCGAGTCCGGGCACGCTCAGCACCTTGGTCCGGAAGGGTTCGGAGGCGCGGGCGGCCGACTGCTCACCGGCTCCCGACGGCTGCGGCTGCGGCTGCCCGTCCTGCTCGCCCTCCGGCCGGACCTCCTGGTCCCCGCCCTGGGGCCCGTCGTCGGGAGCCGGCTGCCCACCGCCTCCGTCGGGCCCGTCCGGCCCCGAGTCCGGGTCCGGGTCGAGATCCGGGTCCGGGTCGTCGTCCCCGGAGAACTCCTCCAGGGTCTCGTCCAGCTTGTCCTCGTCAAGACCCGGCGCGTCGAAGGGGTTGCGGCGACGGCGGTGCGGCAGCGCGAGCAGCGCGGCCTGCCGTACGTCCTCGGCGAGCACGTCCGTACGCCCCGCCCAGGCCGCCAGCGCCGTAGCCGTCCGGGCCATCACGATGTCGGCGCGCATGCCGTCCACCTCGAAGGCCGCACAGGTCGCCGCGATCTGCCGCAGCGCGTCGTCGCCCAGCCGCACCGACGGCAGCAGCTTCTTCGCGGCCACGATCCGGGCCCGTACGTCGGCCTCCTCCTCGGCCCAGCGGGCGGCGAAGGCGGCCGGGTCGTCGTCGTACGCCAGCCGCCGCCGTACGACCTCGACGCGCTGATCGGGCTCCCGCGAGGCCGCGACCTCGACGGTCAGCCCGAACCGGTCGAGCAACTGCGGCCGCAGTTCGCCCTCTTCGGGGTTCATGGTGCCGACCAGCAGGAAGCGGGCGGCGTGCCGCACGGAGACGCCCTCACGCTCCACGTACGAGGCGCCCATCGCGGCCGCGTCCAGCAGCAGGTCGACCAGGTGGTCGTGGAGGAGGTTGACCTCGTCGACGTAGAGGATGCCGCGGTGCGCGTCGGCGAGCAGGCCGGGTTCGAAGGCCTTCACGCCCTCGGACAGCGCCCGTTCGATGTCCAGCGCGCCCACCAGCCGGTCCTCGGAGGCGCCGACGGGCAGTTCGACCATGCGGGCGGGCCGGGATGCGAAGCCCCCGGGCTCGTGCGGTCCGTCCGGGCAGCCGGGGTCGGGCGAGCCGGGGTCGCAGGAGAAGCGGCACTCGGAGACGACGTCCACCTCCGGCATGAGCGCCGAGAGCGCCCGCACGGCCGTCGACTTGGCCGTGCCCTTCTCGCCGCGCACCAGCACACCGCCGACCGCCGGTGACACGGCGTTCAGCAGCAGCGCGAGCCGCAGATCGTCCTGGCCGACCACGGCCGTGAACGGAAAGGGGGTGGTCACTTTTCGTCGTCCTCCAAGTCGCCTTCGAGTTGCGGATGGATGTCGGGTCGCGGGTGGATCAGGCAGCCGGGGGTCAGGCAGCCGTTCCAGCGTCTCAGGCGGCCCGCGGTCGCCGTGCGGGCGGTCGGCCCCGCTGCCACGGGCCTCATGACGGCGCTCCCGGCGGGACGAACGGCAGCCCCTTCGGCGCGCCGGACTCGATGAGCCGCCACAGCGCGTCCGTGTCCGCGTGCTGTTCGATCAGGTCGCCGAGCCGGTCGAGCTGCTCCTCGCGCAGCGCGGCGAACGAGGTGTCCGGCGCCGGTACGAAGCGGCGGCCGGCCGCGGCCGCCACCTCGCGCAGGAAGGCCCGCCGGAATCCGTCCGACTCCAGCGAGCCGTGCCAGTGCGTGCCCCAGGCCTGGCCGACCCGGCAGCCGTCCAAGAAGGGCGTTCCGCCGGTGACATCGGCGACCCCGTGGTGGATCTCGTAGCCCTCGACCCGCTCCCCGAGGGCCTCGCCCGTCGGCCGGGTGAGGGTCTTCTCGCGGGCGAACCGCACCCGCACGGGCAGCACCCCGAGCCCGTCGACCTGGCCCCTGCGGCTCTCGACGTCGTCCTCGATGTGCTCGCCGAGGATCTGGAAGCCGCCGCAGATGCCGAGGACCGGCCGCTGCTCGGCGGCCCTGCGCACGAGCGCGTCGGCCAGCCCGCGTTCCCTGAGCCACTCCAGGGCACGGACCGTCCCCCGGGTCCCGGGCACGATGACGAGGTCGGCGTCGGCGAGTTCTTCCGGCCGGTCCACGAACCGCACGACGACACCGGGTTCGGCGGCCAGCGCGTCGACATCCGTGAAGTTGGACATGAGCGGGACCGCGCAGACGGCGACGCGCAGCACGTCCTCGCCGACGGGCGGGGCGACGACGGACTCCCGGACCGTCCCCCGCAGGGAGACTCGCAGCCCGTCCTCCTCGTCGATCCCGAGCCCGTGCCGGAAGGGCAGAACGCCGTACGTGTGCCGCCCGGTGAGGCCGTGCAGCATGTCGAGCCCCGGCTCCAGCAGGGAGACGTCCCCGCGGAACTTGTTCACGAGGAATCCGGCGACACAGTCCTGGTCCTCGCGCGACAGCAGGGCGACGGTCCCGAAGAACGAGGCGAAGACCCCGCCCCGGTCGATGTCGCCGACGACGAGCACGGGGAGCCCGGCGCCCCGGGCGATCCCCATGTTGACGATGTCCGTCCGCCGCAGATTGATCTCGGCCGGCGAACCGGCCCCCTCACAGATCACCGCGTCATACGTGCTCCGCAGTTGCTCAAGGCAGTCCAGCACCGTCCCGAGCAGCCGCTGCTGTCGCCCGCCGTGATAGCCGCGCGCACTCATCTCGCCGACCGGCTTGCCCAGCAGCACGACCTGACTGCTCTGCTCGCCGCCGGGCTTGAGCAGCACGGGATTCATCAGCGCGGTCGGCTCGACCCGGCACGCCTGCGCCTGCATGGCCTGCGCCCGCCCGATCTCGGCGCCCTCCCGCGTCACGAACGAATTCAGGGACATGTTCTGCGCCTTGAAGGGCGCGACCTTGACGCCCTGCCGCACCAGCCACCGGCAGATCCCGGCGGTCACGACGCTCTTGCCCGCGTCGGAGGTGGTACCGGCGACGAGAAGCCCACCGCCCGTCATGACGTACGCCCCTTCACGATGTGGCGCGCGGCGAGACAGACGCCGAGCGCGAGCCAGCCGACACGCCTGGACAGCCGTACGGCCCGTTCGATGTCCCGGGTCCCGACCTCGCGCCCCGCGCCGTTGAGTACGGGCCGGTGCTCGACACGTCCCCCGTAGGACAGGGGCCCGCCGAGCCGCACCCCGAGCGCCCCCGCGAACGAGGCCTCCACGGGACCGGCGTTGGGACTCGGATGCTTGGCGGCGTCGGCACGCCAGGCCGCAACGGCTCCCCGGGCATCGCCCCCGGCCACGGCGGCGAGTACGGCGGTCAGCCGGGCTCCCGGCCAGCCCACGACATCGTCCAGCCGCGCGGAGGCCCACCCGTAGCGCCGGTACCGGGCCGACTTGTGCCCGACCATGGCGTCGAGGGTGTTGACGGCCCGGAACCCGAGAAGCCCCGGCACCCCGCCGACGGCCCCCCACACGAGCGCGCCCACGACGGCGTCGGAGGTGTTCTCCGCGACGGACTCGACGACGGCCCGGGCGATCCCGTCGGCGTCGAGTGCCTGTGGATCCCGTCCGCACAGATGCGGCAGCCGCGCACGGGCCGCTTCGACGTCCCCGGCCTCCAGGGCGCGCCCGATGGTCTGCGCCTCCCGCGCGAGCGAACTCCCCCCGACGACGGCCCAGGTGGCCGCGCCGGTCACCAGGACGGAAGCGGCATCGGACGTACGTACGGCACGCGCGGCGACGGCCCCCAGCGCGACGGCTCCGCCCGCACACACCACGGTGTGCAGCGCGCCCCATCCCCGGTGGTCCCGCCACAACACCCGCTCCACCGCACCCGCGGCCCGCCCGAACGCGGCGACCGGATGCCCCCGGCGAGGATCGCCGAGCAGCAGATCACCGATCAGACCGGCGGCGGCACCGTACGCGTGGACGCGACCGGCACCCATGGGCTCAGCCCGCCACGGGGGCGGACAACGGTGGGGTACTGACCCTGAATCGGCAGCCGAACATGGCGATATGTCCTCACTCAGGGTGTCCACGCCCTGGTTCGACGAGACCGGCGGTGAGAGTTCCTGGCTCCCGGTGAGTGCTACCCCGGTGACAGTGGCGGGACCGCGCCGGACTTCCACCGGCTTCCTCTCCTGCCGCCGCATTGGCCCCGGCAGTCCACCACGGCCGCGAACAGCCGTCAACTTGCCGTTGACCTGCGAGGGGAGAGTGTGGACAAGCCCACACCGCCTGCCTCGCGGGGGTGCCCACGGCGGTCCCGCACACGCCGACCGGGCGGCCCGGGACCGAAGCCCCGTGCCGCCCGGTACCAGACGGTCGTGGTCAGGCCACGATCAGATAGATCCCGTACCCGACAGCCGCCGCACACGCGGCGAAGCACGCGTACGCACCCGTCACCGCGAGCCCCGCGGACCCGCCCGCCGCCACCGCCCGCTCACGGCGCGACAGGCCGGTGATGCCGAGGGTGAACAGGCCGACGAGGATCACGGTGGCCACGAGACTGACGCCGAACACGGAGCCGAGGGTCGCCCAGTCGATCTTCATCTCAGAGATTCTTCCTTGTCACCGGGTGGGCGGGATCAGACCGGGGTGGTCGTGGTGGAGGGCTTCCGTTCGGCCTGGGCCTGAGCCGGGATCGTGGCGGCCAGTTCCTCGGAGGGGCCCGCCGGAGGCGGCGTCACCGCGGCGATCGCGGTGGTCACGACACCCGCCGGCTCCTCGTCGACCTCGTTGACGTTCGTGTGGTCGACGACCTCGCGGCGCGACAGCTTCCAGATCACCGCGCTGGAGGCGACCAGGAAGACCGCCACGACCGCCGTACCCCAGTTCCCGAAGCCGGTCACGTACTCGGCGAGTGCGCCCACCAGGGCCGCCGCCGGCAGCGTCAGACCCCAGGCGACGAACATCCGTGTCGCCGTCGACCAGCGGACCACGCCGCCCTTGCGGCCGAGACCCGCGCCCATCACCGCTCCGGACACGGAGTGGGTGGTGGAGAGGGAGAAGCCGAGGTGCGAGGAGGCCAGGATGACCGTCGCCGCGCTGGTCTGGGCGGCGAAGCCCTGCTGCGGCTGGAGGTCGGTCAGGCCCTTGCCCATGGTGCGGATGATGCGCCAGCCGCCGAGGTAGGTGCCGAGCGCGATGGCGATACCCGCCGAGAGGATGACCCACATGGGCGGGTCGGAGTCGGGGGCCACGGCGCCGCCGGCGACCAGGGCCAGGGTGATGACACCCATCGTCTTCTGGGCGTCGTTGGTGCCGTGGGCCAGCGAGACCAGGCCCGCGGAGGCGATCTGGCCGGCCCGGTAGCCCTTCTTGGAGGCCTCGCCGTCGGCCTTCTTGCCGAGCGAGTACGTCAGCCGGGTGGCGAGCAGCGCCGCGATGCCCGCGACCAGCGGGGCGGCGACCGCCGGGATCAGCACCTTGGTGACCAGGACGTCACCGTGCACCGCGCCGACCCCCGCCGAGGCGATCGTGGCGCCGATCAGGCCACCCATCAGGGCGTGCGACGAACTGGACGGCAGACCGACGAGCCAGGTCAGCAGGTTCCAGAGGATCGCTCCGACCAGGGCGGCGAAGATGACCTCGGGGCGGATTCCGGCCTCGTCGACGAGGCCTTTGGAGATCGTGTTCGCGACTTCGACGGACAGGAAGGCGCCGACCAGGTTGAGCACCGCGGACATGGCCACCGCGATCTTCGGTCTCATGGCGCCCGTGGAAATGGTCGTGGCCATCGCGTTCGCGGTGTCGTGGAAACCGTTCGTGAAATCGAACGCGAGTGCGGTTACCACCACAATCGCGAGGATCAGCGAGAAGCTTTCCATTTACCCAGGCAATCGTTCGGCGTCGTTGGCGGGACGAACGTAGGTAACCCGAGTGAACGGAAGATGAACTGGGAGGGGCGCAGGGGTGTCCGCAACAGGGGGCTGTCATTCCGCCCTGGTACGGCGGCCCTTGCGCCCCAACGATCACGTGCCCCGTGCGAACTGTTTCAGTCGATCGAGTGACCCGTCGAAGAGATTCTGATCACCCGGAAGGCTGCCGTCGCCGTTGTCGTACTGCCAGAGGGTCCAGGAGGACCAGCCGGCCGGCAGCGGTCCCGCGCTCGCCGCGTCGTAGCGGGCGATCCACAGGGGGTGGTTCGCGGCGAACGCACGGCTGTTGCCCGTGCACGTGTTCCACCAGTGGGTGGTCGTGTAGATCACCGGGCGGCGGCCGGTGAGCCGCTTGACCTCGTCGCTGAACGACTTGATCCAGCCGACCATCCCGGCCTTGCTCAGGCCGTAGCACTTGTGCTTCTTGTCGTACGGGTTGTACTCGATGTCGAGCGCCGGCGGCAGCGTCCAGCCGTCCGCGCTCCAGCTGCCGCCGTTGCGTACGAAGTGGGCCGCCTGCGCCCGGCCCGACGACCTGTCCGGCAGCGCGAAGTGGTAAGCGCCGCGGATCAGGCCCGCCGCGCGCGAGCCGTTGTACTGCCGGCTGAAGTAGGGGTTGCGGTAGGTGGTGGACTCGGTCGCCTTGACGTAGACGAATCTGGCGCCCTTCGCCCTGGCGCTCCGCCAGTCGACGTTCTTCTGGTGGGACGACACGTCGTGCCCCATCGGGCGGCTCGCCGCCGTGGCCGGAAACTCCGCGAGCGAGGTCCCTCCCAGCGCGAGCGCCGCGGCGGAGACCGCCAGTAAGCGTCCGCGGCGGCGGGTCGATATGTGGTCACGGGCCATGCGATTCCCCCCGGAATGGCAACGTGCACGGCAAATCCCCCAGAGAGTACTGGAGGGTCGCTGAATATCCGATGATCTCCGGCCAAGAGAGATCCATGCCATGTTTGTGTGGGTATGCGCCCTTACACATGCTCGGTTTCCGGCCTAAAGTGCCCCCGCCCGGCGGCGCGTTGAAGGGCTGCCTGGCAGGATCGCCGCATGGCTGAGCAGCGAGGCGACGAGCGGGACGCAGGGGGCATCCGGGGCGGCGGACAGGATGCGGGGGAGCCCCGCCGGAGCGGTGTGCGCCCCGAGGAGGCGCGCGCCTGGGAGGACCTCGTCGCGACGGCCCGCCGGTCGGTCGCCGACGGGCTCGTCGTCGGAACGTCCGGCAACGTCTCGGTGCGTGTCGGGGACACCGTGCTGGTCACGCCGTCGGGCGTGCCCTACGACCGGCTGGCGCCGGACGACGTCACGGGGGTCGATCTCGACGGCCGCCAGGTCCTCGGCACGCTCGTCCCGACCAGCGAGCTGCCCATGCACCTCGCCGTCTACCGCACGACCGGCGCCCGCGCCGTCGTCCACACCCACGCCGTGCACGCGACGGCCGTCTCGACCCTCGTGCGCGAGCTCCCGCTGATCCACTACATGGCCGCCGCGCTCGGCGGCCCCGTCCGGGTTGCCCCGTATGCGACGTACGGCAGCGACGAGTTGGCCGAGAACATGCTCCGCGCCCTCGCCGACCGCTCCGGCTGCCTCCTCCAGAACCACGGCACGATCACCTACGGCACGTCACTGGACCAGGCCTACGACCGCACCGCCCAGCTCGAATGGATGTGCCGGCTATGGCTGACCGCCACATCGGTCCCGGGCCTGTCCCCGAGCCTGCTCTCCACGGAACAACTGACGGAGGTACAGGACCGGCTGCGCCACTACGGCCAGCGCGACTGACCCGCCCCCCGCCCCCCACACCCCCACCGACCACGAGCGTCCCGCCACGGGCGTGGCCACTGCTCCGCCGGCCACCGGCATCCCGCCCCGCGGCCGCGGCTACCGCTCCTCCGCCGCCCGGCCCGCGGCCGCGGCTACCGCTCCTCCGCCGCCCGGCCCGCGGCCGCGGCTATCGCTCCTCCGCCGCCCGGCCCGCGGCCGCGGCTATCGCTCCTCCGCCGCCCGGCCCGCGGCCGCGGCTACCGCTCCTCCGCCGCCCGGCCCGCGGCCGCGGCTATCGCTCCTCCGCCGCCCGGCCTGCGGCCGCGGCCACTGCTCCTCCGGCCGCCCGGCCTGCGGCCGCGGCTACTGCTCCTCCGGCCGCCCGGCCCGCACCCGCCGACGTACGCAAGGGGACGTGTCGGGGGGTGTCCGCCCGCAGTGGTTGGCGCGTCAACGGACAGTGAGCCGGTTCGCAAGTCCATCGCGCCAATCCGAGGACGGACACCCCCCGGCGCGGCCCCGACCCACCCCCGGCAAGATGGCGCGACGCGATCACCGATGCCCGTGATGACGCCTCCGCCGCAACACCCCGACAGCCACCACCGCCCCGGCTCGTCACCCCCCCACCCCGCCGCCCGTCACCTCGCCGCCCGTCACCCCGCCGCCCCCGCCCACTGGTCCGTCGCCCGGTCCGCCGGGACACTGGAGCCGTGCGCATTGTCAAAGCGGCGGCGGCCGCCGCCACCGCCGTGATCGGAGCCGGCGCAGCGGCCGTGGCCGCCGGCCGGTTCGCCAGCGACGCCGCGCTCAAGGCGCCTCCCGGCAGACCCCTGCCCACCGAACCCCGGCTCACCGTGCACGGCACCGCCGCCGGGCAGATCACCCTCACCCGGGACCTGGCCGCCCTGCGGCCCGGCCGCTACGGCCTCTCCGGCGACGGCTCCCACGCGGTGGTCGGGCCGGTCCTGACCACCGCCCCGCACACCGCCGACACCGTCGTACGCCGCCTGGAGAGCGTCACGCACGGCACCCTGAAGGCCGGTGACAAGGCCTGGCTCACCCCGAACGTGTACGTCGGCAACCCGAGCGACGCCCTCGGCCTCGAACACTCCGACATCGACATCCCCGGCGAACTCGGCGCCCTGCCCGCGTGGTTCGTGCCCGGCGCCCGGGACACCTGGGTGATCGCCGTGCACGGCCTGGGCACCACACGGGAACTGGCCATGAACGTCATGGAGTTCCTACACCGCAACCGCTTCCCGGTACTCGCCCTCTCCTACCGCGGCGACCTGGGCGCACCCCGTCGCCCCGACGGACTGAACCACCTCGGCGAGACCGAGTGGCGCGACCTCGACGCGGCGATCCGCCACGCCGTGCGCCACGGCGCACGGCAGGTCGTCCTGTACGGCTGGTCCACCGGCGCCACCATGGCCCTGCGCGCCGCCGAGCACTCGGGACTGCGCGACCGCGTCTCGGGCCTGATCCTGGACTCCCCGGTGCTCAGCTGGCAGACCACGCTGCGCGCCCTCGCCGCCGCCCGCCGCACCCCGGGCCCGCTGCTGCCCCTCGCGGTCCGCGCGGCCCAGGGCCGCACCGGCCTCCACGATGACGGTGTCGAGGGCCCGGCCCCGTTCGACGGGCTCCACATCCCGGCGCTCGTCTTCCACGGACCGGACGACACGGTGGCGCCCTGGCGGTTCTCCCGCCACCTCGCCGACACGCGCCCCGACATGGTCGCCCTCTACACCGTCGGCAACGCGCCCCACGGAGCGATGTGGAACGCCGACCCGCAGGCCTACGAGGAGGCACTGCGACGCTTCCTGACGCCTCTCATGTGACCCCGTACCCCACCCCCGTACCCCAGCCCCGCACCCCACCCCCGCACCCCGTCGCGCGCCCGTCCCGCCCCGCTCTCCTCCGACCGGTCGCGAGGATTCCGTTTAGCGTCGTACCACTGGCTTGTTCCCGGCCTTCGACCCCTCCCGGGAACCCGTGCGTTGGCCATCCCCGTCGCCCGCCGTGACATTCCGTTTGGGTTTTCGGACCGTCAACCGGAAGACTGCACCCGTGACGTCCCGTATCCCGCGCGACTCCAGGCTTCGACTCGTCCGCCCGCGACCCCTGGCCGCCGCCCCCAGAGCGATGAACCAGCGGCGCTCGCGCCGACCCGCACCGCGCCCCCCGGAGGGCACCCCGGCACCGGCGGAGCTGGCCAGAATGGCGCGCTCAGGTCTGGCCGCCGCGGCCCGCGTCGCCCGCTGGGCCGACGCCGCGCTCGGCCCCGGCGGGGACAGCGCAACCGCCGACGGCAAGGCCACCCTCTCCGACGCGACCGCCGAACGGGCCGCCCGCGACCTCGGTCTGACCCCCGCTCAGGTCAGGGCCGACTGGGACACCGCCCGCCTCGCCGGCCTCGTCGAGGTGCACGGCGACAGCGCCCGCCCCGGCTGGCGGCTGCGCGCCTGGAACCGCGACGACAGCGCCGTCCTGCGCGGCTGGGTCGCCCTCTTCGACGCCTGGTCGCTCGCCCACCCGGAGCCCGAGGACCGCGAGGCCGCCGCCGTCGCCGAGGTCGTCTCGGCCATGCCGCAGGCGCTCTCCTTCCTCCAGCTGTCCGCCGGCCCCGTCCCCGTGGAGCAGCTCCTCGACCTCCTGGAGCAGCGCGTCACCGAGCTGCGCACCGCACGCTGTGAGATCCCCTACGGCCCCCAGCCCGAGCCGGTGGCCGAGCCGGAGCCCACCGACGCCCCGCTCGCCCCCCTCCTCGACTGGGCCCTGCGCGCCCTCGCCTCCGTCGGCGCCCTCACCTACGGCGACGGCCAGGCCACGCTCACCCCGCTCGGCAGCTGGGCCGTCTGGGTCAAGCTGGAGCAGATCTGCGTCGCCGCGCAGAGCCCCGCCGGGAACATCGAGCAGGCGGCCGAGGACATGCTCCGCGGCTGCGCCCAGTTGCGCCCGAACGCGGCCCGCGCCGAGTACCGCGCCTGGCTCGCCGCCCGCCCCGTCGGCAGCGCCGTCACCGAACTCCTCGACGCCGCCCGCGGTGAGGACGCCCTGCTGCGCGGCCTCGCCTTCGAGGCGCTGCGGGTCGTCGGCGCCCCCGCCGAGCCGGAGGTCCGCGGCGTGGTCGCCGAGCCGACGCTCAGGCCGTACGCCCTGCTGTGGCTGGCCGAGCACGACGGCGCGGACCCGGAGGACGCCCACGAGGTCCTCACCCGGCAGGAGGCGACCTGGCTGTGGGTGGACACCGCGGCCGCCGTCGCCGACCACGGTGAGGCCCCCCTGCTCGTCCGGCACCTGGAATCAGCGATCCAGCCCACCGTCCCGATGCTCCTGGACGAGGTACGCGCCGTCGGGCACCCGCGCACCGTGCAGGTCCTGGTCGCCCTCGCCGCGGCCCACCCCGACCCGGCCCTGGCCAAGGCCGTCCGCCGGGCCGCGTTCCAGGTGCACACCGGCGGCAGCTAGAGGGTTGTCTCGGGCGCGTACGTCCCGAAGCTCCACACATTGCCCTCGAGGTCCCGGGCCATGTAGTCCCGTGAGCCGTAGTCCTGGTCCGTCGGGGGCATCAGGATCTCCGCGCCGTGGTCCACGGCGTGGCGGTGGTGTGCGTCCACGTCGTCCACCACCACGTACACCCCCGTGGTGCCCGCGCCCTGCATGGCCGCGTCGAACACGCCGCCGCGGCCCTTGCTACCGACCATCACCGCACCGTTGCCCTGCGTCAGCTCTGCGTGCATCACCGAGCCGTCCTCGCCCTCGTACACCGAGAGCTCCGTGAAGCCGAAGGCCTCGGTGAGCTGCCGGATCGCGGTCTTCGCGTCCGTGTAGAGCAGCGTCGGGTAAATGCTCGGACGTCCGCCGGACGAGCCTGCCATGGCGATCACTTCCTCGTTGTCCCGCTGCCTGACTCAGTCGAAAAGTGGTTGCACGCCCCCGTTAGACTGTCCCCTATGGCCATTCTCCTCGCGCATTAGACGGCGGGAACGCCCGCCCGTCGCCCGCCACCGCCCTTCCAACGGCGCGCTACGCGCGGCACCCCCTGATTCGTCCATCCCGCCCCCGTATCCGCCCTGGAGTCTGTCCGTGATCTCCGCCTCCGGTATCGAGCTGCGCGCCGGTGCCCGCGTCCTCATCGAGAACGCCACCTTCCGTGTCGCCAAGGGCGACCGCATCGGCCTGGTCGGCCGCAACGGCGCAGGGAAGACCACCCTGACCAAATGCCTCGCAGGCGACGGCATCCCTGCCGGCGGCACCATCACCCGCTCCGGCGAGGTCGGCTACCTCCCGCAGGACCCCCGCACCGGCGACCTCGACGTCCTCGCCCGCGACCGCATCCTCTCCGCGCGCGGCCTGGACGTACTGATCCGCAAGATGCGCGAGAACGAGGAGCGCATCGCCAACGGCAAGGGCGGCACCCGCGAGAAGGCGCTCAAGCAGTACGAGCGCCAGGAGACGGAGTTCCTCACCAAGGGCGGGTACGCCGCCGAGGCCGAGGCCGCGACCATCGCCGCCGCGCTCAACCTGCCCGACCGCGTGCTCGGCCAGCCCCTGCACACGCTCTCCGGAGGCCAGCGCCGCCGTATCGAGCTGGCCCGCATCCTGTTCTCCGACGCGGACACGCTGCTGCTCGACGAGCCGACCAACCACCTCGACGCCGACTCGATCATCTGGCTGCGGGACTACCTGAAGACCTACCGCGGCGGCTTCATCGTGATCTCCCACGACGTCGACCTGGTCGAGACGGTCGTCAACAAGGTGTTCTACCTGGACGCCAACCGCTCCCAGATCGACGTCTACAACATGGGCTGGAAGCTCTACCAGCAGCAGCGCGAGGCCGACGAGAAGCGCCGCAAGCGCGAGCGGCAGAACGCCGAGAAGAAGGCCTCCGCGCTGCACTCGCAGGCCGACAAGATGCGCGCCAAGGCCACCAAAACCGTCGCCGCGCAGAACATGGCCCGCCGGGCGGACAAGCTGCTGGCCGGCCTGGAGGCCGAGCGGAAGTCCGACAAGGTCGCCAAGCTGCGCTTCCCCGAGCCCTCCCCGTGCGGCAAGACCCCGCTCATGGCCGAGGGCCTGTCGAAGTCCTACGGATCGCTGGAGATCTTCACCGACGTCGACCTGGCCATCGACAAGGGCTCGCGCGTCGTCATCCTCGGCCTCAACGGCGCGGGCAAGACGACCCTGCTCCGGCTGCTCGGCGGGGCCGAGAAGCCCGACACCGGCCAGGTCATCGAGGGCCACGGCCTCAAGCTCGGCTACTACGCGCAGGAGCACGAGACCCTCGACCCGGAGCGCACGGTCCTGGAGAACATGCGCTCGGCCGCTCCCGACCTGGACCTGGTGGAGGTCCGCAAGACGCTCGGCTCGTTCCTGTTCTCCGGCGACGACGTCGACAAGCCCGCCGGAGTTCTCTCCGGCGGCGAGAAGACCCGCCTGGCGCTCGCCACCCTGGTGGTGTCCTCGGCGAACGTGCTGCTCCTCGACGAGCCGACCAACAACCTCGACCCGGCCAGCCGCGAGGAGATCCTCGGCGCGCTGCGCACGTACAAGGGCGCGGTCGTCCTCGTCACGCACGACGAGGGCGCGGTCGAGGCGCTCCAGCCGGAGCGGATCATCCTGCTGCCGGACGGCGTCGAGGACCTGTGGGGCGCCGACTACGCGGACCTCGTCGCCCTGGCCTGAGCGTCAGTGCCGTTCGATGCGTCAGTGCTGCTTGATCGAATGCGTGATCAACGGCGTATGGATCATTCGGCCTAGCGGTGATCCATCATCTGTGTGAGATCTCCTCGTACCGAGGTGTGTCCTACATCGATTTCGCGGCCGAGCCCCCGATTCTTCCGGGCTCGGCCGTGACGCCTTTCTGACCTGGCATTTTCCGGAACAATCCGTTCGGGTGTACGGGCGCCGATCTTCGGAATTGCATATTCCGGATGTGGGGATGTGCTCCCGTCGTCACAACCTTGTCTCACGGACCTTGCCGAATGGGTGGCCATCAAGGCCCGGAGGGGTGATCATGAGGAGACCAGAGCGCACTTCCCATGAGGAGGCACGGGTGGCCGAGACTCTGAAGAAGGGCAGCCGGGTGACCGGCGCCGCGCGCGACAAGCTCGCGGCAGACCTGAAGAAGAAGTACGACGCCGGTGCGAGCATCCGGGCGTTGGCCGAGGAGACCGGCCGCTCGTATGGCTTTGTGCACCGCATGCTCAGTGAGTCGGGCGTCACGCTGCGAGGGCGTGGCGGGGCGACCCGGGGCAAAAAGGCCACGGCCTGACCCCGGGTGGCCCCTCGGCTTCGATGGTGGCCACCCGGTCGGTCGGCTGACCGACCGGGTGGTTACTGTGCAGTCACTTAGCTGACCGCACACATCGGAGGCGTCCATGGCTTCGCCCGACAAGGACCTCGTTCCCGTACTCGACAAGGACGGCGTACGGCTCACCGTCGACGACGCGGTCGCCACGGTGACGCTGACCAACCCGGCCAAGCGCAACGCGCAGAGCCCCGCTCTGTGGCGGGCGCTGACCGAGGCCGGTCGGCAGCTGCCGGGCTCCGTCCGCGTCGTGGTGCTGCGGGCCGAGGGGAAGTCCTTCTCGGCCGGTCTCGACCGGCAGGCATTCACGCCCGAGGGCTTCGACGGGGAACCGTCGTTCATCGACCTCGCGCGTGGTGACGACGCCGAGCTGGACGCGACCATCGCCGAGTACCAGGAGGCGTTCACCTGGTGGCGGCGCAGCGACATCGTCTCCGTCGCCGCCGTCCAGGGGCATGCCATCGGGGCGGGCTTCCAGCTCGCCCTCGCCTGCGACCTGCGCGTCGTCGCCGACGACGTGCAGTTCGCCATGCGCGAGACCAGCCTCGGACTCGTGCCCGATCTGACGGGCACGCATCCGCTGGTGGGACTCGTCGGATACGCCCGCGCGCTGGAGATCTGCGTGACCGGGCGCTCCGTCACGGCCGAGGAGGCCGTCAACACCGGGCTGGCCAATGTGGCCGTGCCCGTCGGCCAGCTCGACGACACGGTCCGTGACCTCGCCGCGGCCGTCCTCGCCGCGCCCCGCGACGCCGTCGTCGAGACCAAGGCACTGCTGCGCGGCGCCCAGGACCGCACATACGAAGCCCAGCGAGGCGCGGAACGCCAGGCCCAGGCCCGCCGGCTGCGGGACCTCGCGGGCATCGGGGACTGAGGCGGCGCCTCAGCCGATCCCGCTCACCACCACCGCCACCGTCGGGTGGTCCGGCAGTGTCCTGCGCACCGCCGTGCGGACCGAGCGGGCCACCTCACGGGCCTGGTGGTCCGCTCCCACCGCCAGTTCCAGCCGGACATGACGGTGCGGCAGCGCCGCCTCGCCCGGGAGCTCCTCGATGTGCACGGGGTGGCCCAGCGCGGCGGTGAGGTGGAGGACACCCGGGACTTCGAGGGCGGCGGTCGCGACGCGGGCCTCGTCGCCGTCCGCCGGCCGCGCGGCCCGGGGAGGTTCGGTCGGACGCAGGGCGGACGCCGGCTCCGGCTCCTCGTCCAGCAGCCCCGTCACAAGCAGGTCCACCTCCGACACCGTCAGACCCAGCCCCTGCGTCGCCGCGGTCGCCAGTGTCGCCCGCAGCAGGGACGCCGTCGTCGGCAGCGGCCGCGAGGCCGTGGCCGCGAACTCCGCGGTCACCCGCAGAGGTCCGGGCGGCTGCGCGCTCGGCGGGGCCGGTACGGTCGGCTCCCGGGTGTCCCCCGGGTCGGCGAGCGCTACACGGAGCGCGTCGAGGCGTACGCCCGGAGCGTCTTGGGCCGCGCGCCGCAGCACCGCCTCGGCCGCCTGCTCGGCGATCCACGCACCGTCCCGCGCATCACCCAGCGGCAGGAGCCTGCCGAGGCCCAGCTGATGTCTCACTGCCTGCGTCCACCGGTCACCCGTCATTCCTCCAGCCTGCCGCATCAAAGGCGCGCAACCACGTAACCGTGCATACGGTGGTCGGAGGACGACAACCGAAAAGGACGTACGCCGATGACTGACATGACCGAGAACCGGGGCGGGGAGAGCGAGACACCGGCGGCACGCAGAAGCCCGCTGGCCAAGCGCAGTGGCGGAGACCCGGGCTCGCGCGGGCGGACGACCATCGCGGACGGCGTCGTGGAGAAGATCGCCGGGCTCGCCGCACGCGACGTGGACGGCGTGCACGCGATGGGCAGCGGAGTCGCCCGCACCTTCGGAGCCGTGCGCGACCGGGTGCCCGGCGGCACGAAGTCGGTGACGCGCGGGGTGAAGGCCGAGGTAGGCGAGGTGCAGGCGGCCCTCGACCTGGAGATCGTCGTCACTTACGGCGTGTCGATCGCCGATGTGGCCCGCGATGTACGGGAGAACGTCATCACCGCCGTCGAGCGGATGACCGGCCTCGAGGTCGTCGAGGTCAACATCGCGGTGAGCGACGTGAAGCTGCCGGACGAGGAGGAAGAGGAACCCGAGCGGCGGATCCAGTGAGGCGCGGGTCACCGGACGGCACAGCGGCTGAGGAGCTGAGGAGCGCATGAGCATGGCCGTGGTCGGCATGATCGCCGGCATGGCGTTGGCATTCGCCGGATACTTCGGCGGGTTCGGCGCCTTCCTGCTGGTGGCGGCGCTGGGCGCCGTCGGCTTCGTCGTCGGCCGGTTCCTGGAAGGGGACATGGACTTCGGCGACTTCTTCCGTCCACGTCACGAACGGCGGCGGTGACGACCGTGAGCACGGGGGCCGGTGAGCTCGACAGACCCCTGACCGCCGTCCCGCCGGGCGAGCGCGGCGCGACCAGGATCGCCGACCGGGTGGTCGCGAAGATCGCCTCGCAGGCGGCCCGCGAGGCCGTGGGGACACTGCCGCCCGGCGCCGGCCGGCCGTCCGCCGGCGTGGTCGTCCACCACGAGGTCGCCCACGTCCGGGTGCACGTCGAACTCGACTACCCCTGCGACGTCGGCGACCGCTGCCGTCGGGTGCGTCACCACGTCGTCGAGCGGGTGGGCACCCTGGCCGGTATGGAGGTTCCGGAGGTCGTCGTCCAGGTGGAGCGGCTGCATCCGGTCGCCGCGCACGGCGCGGCACAGGGGAGGACACGATGAGCGAACCCCGCGGCACCGGTCCGGCCGAGCCGTCCGGATCGCCCGAGTCCGAGGACACCACCCGGCGTCTGCCGGTCGTCGACACGTCGGAGACCGGCGACGGACCCGGCCAGGCGGTGCCCGCGGATGCCGACGGACCGCCGCCCGCGGCCGACGGTGAGGGCGGAAGCGAAGGGCGCTTCTGGTCGGCCCGCCGCGTCCCCGCCGGCATCGTCGCGCTGCTGCTCCTGGGCCTCGCCGGACTGTTCCTGTACGACATCGCGTCCGTGCGCGCCGACCGGCCCGTCATGAGCTGGCGCCGGGAACTCGCCCGGCAGCTCGCCGAACGGCCCCTCGACGACGTCTGGGTGCTCGTCGGGGCCGGGGTCGCCGCCGCCCTCGGGCTCTGGCTGCTCGTCCTGGCCGGCACACCCGGCCTGCGAAACGTGCTCCCGATGCGGCGCGCGCACACCGACGTACGCGCCGGACTGCACCGTGACGCCGCCGCGTCCGCGCTGCGGGACCGGGCCATGGAGGTGCCCGGTGTGCAGTCCGTGGACGTCCGGGTGCGCCGGACCAGGGCCAAGGTCCGCGCCGCGTCGCATTTCCGTGAACTGGACGACGTACGAACCGAAGTGGACGCCGTGCTCACCGACGCGGTCCGCGGACTGGGGCTGGCCCGGCCGCCCGCGGTGTCGGTGCGCGTCCGGCGGCCCGGCCGGAAGGGGTGACCGGAGGTGCTCCGGATCGTCAACCGCGTGTTCCTGGGGCTCGTGGGCCTCGTCCTGCTGGTGCTGGGCGGCTCGGTACTGGCCGTCGGCCTGGGCGCCCCGGCGCCCTCGTGGTGGATCCACGACAGCCGGCACGACGTCCTGCTGAGCTACGCCGAACGCACGCGCTGGCGGGAGGACGGCTGGTGGTGGCCGACCGTCATCGCCGTACTCGCCGTCGCTCTGCTGCTCGCCCTGTGGTGGCTCGTCGCGGTACTCCGCAGGCGCCGCCTCGCCGAGGTCCTCGTCGACACCGGCGACGGCGAGGGCGCGCTGCTGCGCGGCCGGGCCCTGGAGAGCGCCCTCGCCCAGGACGCGGAACAGGCCGACGGCGTGGACCGCGCCGACGCCCGTCTGACGGGACGCCGTACCGCCCCCGAGGCCCGTGTGCGGCTCGCGCTGGAACCGCACGTGGACCCCGGAACGGCCCTGCACGACCTGACGACCGGCGCCCTGGCCCACGCCAGAACATCGGCGGGCCTCGCAGCGCTCCCCGCGGAGGTGAGGCTGCGGGCCGTCAAGCACCGTGCGGAACGAGTGAGTTGAACCCGACCGGCCCCGTCATGGGCGCGCGGTATGAATGTGCGGCTCCGCCGCGTGGGCGCGACCAGCCCCCACGAACCCGCGGACGGAGACGGCGCTCTCAGAACCCGTGCCGCGCTCCGCCGTCCACGGGCACCATGACCCCGGTCAGATAGGAAGCGGCCGGCGACATCAGGAACGCGGCCACCCGCCCGAACTCCTCGGGCGCCCCGTACCGCCGCAACGGAATTCGCGACTCCGAAGCCGCCCTGGTCGCCTCGGGGTCCGCCGACAACCCGTCCAGCTGGCGCACCCGGTCCGTGTCGATACGCCCGGGCAGCACACCCACCACGCGGATCCCCCGCGGCCCCAGTTCCTCGGACAGCGACTTGGCGAACCCGGCCAGCCCCGGCCGCAGCCCGTTCGAGATCGTCAGCCCCGGAATCGGCTCGTACACCGACCCGGACAGCACGAACCCGATGACACCCCCGGCCTCCAGCTCGGAGGCCGCGGCGCGGGCCAGCCGTACCGCGCCGAGGAACACCGACTCGAACGCCGCCTGCCACTGCTCGTCCGTGTTGTCCGCGACGAACCCGGCCGGCGGGCCGCCCACGCTGATGAGGACACCGTTGAAGCGCCCGAAGTTCTCCCGCGCGGCCCCGATCAGCCGGGCCGCCGCATCAGGGTCGGCGTTGTCGACGGCCACCCCGACCGCGTTCGGGCCCAGCGCGTCCGCCGTCTCGGCGACGCTCTTCTCGTCCCTGCCCGAGACGACCACCTTCGCCCCGTCCGCGACCAGCTCGCGCGCGGAAGCGTTGCCGAGGCCTCGCGTGGCCCCGGTGACGACGTACACCCGGTCCTTCAGTCCAAGATCCATGGTCCCTATCCTGCCCCCTCCTCGCCGAACAGGGCGAGGGCGGTGTTCACGAGGCCGATGTGGCTGAACGCCTGCGGGAAGTTGCCGAGCTGCCGGCCGCTCACCGGGTCGAACTCCTCGGAGAGCAGGCCGACGTCGTTGGCGAGACCCACCAGCCGTTCGAACAGCGCGCGGGCCTCCTTCGTGCGGCCCGTCATGTACAGGGCGTCCGCGAGCCAGAACGAGCACACCACGAAGGTGCCCTCGGCACCGGGCAGCCCGTCGACGTCCGTGCCGTCGGTCGTGTAGCGGAGCAGCAGCCCGTGGTGGTCCAGCTCGTCGCGGATCGCGTCGATGGTGCCGACGACCCGCGGATCGTCGGGCGGCAGGAAGCCGACGCGCGGGATGAGCAGCAGCGCGGCGTCCAGTTCGCGTGAGCCGTAGGACTGCGTGAAGGTGTTGCGTTCGGGGTCGTAGCCCTTCTCGCACACCTCGCGGTGCACCTCGTCGCGCAGCGCGCGCCAGCCCTCCAGGTCGCCTTCCAGCTCCGGATGGCGCTCCATGGTGCGTACGGCACGGTCGGCGGCCACCCACACCATCACCTTCGAGTGCACGAACTGGCGCCGGCCGCCGCGCACCTCCCACAGCCCCTCGTCGGGCCGGCGCCAGTGGGTCCGCAGGAAGTCCATCAGGGCCGTCTGCAGCGCCCACACGTCCGGCTGGGCCGACAGGCCCGACTCGCGGGCCAGTGACAGGGAGTCCATGACCTCGCCGTAGACGTCCAGCTGGAGCTGGTTCACGGCCTCGTTCCCGATCCGGACGGGCCTGGACCCGGCGAAGCCGGGCAGCCACGGCAGCTCGGACTCGGGCAGCCGTCGCTCGCCCGCCAGGCCGTACATGATCTGCAGGTCGGCCGGGTCGCCCGCCACCGCGCGCAGCAGCCAGTTCCGCCAGGCCTCGGCCTCGTCCTGGTAGCCCGCCGCCAGCAGCGCGCCCAGAGTGAGGGTGGAGTCGCGCAGCCAGCAGTAGCGGTAGTCCCAGTTGCGCACCCCGCCCGGCTCCTCGGGCAGTGAGGTGGTGAGGGCGGCTACGATGCCGCCGGTCGGGGCGTAGGTGAGTGCCTTGAGGGTGATCAGGGAGCGGACGACGGCGTCCCGGTACGGTCCGTCGTAGCGGCACCGGGACACCCAGGCCCGCCAGTCCTCGACGCTGTGGCGCAGCGCCTCGTACGGGTCGACGAGCGGCGGGCGCTCCTCGTGGGAGGGGTGCCAGGTCAGGACGAACGCGACCTTCTCCCCCTTCTTGACCGTGAACTCCGCGTGCGTGCCGAATTCCTCGCCCCAGCTGCGCACCTCCGGCTCGCTCCGCAGCCACGCCGAGTCCGGGCCGGCCACGGCGACGCGGTGGCCGTCGGACCGGCGCATCCACGGGACGATCGAGCCGTAGTCGAAGCGCAGCTTGATGACGCTGTGCAGCGTCACCTCGCCGTCCAGGCACTCGACGATGCGTACGAGGTCCGGGGCCTGGTCGCGCTGGGGCATCAGGTCGGTGACCCGGACCGCCCCCCGCTCGGTCTCCCACTCGGTGTCCAGGACGAGGGTGTCGCGGCGGTAGGCGCGCCGGGTGCACCGGTCCGCCCCCACCGGGGCGATGCGCCAGTAGCCGTTGTCCTCGTCGCCGAGCAGCTTGGCGAAACAGGCGGCCGAGTCGAAGCGCGGCAGGCACAGCCAGTCGACGGAGCCGTCGGTGCCGACCAGGGCCGCGGTCTGTTCGTCACCGATGAGCGCGTAGTCCTCGATACCCGTATGCACGGAGTGCGGGTTCCCGGCAAGTCGGGCCCGCAATCAGAGCAGGAGCCGGGGGAGTGACGGGCCCTCGGCGGAGGCGGAGGTGCCGGTGCCGGTGCCGGAGAAGATGACGCCGGGATCCGACGGTGCCTGGTTGAGCACCCACAGGCCGATCAGCACGGCCAGGGTGAAGACGACCGCGATCAGCACGGCGAGCACGAGCCGCCGCCGGCGTTCGCGCCGCAGCCACTCGCCGCGTGCCGTGCGGTAGGCGTCGGGGTCGGGGAGCACCCCGCCGGCCAGTGCCTCGAGTGCCTCGCGCAGCTCTCGTTCGGTGCGGCCGTCGCCGTCGCCGTCGCCGTCGCCGCGGCCGGTCCGGTCCGGGCTTGTGCCACGCGACGGAGTCGCGTCTCGATTCGTCATCGCCGGGCCTCCATCGCCTGGGTCAGGGCGGCGATGCCGCGTGCCGTGTGGGTCTTGACGGAACCTCCGGAGATGCCCATCGCGGCGGCTATCTCACTCTCCTTCAGGCCGAGCCAGTGCCGCAGCACCAGAGCCTCGCGCTGGCGGGGCGGCAACTCCTGGAGCGCCGCGATGAGCACGCGCTGGTCGTCGCGCAGCAGCGCGGCGTGCTCGGCGGAGGCGACCGTGTCGTCCGGCGCGCTCGGCGGGTTCTCCTCGTGCCGGCGGGCGACCTGGAGGTGGCGTATCCGCATCCGTGTCAGATTGCAGACGGTGGACCGCAGATACGCCTCCGCGGCGGCCGCGTCCCGCAGGCGCCGCCACTTGCGGTAGATCTGGTAGTACGCCTCGGCCACCACGTTCTCCGGGTCGTCGGCGCCCAGCAGGACGGCGAGCCGCAGCATCGAGGAGTAGTGCAGCTCGAAGAGGCGGGCCACGCCCGCCTCCCGCTCCGGGTCGGCCGGGTCGGCGGCCGCGCGGGGCAGGGGCACGGCGGCGGGCGCCGGCCCGGCCGGCGCCGCGGTGGGGGAGTTCTCTCTGCGTCTCACGGGTGGTTCGCTCCGGTCTCCGGGCGTCGCCGGACGGTCAGGCGGGACGGCAGGTCGGTCGAGTCGGCGCCGCGCGGGACGCCCAGGCGGTCCAGCACCGGGGTGCCGGCCACCGCGACGGCCAGATTGAGCAGCAGGGCCGCGAGCCCGGCGTAGATCTCCAGCGGCCCGACGCCGGTGCCGAGCGGCACGATCGGGGAGAACCCCTCGCGCACCACCAGGTACGTCCCCGAGGCCATGCCCAGGGCCCACCCGGCGAGCAGCGCCCGGGGGTGCAGCCGCCCGGTGAACAGCCCGACGGCGACGGCCGGGAAGACCTGCAGGATCCACACGCCGCCGAGCAACTGGAGGTTGATGGCGTCCTGGTCGCGCAGCCCGAACACGAACGCCACGGCCCCCGCCTTCGCGGTGAGCGACACGGCCTTGGCGATGCGTACCTGGCGCTTGGGCGTGGCCGTCGGCTGGACGTACTCGACGTAGACGTTGCGGACGAAGCCGGTCGCCGCCGCGATCGACATCACGGCCGCCGGGACGAGCGCCCCCACGGCGATCGCGGCGAACACCAGCCCGGCCAGCGGCGCCGGCATCAGCCGGTCGACCAGCATCGGCACCGCTGCCTCGGCACCACCGCGCGGCGCCCGCACGCCCGCCGCGAGGGCGGCGAAGCCGAGGAACCCGAACAGTGCGAGCAGCCCGGTCCAGGCCGGCAGCGCCACCGATACCTTGCGCAGGGTGCGCGGCCCGTCGGCGGCGAAACCGGCGGTGAGCACATGCGGATACATCAGCAGGGCGAGGGCGGAGCCCAGGGCGAGGGTGGCGTAGGCGGGCTGCTGGGCGGGGGACAGGAGCAGCGCCTGGTCGCCCAGCCGCGCCGCGGCGCCGTCGAAGACCGGGCCGGGGCCGCCGAACCGTTTCAGGACCAGCCAGGTCACGGCGGTCAGCGAGCCGAACACGGCCACCGCCTTCAGCGCCGAGATGACCGTGGGCGCGCGCAGTCCGTGCCGGTACGTGGCCACCGCGAGCCCCGCGAACAGCGCCACCAGCACCAGGTCCCCGGGCACGCCCCCCGGATGGACGCCCCCGGCGGTCAGCACCGCCCGGATGCCGATCAGTTGCAGCGCCAGGTATGGCATCGTCGCGAGGATCCCGGTCAGCGCGACCACCAGGGCCAGCGGCGGCGAACCGTACCGGCCCCGGACGAAATCGGCGGCGGTGACGTAGCCGTTCCTGCGGGCCACGCTCCACAGCCGGCTCAGCAGCACGAAGGCGAGCGGGCAGACGATCACCGTGTACGGCACCGCGAAGAAGGCGGGCGCGCCGTTGCCGTACGCGAGACCGGGCACGGCGGTGAAGGTGTACGCGGTGAAGATCGTGCCGCCGAGCAGCAGCCAGGTCCAGCCCGGGCCGAGGGAGCGGTCGGCCAGCGCCCACCCCTCCAGGGAGGGCAGCCGGTCCACCGGACGCAGCCGCCGTGCGGTGACCGCGAGCAGCGACGCCCCGCCGATCACGGCGAGAAACGTCGCGGTCATGGCGCCGTCAGCCATGGGTCACCGTCCTTGGTGTGCCTGTGCCCTTGCGCGAGAGTTGCGCGGACGGCCCGTCCGGAGGACAGGGAATCGGCGGAAATTCTTCTGGGAACGACGTGTCATCCGGTTCCGGCGGGAGCGCAACTCTTGCACAGACCGACAGTGAGCGGGAGAGGTGCGCAGGTCGGGGAAGCGCCCCCGCACCGGCCCCCGCGCAGGTCCTGTCGCACACCACCGCCACGGTGAGGAGCCGCCATGCCCGTATCAGCCCTGCCCGAATCCAGCCGGTCAGCGCCCGAAAAGCGACGAATATCGCCTCGGTCCCTTCTGCTCTGGACCGCCGTCTCCCTGCTCGGTGCGATCGCCTGGGGCGTCCTCGCCCTCGCCCGGGGCGAGGAGATCTCGGCGGTCTGGCTGGTCGTCGCGGCGCTCGGCTCGTACGCCATCGCCTACCGCTTCTACTCCCGCTTCGTCGCCCGGCGGGTCCTCAAGCCCGACGACCGCCGGGCCACCCCCGCCGAGCGCCTCGAGGACGGCGTCGACTTCCACCCCACCGACCGCCGGGTGCTGCTCGGGCACCACTTCGCGGCGATCGCCGGCGCCGGGCCGCTGGTGGGGCCGGTCCTCGCGGCGCAGATGGGCTATCTGCCCGGGACGCTGTGGATCGTCGCCGGTGTGATCTTCGCGGGCGCGGTGCAGGACATGGTCGTGCTGTTCCTGTCCATGCGACGCGACGGCAAGTCGCTCGGGCAGCTGGCCCGGGACGAGATCGGCCGCTGGGGCGGGGCCGCCGCCCTGATCGCCGTCTTCGCCATCATGATCATCCTGCTGGGTGTGCTGGCCCTGGTCGTCGTCAACGCCCTCGCCCACTCCCCGTGGGGCACCTTCTCCGTCGCGATGACCATCCCCATCGCCCTGTTCATGGGCTTCTGGCTGCACGTCCTGCGCCCGGGCCGGGTCGTCGAGACCAGCCTGATCGGAGTCGTGCTCCTCCTGCTCGCCATCGTCGGCGGCAGCTGGATCCAGCAGTCCTCGCTGGCCTCCGCCTTCACCCTGAGCCCCACGACCCTCGTCTTCTGCCTGGTCGGCTACGGCTTCGTCGCCTCCGTGCTGCCGGTGTGGATGCTGCTCGCGCCGCGCGACTACCTCTCCACCTTCATGAAGATCGGCACGATCGCGCTGCTCGCGGTGGGCGTGGTGGTCGCCGCCCCGGTCATGCGCGCGGACGCGGTGACCGACTTCGCCTCGACGGGCGCGGGGCCCGTCTTCGCGGGCTCGCTCTTCCCCTTCCTCTTCATCACCATCGCCTGCGGCGCGCTCTCCGGCTTCCACGCCCTGGTCGCCTCCGGCACCACGCCGAAGCTGATCCAGAAGGAGTCCCAGGTCCGGATGATCGGCTACGGCGCCATGCTGATGGAGTCGTTCGTCGCGATCATGGCGCTGATCGCGGCGGCGACCCTGGAGCCGGGCCTGTACTACGCCATGAACGCCCCTGCCGCCCTCCTCGGCACGACGGCGGAGTCGGCGTCCCACGCGGTCGCCGGACTCGGCTTCACGATCACCCCCGACCAGCTGACCCAAGCCGCGAAGGCCGTGGAGGAACAGACGCTGATCGCCCGCTCCGGCGGCGCCCCGACGCTGGCCGTAGGCATGTCGGAGATCTTCTCCGGGGTCATCGGCGGCACCGCGATGAAGGCCTTCTGGTACCACTTCGCCATCATGTTCGAGGCGCTGTTCATCCTGACGACCGTGGACGCGGGCACCCGGGTCGGCCGTTTCATGCTCCAGGACATGCTCGGCAACGTCTGGAAGCCGGCCGGCCGGGTCAACTGGAAGCCGGGCATCTGGCTGTGCAGCGCCCTGGTCGTCGCGGCCTGGGGCTACTTCCTCTACACCGGAGCCACCGACCCGCTCGGCGGAATCAACCAGCTCTTCCCGCTCTTCGGCATCGCGAACCAGCTCCTCGCCGCGATCGCCCTCGCCGTCTGCACCACGGTCCTGGTCAAGTCCGGGAAAGCGCGCTGGGCCTGGGTCACCGGCGTCCCACTGGCCTGGGTCGTCGCCATCACCTTCACCGCCGGCTGGCAGAAGATCTTCTCCAACGATCCGAAGGTGGGCTTCTTCGCCCAGCGCGCCCGCTACGCCGACGCCCTCGACGCCGGCCAGATCCTGCCGCCCGCCAAGAGCCCGGCCGACATGCGGACCGTCGTCACCAACTCCACGGTCGACGGCGTACTGATCGCCCTGTTCCTGCTGCTGGTCGCCGTGGTGCTGGTGAACGCGGCGGTGGTGTGCGTACGGGCGATCCGGGCCCCGGGTCCCTTGCCGACCACCGAGGCGCCGTACGTCGAGTCCCGCATCGAGGTGCCCGGGGAGCAGCCGGCCGAGCCCCTGGCGGGGACCCGCTCATGAGGGCCGTGCGCTGCGCACGGGCCGTGGCCTGGTACGTCCGCGAGCTGCTGCGCACGCTGGACCGGGGGTCGGGGCCGCGGGGGAGGTGCTGCTGACCGGCCTGCCCTTGAGGCCGCCGGAGGTCACACGGTCGCCGGCTCCGCCTCCGCCGTGTCGGTGTCCTGGGCCGCCGCCTGCGCCCGGTCGCGGGCCTCGCGGCGGGCCAGGACCACCCAGCCGACCGGGACGGCCGCGGCGAACAGCCACCACTGGATGGCATAGGCGTAGTTCAGCGCGGCGTCCTCCTTGCCCGGGTTGCCGAGGAGCTCGGGGGTGTCGCCCTTGGGCTCGGGGGCCGTCTGGGCGATGTAGCCGCCGAGCACCCGGGCGTCCAGGCGCCGTGCCTCCTGCTCGCTGTTGATCAGCATGATCTGCCGGTCCGGCAGTCCGTCGAGGTTCTTGATGCCGCTCGCCGCGGTCGTCTCGTCGGGCATCAGCCGCCCCTTGACGGTGACCTCGCCGCCCGGCGGTGCGGGAACCTTCGGGAAGGTGGTCTGGCTCGGGCCGTCGGAGGGGATCCAGCCCCGGTTGACCAGCAGGACCTTGCCGTCGTCGAGGACGAACGGGGTGAGGACGTGGTAGCCGACCTCGTCGTCGGAGTTGGTACGGCGGCGGACGACGACCTCGTCCTCCGTGTCGAAGTGACCCTTCGCGGTCACCGTGCGGTACCGCTCGGCGCTGGTGACGGTGTGCCCGGGTCCGGTCAGCTTCTCCACGGGCACCGGGTCGGCCGCCAGCGCGTCCGAGACCAGCTGGTTCCGGGCGGTGCGCTCCTCGTAGCGATGCATCTGCCAGATGCCCAGCCTGATCATCGTGGGGATGAGAAGCAGGGCGATCAGCGTGAGGATCACCCACTGCCGAGACATCAGGAAGCGGTACACCCCACGACCGTACAACTCGGTCGTGGGGTGCCATCAGGCGGGTACGGTTTCACACCTTGTCGACAATTCCCGCCTTTCCCTCCGCGCGTGCGCAGTGCGCCCCGCAGTACCAGTGGCCCTCGACCTCCACGCCCTGGCCGATGATCTGCACCCGGCAGTGCTCGCAGATGGGTGCCATGCGGTGGATCGCGCAGGAGAAGCAGTCGAAGACGTGCACCGCGCCCTGCGCGTGCACCTCGAAGGTCATTCCGTACTGATTGCCACATACCTCACAGGTCGCCATGCGCCACAGGGTGAGCCGTCATCCCGGCCCGGGCGAGCGGGTGCCGGGCGAGTCGCCTCCCAATCACCCGTCCGTACGGTCGCCCTCCGGAAACCGATCCGCATACGGTCACGCCTCCGGCGCCGGCTCCACATCCGCGAGGAGCTGCCCGAAGGCCGCCTCGTCCACGACCGGCGTGCCGAACTGCCGCGCCTTGACCACCTTGGACGTGCCCGAGTCCGGGTCGTTCGTGACGAGCAGGCTGGTCAGCCTGGACAGGCTGGTGGCCACATGCAGCCCGGCCTCGGTCGCGCGGTCCTCCAGCAGATCGCGCTCCACCGAGGTGTCACCCGAGAAGGCGACCCGCATGCCCTGCTTGAGCCGCCCGCCCGCCTCGTAGCGCCCCGGGTTGGGGTAGGGACAGGCGGGCCGCTTCCGGGCCGGACGCCAACTGGTCGGCCGGTAACCGCCGTAACCCGCCTGCTGTCCGATGCGGGGCGCGGCGCGGTCCGACCACTCGGTCAGCGGCCGGCACTCCAGCAGCGGCAGCCGTACGCCGTTCGCCGCCGCGGCCCTGAGGCTGGGCCGGAACGCCTCGGCCAGCACGCGCGCGTCGTCCAGCGCGTGGTGCGCCCGCTGCTGGACGACGCCGAAGTGCGCGGCGAGGGACTCCAGCTTGTGGTTGGGCAGCGGGAGCCCGAGCTCCTTGGAGAGCGCGATGGTGCACAGCCGCTGACGCACCGGAGCCTCACGCTTCGCGCGCGCGTACTCCCGGGCGATCATCTGCCAGTCGAAGACGGCGTTGTGCGCGACGAGCACCCGCCCCTCGAGCCGGGTCGTGAACTCCTCGGCGATGTCCTGGAAGAGGGGGGCGCCCTCGAGTGCCTCGCTCGTCAGCCCGTGGATCCACACGGGGCCGGGGTCACGCTCCGGGTTGACCGTCGAGTACCAGTGGTCCTCGACCTCGCCGCGCGCGTCGAGCCGGTAGACGGCCGCGGAGATGATGCGATCGTCCCGGGCCAGACCTGTGGTCTCCACGTCAACGACCGCGTACCCCTGGGGATACGCGGCCGGCCATGACGTGGGAGAGGGCACTGCGGTCGTCAGGTCATCGAGCATGGTCCCTGAGGATACGGGCCACGACTGACACCATGGCCCGCCAGGGGCGTTCGCTCCGCTCTTCCGATGCTCCCTCAGGCAGGTTGTCCGGTCTGTCCGTTCGCGAGGCGTACGTCTGTCCGACGCTCAGTCACACCGATTGCACTCCGATTGCACTCCGATTGGCGGAGATCACCAAGAAGCAAGCGCGTACCGTCGGTAATACTTGTGGGTAACAACGTCTAGTCGGGGCAGGACGGCGGTCCTACGGTGCTTGCATGCCGAACCTGCCCGATGTCGTGCTGTGGTCGATCCCCGCCTTTGTGCTGCTCACCGTGGTCGAGATGGTGAGCTACCGTCTCCATCCCGACGAGGACGCGGAGGGCTACGAGGCGAAGGACGCCGCCACGAGCGTCGGCATGGGCCTCGGCAGTCTCGTCTTCGACTTCCTCTGGAAGATCCCGATCGTCGCCCTCTACACGGCCCTCTACGAACTCACGCCCCTGCGTGTGCCCGTTCTGTGGTGGACCGTCCCGCTGATGCTGCTCGGGCAGGACTTCTTCTACTACTGGTCCCACCGCGGCCACCACGTCGTCCGCGTCCTGTGGGCCTGTCACGTCGTCCACCACTCCAGTCGGAAGTTCAACTTCACCACCGCGTTGCGCCAGCCCTGGACGTCCTTGACGGTGTGGCCCTTCTACGTCCCCCTCATAGCCGCCGGCGTGCACCCCGCCGCGCTCGCGTTCTGCTCCTCCGCGAACCTCGTCTACCAGTTCTGGATCCACACCGAGCGCATCGACAAGATGCCCCGCTGGTTCGAGTTCGTCTTCAACACCCCCTCGCACCACCGCGTCCACCACGCTTCCCAGGGCGGCTACCTCGACCGCAACTTCGGCGGCATCCTCATCGTCTGGGACCGGCTGTTCGGATCGTTCGCCGCCGAGACCGAGCGGCCCGTGTACGGACTGACCAAGAACATCGACACGTACAACCTGCTGAAGGTCGCGACGCACGAATACGTGTCCATCGCGAAGGACTTGAAGGCGGCGCGGAGCTGGCGGGAGCGCGCGGGACGCGTGTTCCGGGGCCCGGGCTGGGGGCCCGCACCCGCATCCGCACCCGCTCCCGCACCGACGGCGACCCTTGCTACGGCTACGGCTACGCCCGCAGACCTCGCCGCGGCCCCGACCGCCCCCGCCGGTGAGAGCACGTCGGCGTGACCCCTTCCCGCCTCCTCCTCGCCGCCTTCGGGCTCGCCGCCGCCGTCGACCTCGTCTCCCTCGCGGCCGGCTTCGACACCGGGCACACCGTGGCCAAGCCCCTGCTGATGCCGCTCCTGGCCCTGTGGGCCGCCCTGCGCCAGGCGCCCCGGCTGCTCCCGGCAGCCCTGCTGTTCGGCTGGGGCGGTGACGTCCTGCTGCTGTCCGAGGCCGAGCCGGCCTTCCTCGCCGGCATGGGTTCCTTCGCCGCGGGTCATGTCTGCTACCTCGTCCTCTTCAGGACGTACGGCAGCCGGAACACGGTCCCACGCGCGCGTGCGGGACTGATCGCCCTCGGCTACGGCACCGCCCTCGTCACGACCGTCGCGCTGCTGTGGCCGGACCTGCCCGCGGACCTGCGTGTGCCCGTCGCCGGATACAGCCTCCTGCTCACGGCCATGGCGTACGCGTCCGGCACCCGGCTCGGCCTCTACGCCGGACTCGGCGGCGCGCTGTTCCTGCTCTCCGACACGCTCATCGCGACCGGCGTCGCCGACTGGCCACAGCTGCCCAGGCCGGACTTCTGGATCATGCTCACGTACATCGCCGCGCAGGCCCTGCTGGCCGGCGGCACGCTGGGGGCGCTCAACGCGCGCAGGGCACCGGCCGCGACATACGGCGAGATGCGGGCTGTCTGAGGCTCACCAGCGGATGGGCACCGGAAGGGCCGTCAGCAGTCCGGACACCGCGACCACCAGGCCCAGCGCGACGACCTCCGCCCGCGCGGGCGCACAGGCGCTCAGCGGATCGGCCGCCCGGCGCAGCCGGCTCCGGGCCCACAGGGCGAGGCCGGCGACGGCGGCCACGAGCAGCACCTTGGCGAGCAGGGCCCGCCCGTACGCCGTGGCGGTCAGCTGCTCCAGGATCGTCCCCGGCGGCATCCTTCGCAGCGAACTCCACACCCCCGTCGCGGTGATGGCGGCGAGCAGCACGGCCGCCACGCGCGCGTAGAGGCCCAGCAGGGCCGCGCCCGCCCCCTCGTCGGTGCGGCCGTGCCACAGGCGCAGGGTCCGCAGCGCGTGCAGCAGCCCGCCCGCCCACAGCGCCGCGCAGGTCAGGTGCACGAGCGTCAGCCCGGAGCCGGTCAGCGGACTCTGCTCGGTCGGGGGGTGCGCGCGCAGCGCCTCCGCGACGACCACGGCGGCCAGCGGCCACAGCTGCCTGGCGGGCCGACTCGACACGGCACACAGACCCGCCACGAGGAACGCGTTGACCTCGAGCAGGGCGAGCGTGCCGTCCCGGGACGTGTAGAGCCCGCCGATGTCCAGGTCCGACAGACCGCCCGGGACACGGTTGCCCGTGGCCACGACCGAGGCGAGCGCGAGAGCGGCGACGAAACCGGCGACGGCCGCGAAGGGTGACCAACCGCGGGGCACGGCCGGGGCGTGTCCGGGAGCCGTCTCAGGGCCCGGCACGGAACGCGCCAGCCGGTTCACGAACAGCTCGCCGACCGGTACGCACAGCGCCGCGAACAGCACCGTGCGCAGCAGGGCGACGCCGCCTGCTCCGGGCGCGCCGGCCTCCCCGGTGCCGTACAGCGCGGTGGATGGACCGAGCAGCGGGATCAGCGCGCCCAGGGCCACCAGGACCAGGACGACGACGGCCCGGCCCGCACCGGTGCGCCGTACGGGCCCGCCGCTGTCGGACACTCCTGGCGTGGGTCTTGTCAAGGTCACCCCAAGATCTTCACCAACCTTCACATGGTCGGGCAAGTCCAGGGGAGCGAACTCAGTCGGCCCGGGACGCGGCCGACCACCACAGCCGCACCTCCTTGCCCACGTCCGTGGGCCGCAGCTCCCACCCCTGGGCGAGCGCGACCTCGGCGACGTACCAGCCGCCGACACCGCGGTATTTCCGCATGGGTATCGCACACTCCACGGGCGGTCGCGGCTTGCGCGGCTCGACCGGGGCCGAGGCCCGGGCGGTCCACTTCGCTACCGCCTTGTCCACGCGCGCCTTGTAGTAGTCGGCGTCACCCTCATGGCGCAGCTCCGGCCAGGACACACACCAAGAGGCCAGGCGTCCGACGCGCAGAACCGTCCCGCCCGCGGCTTCGATGAAGCGGCGTTCGAGGGTGCTGCTGAAGGCCGTGATCACCTCGGCGAACATCCCGACGACGAGGAGCACCGCCGCCACCGCCACCCACAGCACACACACCACCGGAAACCACACCACGCTCCCCGCGAACCGCAGAGCCAACTGCCACCGAGGCCGCACCGGTTCGGCGGTCCAGGTCACGGGGTCTTCGTACACGTCCATGACAAGAAATCCTGCCGCAGGGACGCAGCGGGCCGGGCGGGTGCCCCCGCCCGGCCCGGACCGTCTTCACACGAGCTCTACCTGGTCACCGCGTCCAGCGCGTCCGCGATGCCCCAGCCGTAGAAGCCGTTGCGGTTCTTGGAGCCCTCGCACACCGCGTCGATCTTGCCGTCGGCGTCGATGTCGTACGGGTCCGTGCACGGCGTGGCGTCGGCCTCCGCGTAGAGCAGGGCCTTCACCAGGGCAGGGGAGGCGTAGGGGTGCGTCGACTTGATGAGCGCGGCGACGCCCGCGACATGCGGGGACGCCATCGACGTACCGGCCATGTAGCCCCACTTGCCGCCCGGCAGCGTGCCCAGGATCAGCCCGCTCGTGGCCGGCGCCTCCGGCTTCTGGTAGGCGGTCGAGTCGCCGCCCGGGGCGGCGATGTCGGCGACGCCCAGCCCGTAGTTGGAGAAGGACGACTTGATGCCCTTCGCGCCCGTCGAGGCGACCGTGACGACACCCGGCAGCTGGGTCGGGATGTCGAGGCACTCCGAGGGATCGACGGTCCGGTCGCCCGGCGTGGTGTCGTTCGGGGACGACGGGTCGGTGATCTCGTCGGCCGAGAGGTCGTAGTTCTCGTTGCCCGCCGCCGCGACGTTGACCGCGCCCTTCTTCTCCGCGTACCGGGAGGCCCGGCCGACCGCGTCCAGAAGCGCCTTCTGGTCCGGGTCGTCGCCGCAGTTGAAGTACCAGGGGTCGGTGTAATAGCTGTTGTTGGTGACGTCCACCCCGTGCTCGGCCGCCCACACGAAGCCGCACACCACGGCCTCCGTGTAGAAGAAGCCGTCCGGGTTGGACACCTTGATGCCGGAGACCTTCACCCCGGGCGCGACACCCGTCATGCCGACGCCGTTCTTGGCGGCCGCGATCTCACCCGCCACATGGGTGCCGTGCGGGCTCTCCGAGGCGCCGGGCCGCCAGGCCCCGTCCGCGGTGTCCGGCTTGCCCGACACACAGTTGACCGACGCCTTGCGGTCGAAGTTGGGTGCGATGTCGGGGTGCGTGTCGTCGACGCCGGTGTCGATCACGGCGACCGTGACCTTCTTGCTGCCCAGCGACTTCTCGTGCGCCTTGTCCGCCTTGATGGCCGGCAGGTCCCACTGCTGGGGCTGCAGCGGGTCCTGCCCGGCGGGGGCCTCGGCCTCGGCGACCTCGGCCGCGCTCAGCGCCTTCGGCGTGCCGAGGTCACCCGTCGTCGCCGTGGGCAGCGGCTTGGTCCGGGTGGCACCGGCCGACTGCACGCCGCGCACCTTGCGGACGGTCTTGGCGAAGTCGGGGTTCGAGGAGTGGACGACGATGACGCCTATCTGGTCGTACGACGTCACGATCGTGCCGCCCGCCTTGCCGACGGCCTTCTTCACATACGCCGAAGTGCCGTGCCCCGGCTTGACGTTGACCACGTAGCTGAGCGGGGCCGCGTCGGCCGACACCGCCGGGGTGGCGTCCTCGGCGGCCGTGGCCGCCGTGTTCGGCAGGAACGCGAGGGCCGTGGCCATGGCCATCCCGGCCGGGATCGCGACGGCGCGGCGGTAGCGCGCGTACGGCGCTGTCATGGTGTCTCCAGTAGGTTCGCGATACGTGCTGACGGTGCTGACGGTGCTGACGGTGCGTGAAGTCTCAGGATGCACAGGTCACTTGACCGCGCGCAGCGCGTTGACGATGCCGTGTCCGTAGAAGCCGTTGAGGCGCTTGCCGCCCTCGCAGGTGGCATCCTGCGTGCCGTCGCCGTCCTGGTCGTAGGACTCGGGGCAGGCGGTCCGGTCGGCCTGCGCCTTCAGCAGCGCCTGGAGCTGGGCCGCGGACGCCTTGGGGTGCTCGGACTTCAGCAGCGCGGCGACACCGGAGGCGTGCGGAGCGGCCATCGAGGTGCCCTGGAGGAAGCCCCAGGTGCCGCCCGGCATCGTGGACAGGATGCGGCCGTTCTTCGAGGGCGTGTCAGGGGTCTGGTAGCGCCCGTCACCGCCCGGCGCAGCGACGTCGACGACGCCCTTGCCGTACGTCGAGTAGTACGACTTGAGATGGTTGACGCCCGTCGCGCTCACCGTGACGACACCCGGAAGCTGGGTCGGGACGTCGAAGCACTCGTGCGGGTCGATCGTGCGCTCCACGGGGGTGGAGTCGTCCGGGCTGGAGTCGTCGACGATGGCGTCCGAGTCCAGGTCGTGGTTGGAGTTGCCCGCCGAGGCGACGTGGAGCGTGCCCTTCTTCTGGGCGTACAGCTGCGCCCTGTTGACCGCGTCGACGATGGCCCGCTGGTCCGGATCGTCCATGCAGTTGTACAGCCACGGGTCGACGTAATAGCTGTTGTTCGTGATCTCGACGCCGTGGTCGGCGGCGAACACGAAGGCGCACACGACGCTCTCCGGGTAGAAGAGGCCGTTGGCCCGGTCGGTGACATTGATGCTGGAGACCTTCACACCGGGGGCGACACCCGCCACGCCTATGCCGTTGCGGGCGGCGGCTATCTCACCCGCGACATGCGTGCCGTGGTAGTCCTCGGGGGTGTACGGCCGCCAGGCGCCCTCGCTGGTGTCGGGCTTGCCGCCGGCGCAGTTGGCGGACTGCGACGCGGAGAAGTTCGGGGCGATGTCGGGGTGCGTGTCGTCGACGCCGGTGTCGATCACGGCGACGGTCACCTTGCGGCTGCCCGGGTTGATCTTCGCGGCCTTGTCGGCGCCGATCGCGCGCAGATCCCACTGGTCCGCTTCGAGGGGCTCGCTGTCGGGCGCCTTCGCCGAGGCGGCCTCGACCCGCGCGGCCTGGGCGTCGGTCAGATACTGCGCCGCGCCCTCCTCGTTCGTCCCCGCCGCGGTCAGCGGCGTCGTCCGCGTCGCGCCCGCCGACTGGACACCGCGCGCCTTGCGCACGGTCTTGGCGAAGTCGGGGTTCGTGGAGTGGACGACGATCACGCCGATCCGCTCGTAGGTGGTCACGACCGAGCCGCCGGCCGCGCCGATCGCCTTCTTCACCGAGGCGATCGTGCGACGGTCCACCTTGGTGTTGACGACGTACGCCAGCTTCGGCGCGTCCGCCGAGGGCGCGGACGACTCCGCGCGCGGGGCGGCCTCCGCGTGCGGGGCGGCCGACGCGGCAGCCGGCAGAAAGCCCAACGAGGCCGTCAGGGACAGCACGACGGGCACGGCGAGGGCGAGCCGGCGTCTGGAACGCAGCTGGGACATGGGGTCTCCACATCATCCGGAAACGAAACCGGCCCGAGGCACAGGTGGTGCTCGGGCAGGTACATGACGGGTGGTTCAGGGCGAAGTTATCCCGCGCTCTCGCTGGCCAGCAACGGTTTCCCGAAACGACTTCGGAAAGAACGCCGGGCGGTTGAACCGGTTCTCGCGTGCCGCCGTGACGTTGAGCAGGGAGCGCGAGGACACTCGCCTCCGTCCCCGCTGAAAACCGCTTCCGTCGTCACGAGGAGACTCTCCGTGTCCACCGATGCACCGCCCCCCTCGAAAGAGCAACACAAACTCCCCTCACCCGAGGAGTTCGCCGAGGTGCAGGAGAGCGCGGAGTTCGGTGAACTGCGCCGCTCCTACCGCTCCTTCGCCTTTCCGCTGACCGTCGCCTTCATCGCCTGGTACCTGCTGTACGTGCTGCTGTCGAACTACGCGGGCGGCCTCATGGGCACCAAGCTGTTCGGCAACATCAACGTCGCCTTCGTCCTCGGCGTCGCCCAGTTCGTCACCACGTTCCTCATCGCCTGGTGGTACTCGCGGCACGCCGCCGCGAAGCTCGACCCCAAGGCCGAGGCCATCAAGTCCCGGATGGAGGGCGGCGCATGAGCACCGCACAGCAGACCCTGCTCGCCCAGCAGAACTTCCTCGCGGCGAACGAGGCCAGCGAGCACCGGCCGCTGATCATCACCCTTTTCGCGCTGTTTGTCCTGGCCACACTCGGCATCACCATCTGGGCCGGCCGCCAGACCAAGGACGCCGCCGACTTCTACGCGGGCGGCCGCCAGTTCAGCGCCTTCCAGAACGGACTCGCGGTCTCCGGCGACTACATGTCGGCCGCGTCCTTCCTCGGCATCGCGGGCGCGATCGCCCTCTTCGGCTACGACGGCTTCCTGTACTCCATCGGCTTCCTGGTCGCCTGGCTCGTCGCCCTCCTCCTGGTGGCGGAGCCGCTGCGCAACTCCGGCCGCTACACCATGGGCGACGTGCTCGCGTACCGCATGCGCCAGCGCCCGGTCCGCACCGCCGCCGGTACGTCCACGATCGTCGTGTCGATCTTCTACCTGTTGGCCCAGATGGCAGGCGCCGGCGTCCTCGTCTCGCTGCTGCTCGGCATCACCTCCGACGCCGGCAAGATCCTCATCGTCGCCCTCGTCGGCATCCTGATGATCGTGTACGTCTCCATCGGCGGTATGAAGGGCACCACCTGGGTCCAGATGGTGAAGGCCGTGCTGCTCATCGGCGGCACCATCCTGATCACCTTCCTGGTGCTGCTGAAGTTCAACTTCAACATCTCCGACCTGCTCGGCACGGCCGCCGAGAACAGCGGCAAGGGCGCCGCCTTCCTGGAGCCCGGCCTCCAGTACGGCATGACCGGTACCTCCAAGCTGGACTTCGTCTCCCTGGGCATCGCCCTGGTGCTCGGCACGGCCGGTCTGCCGCACATCCTGATCCGCTTCTACACGGTGCCCGACGCCAAGGCCGCCCGTAAGTCGGTGAACTGGGCGATCGGCATCATCGGCGGCTTCTACCTGATGACCATCGCCCTCGGCTTCGGCGCCGCCGCGCTGATCTCCCAGGACGAGATCATCGCCTCCAACCCGTCCGGCAACACGGCGGCACCTCTGCTCGCCCTGCATCTCGGCGGTGTCGACTCGACCTGGGGCGCGATCCTGCTCGCCACGATCTCGGCGGTCGCCTTCGCGACGATCCTCGCCGTCGTCGCCGGCCTCACCCTCGCCTCGTCGTCGTCCTTCGCGCATGACATCTACGCCAACGTCATCCGCAAGGGGAAGGCGTCCGGCGCCGAGGAGGTCCGCGCGGCCCGCTGGGCGACCGTCTTCATCGGCGTCGTCTCCATCGGCCTCGGCGCCCTCGCGCGCGACCTGAACGTGGCCGGCCTGGTCGCCCTCGCCTTCGCGGTCGCCGCCTCCGCCAACCTCCCCACGATCCTCTACAGCCTGTTCTGGAAGCGCTTCACCACCCAGGGCGCCCTGTGGTCGATCTACGGCGGTCTGATCGTCGCCGTCGGCCTGGTGCTGTTCTCGCCCGTCGTCTCCGGCGACCCCAAGGCGATGTTCCCCGAGGTGGACTTCGCCTGGTTCCCGCTGAAGAACCCGGGCATCATCTCCATCCCCTTCGGCTTCCTCATGGGCTGGCTCGGCACGGTCCTGTCCAAGGAGGAGCCCGACGCCAAGAAGTACGCGGAGCTGGAGGTCCGGTCCCTGACCGGCACCGGAGCCCACTGAGCACCAACCCCTTCCCGCGGCCGCCTCGTAGGAACCTCCAGGTTCCTGCGCCGCGGCCGCGTTCCGCGTCGTGGGATCGGGTCTGTGGAGTTGTCGGTGGGGTCACGTAGGCTCGCAGGTGTCGGAGAGGAAGTGCTCCGGGCACGATCCGCGTCGAGGGAGGGGGCCCACGTGCTCATCGACACCTACGGCCGAGTGGCCACCGACCTGAGGGTCTCGCTGACCGACCGGTGCAATCTGCGCTGCACCTACTGCATGCCCGAGGAGGGCCTGCAGTGGCTGGCCAAGCCTGACCTCCTCACGGACGACGAGATCGTCCGCCTGATCGACATCGCGGTCACCTCCCTCGGTATCGAGGAGGTCCGCTTCACCGGCGGCGAGCCCCTGCTGCGCCCCGGCCTGGTCGGCATCGTCGAGCGGGTCGCGGCCCTGGAGAAGCGCCCCCAGATGTCGTTGACCACCAACGGCATCGGCCTCAAGCGCACGGCGGCCGCTCTGAAGACGGCGGGCCTGGACCGGGTCAACGTCTCCCTCGACACACTGCGTCCGGACGTCTTCAAGACCCTCACCCGCCGCAACCGTCACAACGACGTCATCGAGGGCCTGTACGCCGCCCGCGACGCAGGCCTGACCCCGGTCAAGGTCAACTCGGTCCTGATGCCGGGTCTCAACGACGACGAGGCCCCGGACCTCCTCGCCTGGGCCGTGGAGCACGACTACGAGCTGCGCTTCATCGAGCAGATGCCCCTGGACGCCCAGCACGGCTGGAAGCGCGACGGCATGATCACAGCAGGCGACATCCTGACCTCCCTGCGCACCCGCTTCGAGCTGACCCCCGAGGGCGAGGAGAAGCGCGGCTCGGCCCCGGCGGAGCGCTGGCTGGTCGACGGCGGGCCGCATGTGGTCGGCGTCATCGCCTCCGTCACCCGCCCCTTCTGCGCGGCCTGCGACCGCACCCGCCTCACCGCCGACGGGCAGGTACGCACCTGCCTCTTCGCCCAGGAGGAAACCGACCTCCGCGCCGCCCTCCGCTCCGACGCCCCGGACGAGGAGATCGCCCGCATCTGGCGCCTGGCGATGTGGGGCAAGAAGGCGGGAGCAGGACTGGACGACCCGTCGTTCGTACAGCCGGACCGTCCCATGTCGGCTATCGGGGGTTAGTGCATCGCCCCGAGGGGCGCGGGGAACTGGGCGACCGGCCACAAACGGCCCGCAGACGAAGAGGGGAACTCAGCCGCCCCACTCCTCGAAACGCACCACGTCCTTCAAGAACCCTCGCACCCCGAGGAACTGCGACAAATGCTCGCGATGCTCTTCACACGCAACCCACGTCTTGCGCCGCTCCGGCGTATGGATCTTCGGGTTGTTCCACGCAAGCACCCACACCGCATCGACGCGGCAGCCCTTCGCGGAACAGATCGGCGTCTCGTCACTCACTGCTTCGTCTCACCACTGCACACAGAAAAGGCGACGCCGAGCAGCCACGGGGGGAGCTGCCCGGCGTCGGTCCGTCGCTCCGACGGGGGATGCGGAGCGCGTACGAAGTATGTCACGGGTAACCCCGAGCCCGGCACCTGAACAACATGATTGATCTGAGCTTTTCTTGAGCTTGGCGGGAAGATGACTTCCGTTTGTGATCGCCCCCGGACGTCCCTACTGCTCCCGCGAATCGGTCTTCGCACCCGGCGCGTGCCCGGACACGCCATCTTCCGCGGCGGATTCCGCGGAACCGTCCCGCGCATCCGGCGGCGCGATCATCGGCCGCGTCGGCGCCGCCACGAACGTCGACGGCAGAGACGGCGCGTTCTCGCGCCCGGCGTTCGCGATCACCACCGCGATGTACGGCAGCACCAGCCCGAGCACCAACGCCACGACGGCGACGTGCCGTTCGACGTTCCACAACGTGGCCGCGAGGATCACGGAGATCGTGCGGACCGTCATCGAGATCACGTACCGGCGCTGCCGCCCGCGTACGTCCTCCTGAAGTCCCGTCCGGGCGCCGGTGATCCGGAAAACCTGGACGTTTCCGCCGCCATGCTGCTTCCGCATCGCATTCCACCATCCGCCCGTACTTGACCAGGACAGCTTCCACGTTACGCCGCGGCCGCGCCCGCTACGAGACCGGGGCCCGTCCGGCCGAGACGAAGGGCGTGCGCCGTGACGCGTACGGCCATCCCCGGCATGCGGCGTACGGCACCTGGGCCGACACTGGCCGTAGAGCTCACGTCGAGCCGTACGAGGAGGCAGCGATGGGCTGGTTGTGGGCGATCATCGTGGGACTGGTGCTCGGCCTGATCGCCAAGGCGATCATTCCGGGCAAGCAGCACTTGCCCCTGTGGCTGACCGTCATCCTGGGCATGATCGGAGGCATCGCCGGCAACGCCATCGCCCGGGCGGCCGGCGTCGACGCCACCTCGGGTATCGACTGGTGGCGGCACGTCTTCCAGCTGGTGATGGCGATCATCCTCGTCGGCCTCGGCGACAAGGCCTGGACGACGGCCCGGGGAGACAGACCCAGGGCATGACGGGGCACACGGTGAAGGGGGCCGCCTCCGCACCGGAGACGACCCCCTTCCCACGCGCGCTCAGCCGCCCGTGACCTCTACCGCCGCCAGGTTCTTCTTGCCCCGGCGCAGCACCAGCCAGCGGCCCTGCAGCAGGTCCTCCTTGGCGGGGACCGCGTCCTCGCCGGCGACCTTGACGTTGTTCACGTAGGCGCCGCCCTCCTTGACCGTGCGGCGCGCGGCCGACTTGCTGGCCACCAGGCCGACCTCGGCGAACAGGTCGACGACCGGGCCGAGCTCGGAGACCTGGATGTGCGGCACCTCCGACAGGGCCGCGGCCAGCGTCTTCTCGTCCAGCTCCGCCAGCTCGCCCTGCCCGAAGAGGGCCTTGGACGCGGCGATCACGGCGGCCGTCTGGTCCGCGCCGTGCACCAGCGTCGTCAGCTCCTCGGCGAGCGCACGCTGCGCGGCACGGGCCTGGGGACGCTCCTCGGTCTGCCGCTCCAGCTCCTCCAGCTCCGCACGGGAACGGAAGGACAGGATGCGCATGTACTTGGAGATGTCCCGGTCGTCCACGTTCAGCCAGAACTGGTAGAACGCGTACGGCGTCGTCATCTCCGGGTCGAGCCAGACGGCGCCGCCCTCGGTCTTGCCGAACTTGGTGCCGTCCGCCTTGGTCATCAGCGGCGTCGCCAGCGCGTGCACCGCGGCGTCCGGCTCCAGGCGGTGGATCAGGTCCAGGCCCGCCGTGAGGTTGCCCCACTGGTCGCTGCCGCCCTGCTGGAGCGTGCAGCCGTACCTGCGGTAGAGCTGCAGGAAGTCCATGCCCTGCAGCAGCTGGTAGCTGAACTCCGTGTAGCTGATGCCCTCGGAGGACTCCAGGCGCCGGGCCACGGAGTCCTTCGTCAGCATCTTGTTGACACGGAAGTGCTTGCCGATGTCCCGCAGGAACTCGATCGCGGAGAGGTTCTCCGTCCAGTCGAGGTTGTTGACCATGAGGGCCGCGTTCTCGCCCTCGAAGGTCAGGAACGGCTCGATCTGGGAGCGCAGCTTGCCGACCCAGCCGGTCACCGTCTCCGGGTCGTTCAGCGTGCGCTCCGCCGTCGGACGCGGGTCGCCGATCAGGCCCGTGGCACCGCCGACCAGCGCCAGCGGCCGGTGACCGGCCTGCTGGAGCCGCCGCACGGTGAGCACCTGCACCAGGTGCCCCACGTGCAACGACGGGGCGGTCGGGTCGAAGCCGCAATAGAACGTGACGGGACCGTCCGCGAGCGCCTTGCGCAAAGCGTCCTCGTCAGTGGACAGGGCGAACAGCCCGCGCCACTTCAGCTCGTCGAAGATGTCCGTCACGGTTCTCGTATCTCCTTGAGTGGGCTCGAATGGAGTGGGCTCGTAATCAGGTACGAGGTTATACGCCCTGACTGACAGAGCTCATATTGAAGTCGGGCACCCGCAGCGCCGGCATCGCGGCCCTGGTGAACCAATCGCTCCATTCCCTCGGCAGCGTCTTCTCGGTTCGCCCGGCCTCCGTCACCCGGCCCAGCAGACCGACCGGCGTCTCGTTGAACCGGAAGTTGTTCACCTCGCCGGTCACCTCGCCGTTCTCGACCAGGTAGACGCCGTCCCGGGTCAGCCCCGTCAGCAGCAGCGAGGCCGGGTCGACCTCGCGGATGTACCACAGGCAGGTCAGCAGCAAGCCGCGCTCGGTGTCGGCGACCATCTCGTCCAGGGAGCGGTCGTCGCCGCCGTCCAGGATCACGTTGTCGATGCCCGGCGCCACCGGCAGACCGGTCAGGCCCGCGCTGTGGCGGCTGGTCGTCAGGTGCGACAGCTCTCCCTCGCGCATCCACTCGGTGGCCGCCAGCGGCAGTCCGTTGTCGAACACCGACTCGTCGCCCCCGGAGGAGTGCGCGATCACGAAGGGCGCCGACTCCAGGCCGGGCTCGTTCGGGTCGCTGCGCAGGGTCAGCGGCAGATCGGTCAGCTTCTCGCCGACCCGGGTGCCCCCGCCCGGCTTGGAGAACACGGTGCGGCCCTCCACCGCGTCCCGGCCCGACGCCGACCACAGCTGGTAGATCAGCAGGTCCGCGACGGCCGACGGCGGCAGCAGCGTCTCGTACCGGCCCGCGGGCAGCTCCACACGCCGCTCGGCCCACCCGAGGCGCACCGCGAGCTCCGCGTCCAGGGCCGCCGGGTCGACGTCCTTGAAGTCCCGCGTGGAGCGCCCGGCCCACGCGGACCGGGTCCGGTCCGGGGACTTGGCGTTCAGCTCCAGCGTCCCGTTCGGCTGGTCGTGCCGCAGCCGCAGCCCCGTGGAGGTGCCCACGTACGTCGACACCAGTTCGTGGTTGGCGAACCCGTACAGCTCCCGGCCGCCCGCACGCGCGCGTGCGAAGGCCTCGCCGAGCGCCGGGGCGAAGTCGGCGAACACCGCGGAGGAGGTCTCGGCGGGCGCCTCCGTGAACTCCGGACTCGCGGCCACGCCCGTGACCAGCGGCTGCGCGTCCTCGGCGGGCCCGGCACCGCGTGCTGCCGCCTCGGCGGCCCGCACCAGGGGCTCCAGCTCGTCGGCGGTCACGGCGGACCGTGACACCACCCCCGAGGCCGTGCCCTCCTTGCCGTCCACCGTCGCGACGACGGTGAGCGTGCGCCCGCGCGTGACGCCGTTCGTCGTCAGGGCGTTGCCCGCCCAGCGCAGGTTGGCGGTGGACTGCTCGTCCGCGATGACGACACAGCCGTCCGCCCGGGACAGTTCGAGGGCGCGCTCGACGACCTCGTGCGGCTTGCTGGGACGCGCGCTCATCGACCGGCCTCCTGGGTCGTGTTCAGACTGTGCTTTTCCGGGGAGTAACCCCCGGACCCCCAGCCGATGCTGCAGCTGATGTTCATCGACCGGCCTCCTGGGTCGTGTTCAGAATGTTGACGCCCTTGAAGAGGGCCGACGGGCAGCCGTGCGACACGGACGCGACCTGGCCCGGCTGGGCCTTGCCGCAGTTGAAGGCGCCGCCGAGGACGTACGTCTGGGGACCGCCGACGGCGGCCATGGAGCCCCAGAAGTCGGTGGTCGTCGCCTGGTAGGCGACATCGCGCAGCTGACCGGCGAGCCGCCCGTTCTCGATCCGGTAGAAGCGCTGACCCGTGAACTGGAAGTTGTAACGCTGCATGTCGATCGACCAGGACCGGTCACCGACGACGTAGATCCCCCGCTCCACGCCCCCGATCAGGTCCTCCGTCGACATCCCGGCCGGGTCCGGCCGCAACGACACGTTGGCCATGCGCTGCACCGGCACGTGGCCGGGGGAGTCGGCGTAGGCGCAGCCGTTGGACCGCTCGAACCCGGTCAGCTTCGCGATCCGCCGGTCCAGCTGGTAGCCGACGAGCGTGCCGTCCTTCACCAGGTCCCAGGACTGGCCCGCGACGCCCTCGTCGTCGTACCCGATGGTGGCGAGCCCGTGCTCGGCGGTGCGGTCGCCGGTGACGTTCATCAGCTCCGAGCCGTACCGCAACTTGCCCAGCTGGTCGAACGTGGCGAAGGACGTGCCTGCGTAGGCGGCCTCGTAGCCCAGGGCGCGGTCCAGCTCGGTCGCGTGCCCGATGGACTCGTGGATGGTCAGCCACAGGTTGGACGGGTCGACGACCAGGTCGTACAGGCCCGGGTCGACACTCGGCGCGCGCATTTTCTCGGCGAGCAGCTCCGGGATCCGCTCCAGCTCGTCCTCCCAGTCCCAGCCGGTGCCCCGCAGGTACTCCCAGCCGCGTCCAGCGGGCGGCGCCAGGGTACGCATCGAGTCGAACTCGCCGCTCGACTCGTCCACCGACACGGCGTTGAACACCGGGTGCAGCCGTACCCGCTGCTGCGTGGTCACGGTCCCGGCCGTGTCGGCGTAGAACTTGTTCTCGTGGACGGTGAGCAGCGAGGCGTCGACATGATCGACCCCGCGAGCCGCCAGGAGCCGCGCGCTCCAGTCCGCGATCAGCCCGGCCTTCTCCTCGTCGGGCACGGAGAACGGATCGATCTCGTACGACGAGACCCACGTCTTCTCGGCGTGCACGGGCTCGTCGGCCAGCTCCACACGCTCGTCCGACCCGGCCGCCCTGATCACCTGCGCGGACAGCTTGGCCATCGCCACCGCCTGCCCGGCGACCCTGGCGGCGGCGTCCAGACTGAGGTCGACCCCGGACGCGAAACCCCACGTCCCGCCGTGCACCACCCGCACCGCGTACCCGAGGTCGGTGGTGTCCGACGACCCGGCGGGCTTGGCGTCCCGGAACCGCCAGGAGGCGCCCCGCACCCGCTCGAACCGGAAGTCCGCGTGCTCGGCACCGAGCGCACGCGCGCGTGCGAGGGCCGCGTCGGCGAGGGCGCGCAGGGGGAGGGCCGTGAAGGCCTCGTCGATGGTATGAGGCACCGCCGTCTCTTTCTGTCGAGGTGAGCGTGGTCGCCGTACTGGGTGACTGGTCCGATCATGTCGTCCATCCCGCGCGCGGGCCACGAGTTTCCGTACCCCGGGTGTGTGGCTTTCTGTAGGGACCCGACAGTGAGTCCCGTACGCCACTGTCGGTGCCCGATTGTCCGCGGGCGTGCCGGGACCGATAGGTTTTCGAGGAAGCCGCCTGTCATCGCCGCCTGTCGTCCAGGCGCCCGGGCGGGCGTATCAGACCGCTAACGAAAGGGTGATCCGTTGAGCCGCTCGGTTCTCGTCACCGGAGGCAACCGGGGGATCGGCCTCGCCATCGCCCGTGCCTTCGCCGATGCCGGCGACAAGGTCGCCATCACGTACCGCTCGGGTGAACCGCCGGCGGCCCTGACGGAATTGGGCTGCCTGGCCGTCAGGTGCGACATCACCGACCCCGAGCAGGTGGAGCAGGCCTACAAGGAGATCGAGGAGAACCACGGCCCCGTCGAGGTCCTCGTCGCCAATGCCGGCATCACCAAGGACCAGCTCCTGATGCGCATGTCCGAGGAGGACTTCACCTCGGTCATCGACACCAACCTCACCGGCACCTTCCGTGTGGTCAAGCGTGCCAACCGCGGCATGCTGCGGGCCAAGAAGGGCCGCGTCGTCCTGATCTCCTCGGTCGTCGGCCTCTACGGCGGCCCGGGCCAGGCCAACTACGCCGCCTCCAAGGCCGCCCTGGTCGGCTTCGCGCGCTCCCTCGCCCGTGAGCTGGGCTCGCGCAACCTCACCTTCAACGTCGTCGCGCCCGGCTTCGTCGACACCGACATGACCAAGGTGCTCACCGACGAGCAGCGTGAGGGCATCGTGAAGCAGGTGCCGCTCGGCAGGTACGCGCAGCCCGAGGAGATCGCCGCGACGGTGCGGTTCCTCGCCTCGGACGACGCCTCGTACATCACTGGAGCCGTCATTCCCGTTGACGGCGGACTGGGAATGGGTCACTGATCACCATGAGCGGAATTCTCGAGGGCAAGCGCGTCCTGATCACCGGTGTGCTGATGGAGTCCTCCATCGCCTTCCACGCCGCCAAGCTGGCCCAGGAGCAGGGCGCCGAGATCATCCTGACCGCCTTCCCGCGGCCCACGCTGACCGAGCGCATCGCCAAGAAGCTGCCCAAGCCCACCAAGGTCATCGAGCTCGACGTGACCAACGACGAGCACCTCGGGCGCCTGGCCGACATCGTCGGCGAGGAGCTCGGCGGTCTCGACGGCGTCGTCCACTCCATCGGCTTCGCCCCGCAGGACGCGCTCGGCGGCAACTTCCTGAACACGCCGTTCGAGTCGGTCGCCACGGCCATGCACGTCTCGGCGTACTCCCTGAAGTCGCTGACCATGGCCTGCCTGCCGCTGATGCAGAACGGCGGCTCCGTCGTGGGTCTGACCTTCGACGCGCAGTACGCCTGGCCGCAGTACGACTGGATGGGCCCGGCCAAGGCCGCCCTGGAGGCCACCAGCCGCTACATGGCCCGCGACCTGGGCAAGCAGAACATCCGCTGCAACCTGGTCTCGGCCGGTCCGATCGGCTCCATGGCCGCCAAGTCCATCCCGGGCTTCGGCGAGCTGGCCGCCGTCTGGGACGACCGTTCGCCGCTGGAGTGGGACCTCAAGGACCCCGAGCCGGCCGGCCGCGGCATCGTCGCGCTGCTCAGCGACTGGTTCCCGAAGACCACCGGCGAGATCATCCACGTGGACGGCGGTCTGCACGCCATCGGAGCCTGATCTCCCGTACGCCGTCGACGCCCCGTTCCCCGCCCGCGTGCGGGGAGCGGGGCGTCACCCTTTCGGCTCAGCAGGCCGGGCGGGGGAGGCCAGTGACCGGGCACTCTGGAGTACGCGTTCACCACGCGGTCCCCTCCCCAGCACGGCCGAGGAGGTCCCCTTGTGCGCTTGTCCCGCCGAACGGCCTCACTGTCCGTCGCCGTCGCTCTCGTGCTGACCCTGGCGTACGAGGCGGTGCCGCACGCGCGCGTGCCCGCCGACGACGAGGGGGAACGGGCCGCCCCCTTCGGTGCCGCGTGCCGGATCCGCGTCGACGACTCCAGGGTGACCGCGTACTGCCACAACCCCTACCCGGAGCCCGACCGCGTGAGCCTGCACGTGGAATGCGCCCGCTGGTGGGACATCGACACCGACAGCTCCCCGGTGGAGGCCGGGCCCGCGCAGACCGTGCGGCTCAAGGGACGCTGCTGGAAGGAAGTCGGCGACGCGTGGGTCAGTCACCGGAGGGCGAGCTGATCCCGCCCAGGCGGCACAGGAACGGATAGCGGGCCGCCTCCGTCCCCGCCCGGTCCGCGTCGCCCGCGCGGATCGCGTCGAGCAGCCGCCCGTGGTCCATGTACGTCTCCGGGGTCAGCTCCTCGCCGACATCCTCGCGCAGCCAGTCCCGCAGCACCTCGCCCAGGTCCGCGTACATCGCGGTCATCACGTCGTTGTGGGAGGCGGAGACCACGGCCAGGTGGAAGGTCGCGTCCGCGGTCACGAACGCCTCCGCGTCACCCGACTCCCACGCCTCCTCGCGCCGCAGCAGCAGCGCGTCGAGCTGTTTGAGGTCCCTCTCGGTCCGCCGCTCGGCGGCCAGCCGGGCGGCGGACGACTCCAGCGTGGAGCGCAGCTCGGCGATGTGCCGGGGGTCGGCGCCGGCGAACCGCCGCTGCATCACACCGGCCAGCTCACTGGTCGCCACGACGTAGGTGCCGGAGCCCTGGCGGATGTCCAGCAGGCCGTTGTGCGAGAGCGCGCGGACGGCCTCACGGACCGTGTTGCGCGCGACGCCCAGCTGCTCGACCAGTTCCGGCTCGGTCGGGATACGGGACCCGACCGGCCACTCGCCCGACGTGATCTGGGCCCGCAGCGCGGCGATGACCTGTTCGGAGAGCGCCGAACGACGGGGATGACTCAGAGGCATGGCTCACCTTCGCACGTCCGGGGCGCCGGACGGCGGCCGAGGAGTGGACGGATTGGACAGTCAATCATCCCATGATTCTATGATGGGCCTCATGGCTAGCGAGGAAACCCGGACGATGACGCCCCCGACCGTTCGCAGCTCGGCCGCGCACGACGCCGGGGAACCGGGCGGCCCGTCCACGCGCGCGTGGACGACACGGCTGCTCGTCCTCGGCATCGTGCTGTCCGCCCTGAACCTCCGGCCCGCCATCACCAGCCTCGGCGCCCTCCTGGAGGAGGTCCGCGACGGGCTCGGCATGAGCGGCAGCGTGGCCGGACTGCTCACCTCCGTGCCGCCCCTGTGCTTCGCCGTCTTCGGCGTCATGGCCCCGCGGCTCGCCCGCCGCTTCGGAGCCGGCGCCGTGGTGTGCGCCGGCATGGCCGCCATCGCCACCGGCCTGGCGATCCGGCCGTACGCCGGCGGCACGGCCGGCTTCCTGGCCGCCAGTGCCCTCGCCCTCATGGGTATCGCGGTCAGCAACGTCCTGATGCCGGCCATCGTCAAGCAGTGGTTCCCCGACCGCGTGGGTTCCATGACCGGCGTCTACTCCATGGGGCTCGCCCTGGGCACGTCCCTCGCGGCCGCGGTCACGGTGCCCGTGTCCGACGCGCTGGGCGGCAGCTGGCAGTCGGGCCTGGCCCTGTGGGCGGGGCTCGCCGTGGCGGCCATCCTGCCGTGGCTGCCGTTCGTACGGGGGCGCGCGGACGGGAAGGAAAGCGGCCGCGAGGAGAGCCCCGAGCCCGCCCCGGCGGGGTCCGCGCGCGTAGAGGCGCCGCGGCTGCGGATCGCCCGGAGCCGTACCGCCTGGGCGCTGGCCGTCTTCTTCGGGCTCCAGGCCACCGCCGCCTACATCACGATGGGCTGGATGGCGCAGATCTTCCGGGACGCCGGCGTGTCCGCCGGCACCGCCGGGCTGCTGCTGGCGCTCACCATGGCGATGGGCGTCCCCCTGGCCTTCGTCATACCCCGCCTGGCCACGCGGCTCCCGCACCAGGGCCCGATCGTGCTGGCCCTGGGCATCTGCGGCCTGATCGGCTACGCCGGGCTGTACCTCGCGCCGGCCGACGGCGCCTGGGCCTGGGCCCTGCTGCTCGGCGTCGCGAACTGCGCCTTCCCGCTCGCCCTCACCATGGTCGGCATGCGGGCCAGGACCGGCCCGGGCGTGGCCCAGCTTTCGGCGTTCGCGCAGAGCACCGGCTACCTCATCTCCATCCCGGGACCGCTCCTGGTGGGTGTCCTCTACCAGCACAGCGGCGGCTGGGGCCTGCCGATCACGCTGATGAGCGCCCTGATGGTTCCGCAGATCGTGGTCGGCTGGCTGGCGGGCCGCAACCGCACGGTGGAGGACGAGGCGGGCCGCTGAATCCCGGCCTCGTCGTGTCGGCACCCCGGGGCGTACCGCGCCCGGGGTGGGTGCGACACTTGCCCCATGCCAGTGCTCGATCCGAATCCCCAGCATGGTCAGAAGAAGATGCTGCTCGTGTTCGGCGCATTCTTCGCGATCTTCATCGTCATCGGCGTCATCGCGACGATCGCCTCGCCGTGACCGGCCCTGGCCCCGCCGATGGTGGGGCTAGCCCCCCTGTCCCCTAGGGGGTGAGGGTCAGGGTCAAGTGGGTGGGTCACCGGATGGGTTGCCCGCCGCGGATTCCGTAACTTCGAGGTGTGGCCGCGAGACGGGGGCCACCGGCCACTCGAAGAGCGGAGGCACCCATGTCGGCCCCTACGCAGACCCCGCCCCACCTGGCGACCCGGTCCGGCGCCGACAGCCGGCTTCCCTGGTGGGCTCTGGCCCTGCCGGCGCTGCTCTTCACCGCGCTGCTCGTCCTGATCCTGAACCCCTCCGGCGCCCACGCGGCCACCGGCGATCCCGTGGTCACCCACCTCTTCGAGCGACTGCAGCAGCTGACAGCCCGCTGAGCACGGCCGAAGCCGGTGGTCAACTCCCTGCGCCCGATGGCGTGTTTCATGCGAAGCTGGATCTCATGAGCGTCGCAGAACCCCGCACGATTGTCCTCTTCCGCCATGCGAAAGCCGACTGGCCACAGGTGACCGATCACGAGCGTCCGCTCGCCGACCGGGGCCGAAAAGACGCGGCGGAGGCCGGGCGCAGGCTGGCCGACACCGGCATCCCCTTCGACCTGGCCCTGTGCTCCACCGCGGTCCGGACCCGGGAGACCTGGAAGCTCGCCGTCCATGAGTTCCCGCATCGGCCGAAAACCGTCTACGAGGAGCGGATCTACGAGGCCTCGCCGGGCGAACTGATCGCCCTGCTCAACGAGACCCCCGACGATGTGCGGAACGTCCTCGTGATCGGCCACAACCCGGGCGTTCAGGGCCTCGCCGACGTCCTGGCGGGCTCGGCCGAGGACGACGCCCGCGAGCGCGTGGACCGCCGCGGGTTCCCGGCCTCCGCCTTCGCCGTCCTGTCGTTCACCGGCTCGTGGAAGAGCGTGGAGCCGGGCGTGGCCGCGCTGCGGGACTACTGGGCGCCGGCCGAGTGACCGTCTCCGTGTGACAGCGGGGACGTGACAGAGAGGCCGTGACAGGGGCCCGGCACCGGTGCGCGGTGCCGGGCCCCTCCTGTCTGCCTCAGACCGCGTCGAGGGTGTCCGCCGCCTCGACCTCTTCGCGCGTGACGCCCAGCAGATACAGGACCGTGTCCAGGAACGGGAAGTTCACCGCGGTGTGCGCGGCCTCGCGTACCACCGGCTTGGCGTTGAAGGCGACACCCAGACCGGCCGCGTTCAGCATGTCCAGGTCGTTCGCACCGTCACCGATCGCCACGGTCTGCGACAGCGGCACGCCCGCCTCGGCCGCGAACCGGCGCAGCAGCCGGGCCTTGCCCGCACGGTCGACGATCTCGCCGGTGACCTTGCCCGTCAGCCTGCCGTCGACGATCTCCAGCGTGTTGGCCTGGGCGAAGTCCAGCCCCAGCCGCTCCTTCAGGTCGTCGGTGACCTGGGTGAAGCCGCCCGAGACGACACCGACTTGGTAGCCGAGCCGCTTCAGCGTACGGATCAGGGTGCGGGCGCCCGGCGTCAGCCGCACCTCGCTGCGCACCTTGTCCACCACCGATGCGTCCAGCCCCTCCAGCAGCGCCACGCGCGCGTGCAGGGACTGCTCGAAGTCCAGTTCCCCGCGCATCGCGGCAGCCGTCACCTCGGCGACCTTGTCCTCGCAGCCGGCGTGCGCGGCGAACAGTTCGATGACCTCGTCCTGGATGAGCGTCGAGTCGACGTCCATGACGACCAGGCGCTGCGCACGCCGGTACAGACCGGCGGCGACCACCGCCACGTCGATGCCGAGCTTCGCCGCGTCGGGTGCCAGGGCGGTGCGCAGCGGCTCGGTCTCCACGCCGGACACGGCGAACTCGACCGCGGTCACGGGGTACTTGGCGAGCCGGAAGATACGGTCGATGTTGCCGCCGGTCCTGGTGATCCGCGCGGTGACCGCGGCGGTCGCCTCCGAGGTGAGCGGATGCCCGAGCACGGTGACCAGGGAGCGGCCCAGTCCGCGCGGCCGGTTGTCGCCGAGGCCGGAGATGATCTCGGCCTGCATCTTCATCGACTCGGCCCAGCTGTGGACGGTCGCCCGCAGGTCTCCCTCGAGACCGGGGGGCGGCTCGGTCACGAGCGCGCACAGCACCATCCGGCCACGGGTGACGACCTGCTCGATGTCGACGACGTCGACGGAGTAGGCGGCGAGGGTGTCGAAGAGGCCGGCCGTGATGCCCGGCCTGTCCTTGCCGAAGATCTTGACAAGGAGGGTGGGGACGTCAGAGGACGAGGTCTGCGATGCGCTCATGGTGGTTCCACCGTATCCGGCGGGCAGGTCACACCGCCCGTGAGGTCCGGCTGGCGGACAGCGAACACTGGGTGTCGCGTCGACGGCGTGAATCTTACGTACCGGTACGGCGTCCCTCCGGCCTCCGGATCACCTCCCGCCTCGCGGTTTCCGCGGTGGCGGAGGAGGAGGCGGGGGTGGCGGCCCGTCGTCCGGCCGGGCCGGCGGCCCGTTCCCGCCCCGTGGGCCGGGCGGCCGGCGGGGGCCACGCGGAGGCGGCCCGACCGGACGTGCCACGGTGGGCGCGCCGTACACGTCGCCGTTCCCGGGCTCGGTTGCCCTGGTGTCCGGCCGTCCCGCGTCCGGTGTGTGCGACCGTCCTCCGTCCGGCCGACCTTCGTCATGCGGGCCCCGGCGCGCGTCCCCGGGCCGCGCGTCCTCCGGATTTCGCAGTTCGTCCGGAACCCTGAGGTACGGATTGGTGGCGGGGTTCGGGGGCCGGTACGGCGTACCCGGCGCGTAGGGTCCGGCTTCCCTCCCGTGCGACGCCGGCCGGCCCTGCGGATCGCCCTGGTTCCCGGAACGCCCGATGCCCTCGCCCTGCCGGGCCGTGCCCTCGTCGTTGTCCCGCCGGGCCTCGCTGGGCCAGCTGGTGCCCTCGGCGTACCGGCCCGAGCCCTCGCCCTGCCGCCCCGCCACGCCGCGCCAACCCTGGCCCTCGCCGTACCGGCCCACCCCCGAACCACCCCCCGCCCCTGCCGCCCCGTCCCCCCGGGCCAACGCCGCCGCCGACCGCCCCGCGGCCCCGCTCGCCCACGCCAGCAACGCCCCCACGGCCCCGGCCCCCGCACCCCACACCGCGCCCAGCAGCAGGGCCATGCCGAGGTGCCCGTGCAGTTCGATGCCCGCGCCGAACGCGTCGAAGCCGAGTACGGACAGGGAGGCGGTCACGGACACATCCGTCAGCCAGGCCAGCAACGGCAGGGCCAGCGCGGTCACGACCCCCAGCCGCAGCGCGCACCGGCCCGCGAAACCGAGGGCACCGGAACCCCGTACCGCCGTCCCCGGGATGCTCCCCACCGGCGACCGCACCGCCGTCAGGACCCCCGCCAGCAGCATCATCAGAGCCGCTGCCACCCCGAGCAGCCACACCTGCCCGTCCAGCTCGGCCAGCCTGCCCAGCGTCACCTGCTGGTCGGGGCGGCCCACGAGCAGATCGTCCAGCGGGTCCGGCAGGAAACGGGTCAGTTCCCCCGTGGCCCGTCCGTCCCACGGCACGAACAGGCCGATCGGGACGCCCACCCACACCCCGTTCGGCGCCCCGAGCAGCGCCGCGCCGGCGATGCGCTCGGGATGGTCGTCGCCGCTCGCCGCGTACGCCGCCGCGGCGAACCCGGCCGCCACGGCCACCAGCAGCACGGTCACCACCGCGGAAACGGCCGGTCGTACCGCCCGGTGCACGGCCTCCCACCCCCGGGGCAGCGGCGTGCGGCGCGAGGCCAGCAGGGCGACGAGGAGGATCCCGGCCGACCAGCCGAGCCCGCCGAACAGCGTGGGGACGGTGTCGACCGAGAAACCGACCGCCGCCCGCGCGTCCACCAGATCCCCGATCCGGTCCGGCAGCAGCCCGCCGATGTCCCCGACGCTCCCGAGCCCGGGGATGTCCAGGCCGCCGCCTCCCGCTCCACCTCCGCCGGTCAGGTCGTCCAGCCCCAGCGAGCCGCCGTCGATCGTGATGACGTCGTGCCCCGCCCAGGCCAGCCCGCCCAGCATCGCCACGAACAACGCGACCACCGCACCGGCACGCGCCAGGAGTTCGGCCGGTGATATCACAACTCCCGCCGCCCGCAGGGACCGAAGGAAGAAGTACGACAGCAGCAGCGCCCCGACCAGGCTCACCCCCAGTGGCGTGATCTCGACGGCCGTGTCCGCCTCCGCGCCCGTGAGGCCGAACACCGACACATCTCCGGACGGAGTGACCGAACCACCCGCCCCTAGGGCCACCACCGCCGCGGTCATCGGCCCCAACGAGCCCGCCGCGTCCGCCTCCAGCAGCCGCAGCCCCAGCGCCGCCGTGCCCGCCATTCCGATCAACGCCCAGCTCACAGCGGCGACGGCGGACATCAGCACGTCCCCCCACGGCACGCGCGTGCCGTCACTCGCCCTCTCGACACCTGTACCGGCACCCATGGCAGACCCCCCGATCCGCTACGCGGCGGGAACTCCGAGCATGTCCCCCTCGCGACGAAATACCACTCTCCGGCCCGGTTTCAACCCCGTCAACGGAATCGGCCGAGGCGTCCGAACGCGGTCTTCACAAGGCCCGACTTTCGGTCAGGGGGCCGCTACTGAAATAGTTCCCCCCGATGTTCGACATCCCTAGACTCCCCATGTCGGGGGTAACTCGGGGGACAACTCAGTGGGGCATGGAGTGCCGGAACTCGTACTGGAATCAAACGGACGTACCTGGACGCTCGATCCGTCCAGGGCTTACACCCTCGGACGTGATCCGCAGGGGGACGTCGTCTTCGACGACGCCAGGGTCTCCTGGCGTCACGCCACGGTCAGTTTCAACGGCCGCAGTTGGGTCATCGAGGACCATGGCAGCACCAACGGCACGTTCGTGCAGGGTCAGCGGATCCACCACCTGGAGCTCGGCCCCGGCTCGGCGGTGAACCTGGGCAACGCCACCGACGGACCGCGTCTGAACCTCTCCGGAGCCGCAGCCTCCGTCGCAACGCCGCAGGCCCAGCCGCAGCAGCAGCCGTACGCCGCGCAGGGCGCGAACCCCGGCTGGGCCCAGCAGGCGCCCTCCCAGCAGCAGGCTCCGCAGGCCGGCTGGCAGCAGCCTCAGCAGCCGCATCCCGGCGGGCACATCCCGCAGCAGCAGACTCCCGGCGGCGCCGCGGGGGCACCGCCGGCCCACGGCGACCGCAGCCCCACCACGTTCCACCAGTTCTCCCTCGGTCGCGTGATGCGCATCGGCCGTGCCCTGGAGAACGAGCTGGTCGTCTCCGACCTGCAGGTCTCCCGGCACCACGCCGAGTTCCACGCCACGCCCGACGGCCGCATGGAGATCCGCGACCTCGGCTCCCACAACGGCACGTACGTCAACGGTCTGCCGATCCCCAAGGGCGGCGGGCAGTTGCTCGGCCCGGCCGATGTCGTCGGCGTCGGCCACTCGACGTTCCGGATCGTCGGCGACCGGCTCGAGGAGTTCGTCGACACCGGTGAGGTGTCCTTCTCCGCCCGCCATCTGACCGTCACGGTCGACGGCGGCAAGCAGATCCTCAAGGACGTCTCCTTCGGCGTCCCCGAGAAGTCGCTCATCGCCGTCATCGGCCCGTCCGGCTCCGGCAAGTCGACCCTGCTCAAGGCGCTCACCGGCTACCGCCCGGCCGACCAGGGCGAGGTCCTCTACGACAACCGGAACCTCTACAAGCAGTTCGCCGAGCTGCGCCAGCGCATCGGTCTCGTCCCGCAGGACGACATCCTGCACAAGGAACTGACCGTCAAGAAGGCCCTCAAGTACGCGGCCAAGCTCCGCTTCCCGGCCGACACCACGGCCGGCGAGCGTGAGGCCCGTATCGACGAGGTGCTGCGCGAGCTGAAGCTCGACATCCACAAGGAGAAGAAGGTCACCTCCCTCTCCGGCGGCCAGCGCAAGCGCGTCTCGGTGGCCCTGGAGCTGCTCACCAAGCCCTCGCTGATCTTCCTGGACGAGCCCACCTCCGGCCTCGACCCGGGCATGGACCGCGACGTCATGCAGCTGCTGCGCGGCCTCGCCGACGACGGCCGCACGGTCCTTGTCGTCACCCACTCCGTGGCCGAGCTGGCGATCTGCGACAAGCTCCTCGTGATGGCCCCGGGCGGTGCCGTCGCCTACTTCGGCCCGCCCGAGGAGGCGCTGAACTTCTTCGGCTACGACACCTGGGCCGATGTCTTCTCCGCCTTCGAGAACTACCGCGACTACGACTGGGCGGGCCGCTGGAAGGGCTCGCAGCACTACCAGATGTACGCCGCGGACATCGACGCGGTGGCGCCGCAGTCCGTACAGGTTCCGCCCATGCAGGCGATGAAGCCGCCGAAGCCACAGGGCTGGATGTCGCAGTTCGTCACACTGGTGCGGCGCTACGTCTCGGTGATCGCGTCCGACAAGGGCTTCCTCGCCCTGATGGTGATCCTGCCGGCCGTGCTGGGCGCGGTCAGCCTGCTCATCGACGCGGACCGGGGCCTGCTGCCGAACCCGGTCAACCCGCAGACGGGCCGGATCATCCCGAACGGCACCGCCACCACGGTCCTGCTGATCCTCGCGGTCGGCGCCTGCTTCGCGGGCGCGGCGAACTCCGTCCGTGAGCTGATCAAGGAACGGGTCATCTACGAGCGGGAGCGTGCGACCGGCCTGTCCCGCTCGGCGTATCTGATGTCCAAGGTGTTCGTGCTCGGCATGATCACCGTGCTGCAGGGCCTGCTGGTCGGCGTCATCGGCTTCTCCAGCCGGGAGATCCCCGAAGAGGGCCTGGTCTTCGGCAGCGCGACCCTCGTCGAGCTGTCCGTGCCGATCATGGCCCTGGGCTTCACCTCGATGATGTTCGGCCTGATCATCTCGTCGCTGGTGAAGACCGCGGAGAAGACCATGCCGCTGCTGGTGATGTTCGCCATCATCCAGGTCGTCTTCACGGGCTGCCTGTTCACGCTGCACGGCTCGATCGGCGTCAACCAGTTCTCGTTCCTGATGCCGTCGCGCTGGGCGGTCGCCGCCTCCGGTGCCACGCTGGACTTCAACAAGATCGCCCCGCCGGAGACCGCCGGCGACAACGACCCGCTGTGGGAGCACACGGTCGGGGCCTGGGCCATGGACATGGGCGCGCTGCTCGCGCTGGGTGTGCTCTGCGGCTTCTTCGTGGCCCGCTTCCTGCGCCGCCACGAGCCCGAGGTCATGCGCAAGTAGTCTCCGTCGCACGACGCCCCGAAGGGCGGCACCCCGTCAGGAGGGTGCCGCCCTTCGGCGTTCTCGTTCAGCGAGCAGAGGTCCGCGCTACCTCAGTACGCGCTGTCGACGTTGTCCATCGAGCCGTACTTGTCGGCCGCGTAGTTACAGGCGGCGGTGATGTTGGCTACCGGGTCGTAGATGTCCCAGGAGGTGCCGGGGACGTGCCAGGTCTTGAAGGTCGGCGGGATGACCTGCAGCAGACCCTTCGACGGGATGCCGTTGATGGCGTTGATGTCCCAGTTGTTGATGGCCTTCGGGTCACCGGACGACTCGCGGATGATGTTGCGGTGGATGCCGTCGTAGGACGCCGGGATGTCGTGCTTCTTCAGGATGTCGAGCGACTCGCGGATCCAGCCGTCGAGGTTGTTCGGGTAGGTCTTCTTGGCGGCCTTCTTGGCCTCGGCGCGCTTGGCGTCGCGGCTCGCGGCCTCCTTCGCCTCGCGCGCGGCCTCGGCCTTCTTCTTCGCGGCCTCGGCGGCGGCCTTCTTCTTGGCGGCAGCCGCGGCGTCGGCCTTCTTCTTCGCCTCGATCTGCTCGGCCTTCAGGCTGGCACCGGCCATCTGGTCGGTGACGCTCGCCTTCACGTCCTTGATCTGCTGGTTGCTGAACGCCACCGGAGCCGACTGAGCGGCTTCCGTCGTGGTCTTCGTCGAAGCACCGCTCGGCACCGCGGAGAACCCGATGGCGGCGGCGCCGAGGGTGGCGACACCCGCCATGGCGATCTTGTGGTGACGGGTGAGGTTACGACTGGGGCCACGGCTGAAGATGTTCTTGGGCATGGTGGTTGGACCTCTTCGAATAGCGCGGGAGTCGCTCGGCGTCCGGCGTTGGACTCGGTGTGTTTCCGACACAAACGCCGCGGAGGTGAACCCACGGCGCTGAGCGACGGCAGCCATTCTTAGCGGCCGCAAAATGGCGTGGCAAAGGTGTGACGTACGAAGGGAGATAGTGGATCAGGGATGGGTAAATCGGGACAGATTGGACCGTACGAGCCGCTCAATAGGGGCGCCTTTGTCTCCTACGTCCCTTCGTACGTGACGTGGGTCCTATGCGAGGGCTCACATGGCTCCTAGATCAGTCTCACGTCCAGTTGCACAAGCGATGCTCTGTGTGAGGGCCGGTCAGCGAAGTACGAGGTGCACGTCCCCGAACTCGTGCCACAGGTAGCGGCCTTGCAACGCGGCCTCGTATCCCCGCTCGATCGCCGTCCGCCCCGCGACCGCCTCCAGCATCAGCAGATGCGAGGCCTCCGGCTCGTGCAGCCCGGTCAGCAGCCCGTCCACCACCCGCACCCCGCGCTCCGGGGTCACCACCAGGTCGGTCCACCCCGCCCGCGGGCGTACGATCCCGTCGGCACCCGCCGCCGACTCCACGGCCCGCACCGCCGTCGTCCCGACCGCGAGAACCCGGCCCGCGCCGGCCTTCGCGGCGTTGATCAGCCGCGCCGACGCCCCGGTCACCGCGAAGCGCTCGGGATACGGCGGCTCGTGCGCCTCCGCCGACGACACCCCCGTGTGCAGCGTGACCGGCGCGAACCCCACCCCCCGGCTCACCAGCTCCGCCACCAGCCGCGCCGTGAAGGGCCGCGCCGCACTCGGCATCTCCGCGCTGCCCGCCCCGTCCGCCGACGGCAGCGCGAACACCGTCTGGTAGACGGACAGCGGCTGGTCCCGCACCGTGTAGGAGTAGCGAATGGGCCGCCCGTGCTCCCGCAGCAGCCCCGGAACCCCGGGCCCGGACACCCGCACCCACCACAGCCGCCCGCTCCGCCCGCTCAGCGGCTCCTCCAGCACCAGCCGGACCCCACCCGGCAGACGCACCTCCGAACCCGCGGGCCCGGCCGCACGCGCGCGCGTGGTGCCCAGCCCGTCGGGCTCCCGCAGCTCCACCGCCCAGCGACCGTCGTCCCCGGAGGTGGAGAAGTGCACCACCACGCGCGCGTGCCCGACCCACCCGTCGACGGCCGCCGCCAGCGTGGCCGAGGTGTTGACCACGAGCAGATCCCCCGCCCGCAGCAGCCGCGGCAGCTCCGTGAACGTGTGATGCGCCACCCCCGCACCCCGCGACACCAGCATCCGTACGGCGTCCCGGTCCAGCCCGGGCCCCCGCTGCTCGACCGGCACCCGGGCCGACAGTTCCTCCGGTACCCGCACGGCCGGTGTCATCGGGCCCCGTCCAGCAGGGCCGGAGCCCCGTACCGCCCGCTCGCCGGGCGCTCGTCCAGCAGCCGCAGGAACCCCGGCACCACGGCAGCCGGCGCCGGCCGCGGATCATGATCGTCCGGTACGGCCGCCGCGTACAGGTCCGTGGCCATGTCCCCGGGATCCACCGCCCAGACCCGCAGCCCCGGCTCCTCCACGGCGAGCACCGCCACCAGCTGGTCCAGGGCCGCCTTGGACGCCCCGTAGCCGCCCCAGGTCCCGTACGCCTCGGCGGCCGCGTCCGAGCTGACGGCGACGACCGTGCCCGCCCCCGAAGCCCGCAGCAGCGGCAGCGCCTCCTGGACCAGGCCGAGACCCGCCACCAGGTTCACCTCCAGCGCCCGGCGCAGCCCCTCCAGGGACAGCTCCTCCAGCCGCACCAGCGGCTCGGCACCCAGCGCGCTCGCGTTGTGCACCAGCAGGTCGACGCCGCCCAGCCGCCACGCCGCCGACACCAGCTCCGCCCGGTGTCCGGCGTCGGTGACGTCCCCGGGCAGGGCGGTCACGCGCGTGCCGTGCGCGGAGACGGCCCCGGCCGCCTCAGCCAGCGCCTCGGCACCCCTGGCATCGAGCACCAGGTCCCAGCCCCGCCCGGCCAGCGCCTCGGCGAGCGCACGGCCCAGGCCCTTCGACGCTCCGGTGATGATCGCAACCGGCATGATCGGCTCCCTCGTCGTGATCGCGTGCTCTCAACGTAGGAATGGAGCCGCCCGGACCACCTCGGACGGGGGCCGCAAACCACCGGGTCCCTTCGCCCTACGCCACAGGCCCGGCGCCCCCGGTCCTAGACCGCGCAGCCCTGCCGACTCGGCCTCGCGACCTAGGCCCACCGGACCGGGCACCCGCCGCCACCGGTCCGATCCGCGCTGTCACAGCCCGCCGGTACCGTGATGACATGAGTCACGGTCCCCGGTCCGGCCTCGCCGCGGTGAGCTCCGCGCTGCTGGCCATGAGCAGGCATCTCGAGGTGCGCGACGTCCTCAAGACGATCACCGCCTCGGCCCGCGAGCTGCTCGACGCGCAGTACGCCGCGCTCGGCGTGCCGGACGACCACGGAGGCTTCGCCCAGTTCGTGGTCGACGGCGTCAGCGAGGAACAGTGGAAGGCCATCGGCCCGCTCCCGCGCCAGCACGGCATCCTCGCCTCGATGCTGCACGAGGCCAGGTCCGAGCGCCTCGCCGACGTCCGCAAGGACCCCCGCTTCGAGGGCTGGCCGAAGGCCCACCCCGACCTGATCGACTTCCTGGGCCTGCCGATCCGCGACGGCGACGAGGTCATAGGCGCCCTGTTCCTCGCGAACAAGAACTGCGAGAAGCCCGAAGGCGGCTGCGGCTTCACGGCGGACGACGAGGAACTCCTCGGCATCCTCGCCCAGCACGCCGCGATCGCCCTCACCAACGCCCGCCTCTACGAACGCAGCCGCGAACTGACCATCGCCGAGGAGCGCTCCCGCCTCGCCCACGAACTGCACGACGCGGTCAGCCAGAAGCTGTTCTCCCTCCGCCTGACCGCCCAGGCCGCGGCCCGCCTGGTGGACCGGGACCCCTCCCGCGCCAAGGGCGAACTCCACCAGGTGGCGGTGCTGGCCGCCGAAGCCGCCGACGAACTGCGTGCCGCGGTCGTCGAGTTGCGCCCCGCGGCCCTCGACGAGGACGGCCTCGTGGCCACCCTGCGCACGCAGGTCCAGGTCCTCGACCGCGCCCACACCGCCCGTGTGACCTTCGCCTGCCATGGAGTGAAGGCCCTGCCCGCCTCCCAGGAGGAGGCCGTCCTGCGCGTCGCCCAGGAGGCCCTGCACAACGCCCTGCGCCACTCCGGAGCCGACCACGTCGACGTGACCCTGGACCGCCGCGGAGGCGGAGCCGTCCTGCGGGTCACGGACGACGGCCGCGGCTTCGACCCGCAGGCGGTGCGGCGCGCGGGGCGCCATCTCGGCCTGGTCTCCATGCGGGACCGGTCGAGCGGGGCCGGCGGCACGCTGACCGTGGAATCGGTGCCCGGCAAGGGCACCACGATCGAGATGGAGGTCCCCGGTGGCTGACGCGATCAAGGTACTGCTCGTCGACGACCACCAGGTCGTCCGCCGGGGCCTGCGCACCTTCCTCGAGGTGCAGGACGACATCGAGGTCGTCGGCGAGGCCGCGGACGGCGCCGAAGGAGTCGACCGAGCGGAGGAGTTGAGGCCCGACGTCATCCTCATGGACGTCAAGATGCCGGGCATGGACGGTGTCGCCGCCCTGCGCAGACTCCGCGAACTCGACAACCCCGCGCGCGTACTGGTCGTCACCAGCTTCACCGAGCAGCGCACGGTGGTGCCGGCCCTGCGCGCGGGCGCCGCCGGATACGTCTACAAGGACGTCGACCCCGACGCCCTCGCCGGAGCCATCCGCTCCGTCCACGCCGGGCACATCCTCCTCCAGCCGGAGGTGGCCGGCGCCCTGCTGTCCCAGGAGGAGGCCAACTCGGGGCCGGGAAGGGCCGGCTCGCTCACCGAGCGGGAGCGCGAGGTGCTCGGCCTGATAGCGGACGGCCGCTCCAACCGGGAGATCGCCCGCGCGCTCGTCCTCTCCGAGAAGACCGTCAAGACCCACGTCTCGAACATCCTGATGAAACTCGACCTGTCCGACCGAACCCAGGCCGCCCTGTGGGCCGTTCGCCACGGCGTGACCGGCTGAACGTTTCATGGACTCACACGCACCCCACGGCAACGCGGAAGGTTCCACTCCGGACCGAGATTCATACTGTCGTGGGAATGTCCCTCGCATGGCGCATCCTCGGTGGATCTCCGCCGTTCTCCAGAGCGTGCCGCGGCGCCTGCCGCGGCGATCGCAAGGAGGGCTCAGAAGTGAAGAACCTGAAGAAGGCCGCTGCCGTGACGATGGTGACCGGTGGACTCCTGGCCGCCGGTGCGGGCATGGCCTCCGCCACGAACGGCGCGCACGCCGACGGCAGCGCCATCGGCTCGCCGGGCGTCGCCTCGGGCAACGTGGTCCAGGCCCCGGTGCACGTCCCGGTCAACGTCTCCGGCAACAGCGTGAACGTCATCGGCGTCCTGAACCCGGCGTTCGGCAACCTCGCCGTCAACCACTGACTTCACCTCCGCCTCCGAGCCGAAGGTGACCCCGGCCTCCCAGCCCCACCTGGGAGGCCGTTCGCCTAGGGCCTGTCGTTTGGATCACGCCGCAGACGCGGGGCCTGGCACGCACATCTGCCGCGTTCTCGTCGGTCGCCGACGCTCCGCGTCGACTCCCTCCTCCGCCTTGCAGCTGCACGCACCAGGCCCCGCTCACCGGCGTCGAAGAAGTGCTGCCGATTCCCTGCGCCGTGATCCAAACGACAGGCCCTAGCTGCGCCCACCCGACACCCGACCGTCACCGCACCCCCCGCTCCCGCTCCTCCACAACGGAGTTGTACGCCGCGACCTGCGCCCGCCGAGCCGTCCGCTCCACCGGCCGCAACGCCTCCCGCCGCGCCCCCATCTCAGACGCACTCACCGCACCCCCGTGCCCACTCTCCGTCGCCACCACGATCAACGTCCCCACCCGCTGCGCCAGCTCCAGCACCCGCACCGCCCGCGACGGATACCCCGGCGCCAGCACCTCCCGCCCCCGCTCGGCCCGCGCCCGATACGCATCGATCGCCGCCTCGGCCACCGGCCCCGACCCGGCCACGTCCAGCCGCGTCAGCACCTCCGTCGCCTCTCGAAGGGCCTCCGCCAGCTCACGCTCGGCCTCACCCAGCGACGGCACATCCGCGGGCGGCGCCTCCCGCACGGGCAGCACATGCCATACGACCTCGACATGCACATCACCCTCGGGCCCCGCCTCGTACACCTCCGGCACCAGCCCGAACGCGGCGCCGTAACAGACCACCGCCTGCTCGGCGTCCAGCGCCCGCGCGTTGAACTCCGGCGGCCCGCTCAGCCCCAGCGGATGCCCGGGCGCCGGCAGCGCGAGCCGCAGCCCGGTCACCCCGAGCGTCCGCAGCCGCCCCAGCGCGAGCGTCAGTCCGACGGGCGCCGACTCCCCGGGAAGCCCCTCCACCCGGTGGACCGCGTCCTCGCCGACGATGGCGAGCACGGCGTCATCAGGTGAGACAAGTCCGGCCAAAAGGGCATTTCCCCAAGCTGCAAGACGTCCAGCACGCGGTTCCGAGAGCATGCCTCCACCCTAAGAGAGCCCAAGACCCGGACCGAGGGAATGCCCGGACCGACCGGTGGCGTAGATTTCATGGAGGGCTGCGCCCACCGGCGCGGCGGACCGAGCCACAGGCTTACGCGACAGCCGAGACCGGCCACACTGCAAGGGGAGACAACGCGCTCATGAGCGATGTTCTGGAGCTTCAGGACGTATCCGTGGTCCGCGAGGGCCGGGCTCTGGTGGACCAGGTCTCCTGGTCGGTCAAGGAGGGCGAGCGCTGGGTCATCCTGGGCCCGAACGGCGCCGGCAAGACCACCCTCCTCAACCTCGCTTCCACCTACCTCTTCCCCAGCTCGGGCACCGCCGCCATCCTCGGCGAGACCCTCGGCCGGCCCGGCACCGACGTCTTCGAGCTGCGCCCGCGCATCGGCATGGCCGGCATTGCCATGACAGAGAAGCTCCCCAAGCGCCAGACGGTCCTGGAGACCGTGCTGACCGCCGCGTACGGCATGACCGCCACCTGGCACGAGGACTACGAGGAGATCGACGAGCGGCGCGCCCGCGCCTTCCTCGACCGCCTCGGCATGAGCGACTACCTGGAGCGCAGGTTCGGCTCGCTCTCCGAGGGCGAGCGCAAGCGCACCCTCATCGCCCGCGCCCTGATGACCGACCCCGAGCTGCTCCTCCTCGACGAGCCCGCCGCCGGACTCGACCTCGGCGGCCGCGAGGATCTCGTCCGCCGCCTCGGCCGGCTCGCCCGCGACCCCATCGCCCCCTCGATGCTCATGGTCACCCACCACGTCGAGGAGATCCCCCCGGGCTTCACCCACGTCCTCATGATCCGCCAGGGCAAGGTCCTCGCCGCCGGCCCGCTGGAGCTCGAACTCACCTCCCGCAACCTCTCCCTCTGCTTCGGCCTCCCGCTCGTCGTCGAACAGGCGGGCGAGCGCTGGACCGCACAGGGCCTCCCGCTGTCCTGACCCGGCCCCGCGCCGCACAAGTGCCAGAGCAAGAACGGCATTTCACACGCCGGGCGCCCTGTCGGCGACAGGGCGTCGGACCTACCATGACCATGTGGAAATCGACGCATGGCTGTGGTGGCTGATCGGCGCGGCAGCGCTCGGCATCGCGCTCGTGGTCACCGCGATGCCCGAACTCGGCATGCTGGCGGTGGGAGCCGTCGCCGCGGCGGCGGTCACCGGCGTCTTCGGTGGCGGAGCCGTCGCCCAGGTCGCGGTCTTCGCCGTCGTCTCGACCGCCGGCATCGCCGTCGTACGGCCCATCGCGAACCGGCATCGCGCCCAGCGGCCCCAACTCGCGACGGGCGTGGACGCGCTGAAAGGCAGACAAGCCGTCGTCCTGGAACGCGTCGACGCCTCCGGCGGCCGGATCAAGCTGGCCGGAGAGGTCTGGTCGGCCCGCGCCCTCGACACCGACCGCGCTTACGAAGTAGGCCAGGAAGTGGACGTCGTGGACATCGAAGGAGCCACCGCGATCGTCATGTGACCTCGCAGGACGTAACCGGAGCGAACTCCTCGCCAGGTACGCGACGGTCTGTCAGACTCGACCAGCAAGATCTTCGACAACCATAAGATCTGCCGAAGGCGCCGCAGCGGAGAAGGGACACGGGGAACGACGATGGAACCGGTCATCATCGTCCTGATCATTCTGGTGGTGTTGGTCTTCATCGCCCTGATCAAGACGATCCAAGTCATCCCACAGGCCAGCGCGGCCATCGTCGAGCGGTTCGGCCGCTACACGCGGACACTCAACGCGGGCCTCAACATCGTGGTCCCGTTCATCGACACCATCCGCAACCGCATCGACCTGCGTGAACAGGTCGTCCCCTTCCCGCCGCAGCCGGTGATCACCCAGGACAACCTGGTGGTCAACATCGACACCGTCATCTACTACCAGGTGACCGACGCGCGGGCCGCGACCTACGAAGTCGCCAGCTACATCCAGGCGATCGAGCAGCTCACCGTCACCACGCTGCGCAACATCATCGGCGGCATGGACCTGGAGCGGACCCTGACCTCCCGCGAGGAGATCAACGCGGCCCTGCGCGGCGTCCTCGACGAGGCCACCGGCAAGTGGGGCATCCGCGTCAACCGCGTCGAGCTCAAGGCGATCGAACCGCCCACCTCCATCCAGGACTCGATGGAGAAGCAGATGCGCGCCGACCGCGACAAGCGCGCCGCGATCCTCCAGGCCGAAGGTGTCCGGCAGTCGGAGATCCTGCGCGCCGAAGGTGAGAAGCAGTCCCAGATCCTGCGCGCCGAAGGCGAGGCCAAGGCGGCCGCCCTGCGCGCCGAGGGCGAGGCCCAGGCCGTCCGTACGGTCTTCGAAGCCATCCACGCCGGAGACCCGGACCAGAAGCTCCTCTCCTACCAGTACCTCCAGATGCTCCCGAAGATCGCCGAGGGCGACGCCAACAAGCTCTGGATCGTCCCCAGCGAAATCGGCGACGCCCTCAAGGGCCTCTCGGGCGCCATGGGCAACTTCGGCGGCCTCGGCGGCGGTTCCGGCGGCAACGGCGGCGCGTCCGGAGCCGGCGTCCCCGCCCAGGAACGCCGTGAGAAGCCGTCCATCGACTGACCCGGCACCCACGAAGGGGGCCCGCTTCCCAGAGAAGCGGGCCCCCTTCGCATGACAGCTAGGCGGCGGGCTGCGCCAGCCACTCCGGCAGCGCGTCGAAGTCGTCCTGCCCCAGCGCCAGCAGCATCGCGTCCGCCGGAGTCGGCTCGAACGGCTCCCGAAGCAACGGCATGCCCGCCTCCACCGGAGTCCGGTTCGCCTTGCGGTGATTGTCCTCCGCACACGAGGCCACCGTGTTCAGCCACGTGTCCTGCCCGCCCCGCGACCGCGGCACCACGTGGTCGACCGTCGTCGCCCGCCTCCCGCAGTAAGCGCACCGGTTCCGGTCCCGGACCAGCACGCCCCGCCTCGACCACGGTGCTCGTCTTCGGAAGGGCACCCGTACGTACTGGCAGAGCCTGATGACTCGGGGCGCCGGTATGTCGACCGCGGCTCCCCTCATCCGCAGTTCGGGGTGGGCCTGCTCGACGACGGCCTTGTCCTGAAGCACCAGAACGACGGCTCGGTTCAGCGTTACCGTCGACAGCGGCTCGAAGCTCGCGTTGAGTACCAGCGTGTCCCGCATACCAGCCCACCTCCCGTGTGCACCGGCCCACCCCCTGGCGGGCTGGGATCAACTCTGGCCGGGCACGCCGAGATGGACAACGCAATATCTGCTGCTCTCACGGGGGGGGTGACCCCCGTGCCCCCGGCAACAAAAATGCCCGCTCCTGATCAATTCCAAGACCAGGAGCGGGCAAACGTTCTGTGAACGCCGGGATCGCCGGACGACGGGTCAGCCTTCGGCGGGCACCTCGTACTCACCGATCAGCTGGGCACGCCCGATGGTGTGAAACCGCAGGTTGAAGCCCACGACGGCAGGCGAAGCCTCCGCATCCGGACCGAGCTTCTCCGAATCCACGGCGTACACGGTGAAGACGTAACGGTGCGGACCGTCGCCGGGCGGCGGCGCGGCACCACCGAACTCCTTGCTCCCGTAGTCGTTACGCGCCTGGATCGCGCCCTCGGGCAGACCCTCGAACGCGCCGCTGCCCGCACCCACCGGCAGCTCGGTCACCGAGCCCGGGATGTCGAACAGCACCCAGTGCCAGAACCCGCTGCCCGTAGGGGCGTCCGGGTCGTAGCAGGTCACGGCGAAACTCTTGGTCTCGGGCGGGAAGCCCTCCCACCGCAACTGCGGCGAGGTGTTGCCGGCCGCGTAGACCTGAGCGTCCTGGAGCGTCGCACCCTCCTCGACATCCTTGCTCGTGACCGTGAACGACGGTACGGGCGGATGGAAGTCGTGGGGGAGCGGCCGCCGCTTGAGCTCGGTCACCTCGGTACCTCCTGATCGATTCGTTCAGTCAGCCCCGAGCCTAGAACCAGTTGCGCTTGCTGCCGACCTCGGACAGCCACTGGTTGAGGTACGCGGTCCAGTCGGTGCCCTGGTAGTCCTGAAGCCCCACCTTGAAGGAGCGGAAGGTGTCGCTGCCCTCGCTGAACAGCCCCGGCTTCTTGTCCATCTCGAGCACCACGTCCATGGCCTGCTCGTCGGCCACGAAGCTCAGCTCGACCTGGTTCAGGCCCCGGTACTGCTGCGGCGGGTAGAACTCGATCTCCTGGTAGAACGGCAGCTTCTGCCGTGTACCCCGGATGACACCGCGCTCCATGTCCGCGTTCTTGAACCGGAAGCCCAGCTGGATGAACGCGTCCAGGATCGCCTTCTGCGCCGGCAGCGGGTGCACGTTGACCGGGTCCAGGTCACCGGAGTCCACGGCCCGCGCGATCTCCAGCTCCGTGGACACCCCGATGTTCATGCCACGCAGCGCCTGCCCGTCGATCATCGTGATCGGAGTCTCCCACGGGATCTCCAGCCCGAACGGCACCGCGTGCACCGCGTTCGCCTGGAGCTCGAACGCCCCGCCAAGCCGCGACTTCGTGAACTCGATGTCCTGCTTGTACTCCTGGTCGCCGCTCTCCACCTCGACCTTGGCCTGCAGCCCGACCGAGAGCCCCTCGATCTGCTGGTTCACGGACCCGCCCTGGATCCGCACCTCACCCTGGACGACACCGCCCGGGACGACGTTGACCTCGTGCAGCACCGTCTCGACCGAAGCCCCGCCGGCCCCCAGGCTCGCGAGCAGCTTCTTGAACGCCATGTCTCTCCCTCTCGCCCACTACGGGTGGATCCTTGATCCATACAAACGCGATCCGGCCGTGGCCGGTTCCATGCCCTCACCCTGGCAAGGCCGGTGCCCGCTGGCCACCCCGCCGCACCACCCGTCTTTGAGTACCCTCGGACGGCATGATCGCGACCCCCGACCGTACGCCCCTGTCCAGGGAGTTCTTCGACCGGCCCGTCCTCGATGTCGCCCCTGACCTCCTCGGCCGAATCCTGGTACGCACCACCCCGGAAGGTCCGATCGTCCTCCGCCTCACAGAGGTAGAGGCTTACGACGGCTCCGACGACCCCGGCTCCCACGCCTATCGCGGTCGCACGGCCCGCAACGACGTGATGTTCGGTCCGCCCGGGCACGTCTACGTCTACTTCACCTATGGCATGTGGTTCTGCATGAACCTGGTGTGCGGCCCTGAGGACAAGGCGAGCGCGGTCCTGCTCCGCGCCGGCGAGATCATCGAGGGCGTCGAACTGGCACGCACCCGTCGACTCTCGGCCCGCAACGACAAGGAACTGGCCAAAGGCCCCGCTCGACTGGCGACGGCCCTGGGCGTGGACCGCTCCCTGGACGGCACCGACGCGTGCACCCCCGAGGACACCCCCCTCCGCATGCTGACCGGCACCCCTGTGCCCTCCGACCAGGTACTCAACGGCCCTCGCACCGGTGTGTCCGGCGACGGGGCTGTCCACCCCTGGCGCTTCTGGGTCGCCGACGACCCGACGGTGAGTCCCTATCGGGCCCATGTCCCGAGGCGCCGCCGAAGTTGACGCGTCCCCGCAAGGTGCGTAATGTGGCCCGAGCCGCTGAAGCGGGTACGGCAATCGCCAGCACTCGGAAGCGGCCAACCCACTACCTAGTCACCCCCCTCAGCAGGGGCGAATTCGGTATGCCCGCATGCCTGAATTCGATGTCGACGGACTCGATTATGAGTTGGACGGCGAATCGGCTAACGTAGTGAATGTCGAAAGGCCGACAGGCGAAAGCCAAGGCCCACGGCAAATCCCGCCGACAGGGAATCGGATCGAAAAGGATCTGATAGAGTCGGAAACGCAAGACCGAAGGGAAGCGCCCGGAGGAAAGCCCGAGAGGGTGAGTACAAAGGAAGCGACCGTTCCTTGAGAACT